>NZ_LR134318.1:300000-600000 GCF_900636825.1 Pseudomonas fluorescens | reverse complement strand
GCATACAGCCACCAGATCAACGCCGGCAGCAGTCCCAGAGACAGAACGCCAAGGGCGTCCGTCAATCCGCGCCGCAGCAGCACAAGGCTTCCCGCGGCAGCACCCAACCAATACAACAACGGCAATGTTGCACATCCGGCCACTACAAGAGTGGCCTGCATGCGGCCGCGCATGATGAACTCAGCTAAGGCACGCATGCATTCAATCCTTTGCTACTTGTCGACTGCCCGGTCTCAGCGGCCGTGGCTGTCGGTGTAGGCCAGCAGGGCCAGGAAGCGGGCGCGCTTGATAGCGGTGGCCAGCTGACGCTGATAACGAGCTTTGGTACCGGTGATGCGGCTTGGAACGATTTTGCCGGTCTCGGATACGTAAGCTTTCAGAGTGTTGAGATCTTTGTAATCGATCTCCTTCACGTCTTCAGCGGTGAAGCGGCAGAATTTACGACGACGGAAGAAACGTGCCATTTGATAGGCTCCTTAATAAGGTCCGTGGATTACTCGTCAGCGTTATCGCTGTTGTCGCTGTCATCACTGTCGGTGCCTTCGGCGCCTTCGTGCTCAGGACGGTCGCGACGCTCACGGCGCTCACTGCGGTTTTCTTCAGCCTTGAGCATCTCGGACTGGCCGGTAACGGCTTCGTCGCGACGGATGACCAGGTTACGGATCACTGCATCGTTGTAGCGGAAGTTGTCTTCCAGCTCGGCCAGGGCCTTGCCAGTGCACTCAACGTTCAGCATCACGTAGTGAGCCTTGTGAACATTGTTGATTGCGTAGGCCAGTTGACGACGGCCCCAATCTTCCAGACGGTGGATTTTGCCGCCGTCTTCTTCGATCAGCTTGGTGTAACGCTCAACCATGCCGCCGACTTGCTCGCTCTGATCCGGGTGGACCAGAAAGATGATTTCGTAATGACGCATGAATGCTCCTTACGGGTTGTAGCCTGCCGCTCAAAAACGGTCAGACAAGGAGTGAATGACACTTATGGACTTGCCGGCGCGGGGCACATGCGTGCCTGCCGTCACAGCAAGGGGCGCAATTGTAGAGAAGGGACTGCGGGGGCGCAAGGCAATTGGTGATTATTTGAACAACCACCCATAAACACTGTAGGAGCTGCCGAAGGCTGCGATCTTTTGATTTTTTTACATCAAGGTCAAAAGATCGCAGCCTGCGGCAGCTCCTACGTGGTTATTTCTTGGCAGCAGGTTTGGCTTTCACGCCGCGCTGGCGCTGGGCTTCGAACAGGCAGACGCCGGTCGCCACCGAGACGTTCAGGCTGCTGACGCTGCCAGCCATCGGCAGTTTCACCAGATAGTCGCAATGCTCGCGGGTCAGGCGGCGCATGCCTTTGCCTTCGGCACCCATGATCAGAATCGTCGGGCCGGTCAGATCCTGGTCATAAATGCTGACCTCGGCCTCACCGGCCGTACCGACTACCCACAGACCGCGCTGCTGGAGCTTTTCCAGCGTACGGGCGAGGTTGGTCACGGCCACCAGCGGAATCACTTCCGCCGCGCCGCAAGCGACTTTACGCACAACCGGAGTCAGGGTGGCCGACTTGTCTTTCGGCACGATCACTGCCATCGCACCGGCCGCATCGGCCGAACGCAGGCAGGCGCCGAGGTTGTGCGGATCGGTCACGCCGTCGAGCACCAGCAACAGCGGCGCGCCTTCGGTGCGATCGAGCAACTCGTCGAGCATCGCCTCGCCCCAGACCTGGCTAGGGCTGACTTCCGCGACGACGCCCTGATGCACGCCCTCAACCCAGGCGTCCATTTCGCGACGCTCGGCCTGGCCGACCTGGACACGGTTTTCGTTAGCCAGTTCGACCAGCGTCTGCACCCGCGGATCGTTGCGGCTTTCCGCCAGCCAGATCTGCTTGACGCGCTTGGGATGATGACGCAGCAACGCTTCTACCGCGTGAACGCCGTAGATTTTTTCCAACTGACTCATGACTTCGCCTTCGGTTTACGCGCCCCGCCACTTTTGGCTGGAGCCGAACCCGCTTTTGGCGGGCCTTTACGATGTTTGCTCGGTTTGCCTGACTTGCCGCCGGAAGCCTGTTCAGGCGCCGACCGTCCGGTCTTTCCCCCGGACGCCGCTTTACCACCGTTTTTGGCATCGGAAAGCAACGCTTTCTTCATTTCACGGCTTTTCCGCAGCTCGGCGTTTTTCGCCACGGCATCGCTCGGACGATAAGCCTCGACAGCCTTCTCTTTGGCTGGACGACGGCCGGCGGTTTTCGCTGGGGCTTTTTCTTCCGCAGCCTTGGCAGCCGGCGCAGCGGTTTCGGCGCCACGTTTCTTGCGACCGATCGGCGCGCTGATGGTTTTTTCGGCCATCTCGAAGTCGATCTTGCGCTCGTCGAGGTCGACGCGCATGACGCGCACTTCAACGGTATCGCCGAGGCGGAAGCTACGACCTGTGCGTTCGCCAGCCAGGCGGTGATGCACTGGATCAAAGTGATAGTAATCACCAGGCAGCGCGGTGACGTGCACCAGACCTTCGACATAAATGTCGGTCAGTTCGACGAACAGACCGAAACCGGTCACTGCGGTGATCACGCCCGGGAACGATTCGCCGACGCGATCCTTCATGAACTCGCACTTGAGCCAGTTCACTACGTCGCGGGTTGCTTCGTCGGCACGGCGTTCGCTCATTGAGCATTGCTCACCGAGTTGTTCCAGCGCCGGCTCGTCGTACGGATAAATGCGCGCCTTCGGAATGGTCATCGCACCGGCACGACGAACGTGCGGAGTGTCCTGTTTCGAATGGATCACGCTGCGGATCGCACGGTGCGTGAGCAGGTCCGGATAACGGCGGATCGGCGAAGTGAAGTGGGTATAGGCTTCGTAATTCAGGCCGAAGTGACCATCGTTTTCCGCGCTGTACACCGCTTGGCTCAACGACCGCAGCATGACGGTCTGGATCAGATGGAAATCCGGACGGTCCTTGATGCTGGCGAGCAGGGCCTGATAATCCTTCGGCGACGGACCGTCCTTGCCTTTGTGCAGGGACAGGCCGAGCTCACCCAGGAACGCGCGCAGTTTTTCCAGACGCTCCGGCGGCGGACCGGCGTGAACGCGGTACAGCGCAGGGATTTCGTGCTTCTTCAGGAATTCGGCGGTGGCCACGTTGGCCGCCAGCATGCATTCCTCGATGAGCTTGTGCGCATCGTTGCGTACGGTCGGGCGGATTTCAGCAATCTTGCGCTCGGAGCCGAAGATGATCCGGGTTTCCTGCGTTTCGAAATCAATCGCGCCACGCACGTGACGGGCCGCCAGCAATACTTTGTACAACGCGTAGAGCTGCTTGAGGTGCGGCACGACGTCGGTGTATTCGCCACGCAATTTGCGCGCTTCGGCGACCTTCGGCGTTTCCAGCATCGCGCTGACTTTGTTGTAGGTCAGGCGAGCGTGGGAATGAATCACCGCTTCGTAGAAGCAGTAGTCGGTCATTTCGCCGGACTTGGAGATGGTCATCTCGCAAACCATGGCCAGACGATCAACCTGCGGATTCAGCGAGCACAAGCCGTTGGACAACTGCTCAGGCAGCATCGGAATCACGCGCTCGGGGAAGTACACCGAGTTGCCGCGAACCTGCGCTTCGTTATCAAGCGCCGAACCGATTTTCACGTAGCTGGAAACGTCGGCAATCGCCACGTACAACTTCCACCCACCGGAAAACAGGCGCAGCTTGCCAGGTTTGGCTTCGCAGTAGACCGCATCGTCAAAGTCGCGAGCATCTTCGCCGTCGATGGTCACGAACGGCAGATGACGCAGGTCGATGCGCTTCTCTTTGTCTTTTTCTTCGACTTCCGGCTTTAGCTTGGCCGCTTCTTTCAGAACAGCTTCAGGCCAGACGTGCGGAATGTCGTAAGTGCGCAGGGCAACATCGATTTCCATCCCCGGCGCCATGTAGTTGCCGACCACTTCGACCACGTCGCCTTGTGGCTGGAAGCGCGGCGTCGGCCAGTGGGTGATTTTCACCTCGACGAACTGACCGATCTGCGCGTTGGCGTTGCGGCCCGGCGTGACCAGCACTTCTTGCTGGATCTTCGGATTGTCAGCGACGACAAAGCCGATACCGCCTTCTTCAAAATAGCGACCGACGATGGTTTCGTGAGCCCGGGAAACCACTTCGACGATCACGCCTTCGCGGCGACCGCGACGGTCGAGACCGGAGACGCGAGCCAGCGCACGGTCACCGTCGAATACCAGACGCATTTGCGCCGGGCTCATGAACAGGTCGTCGCTGCCGTCGTCCGGCACCAGGAAGCCGAAGCCGTCACGGTGACCACTGATGCGACCGAGGATCAGGTCGAGCTTGTCGACCGGCGCGTAGGTACCGCGACGGGTGTAGATCAGTTGAGCGTCGCGCTCCATGGCGCGCAAGCGGCGGCGCAGGGCTTCGATCTGGTCTTCTGTGGTCAGACCAAACTCTTCGACCAGTTGCTCGCGGGCAGCAGGCGAACCCCGATCGGCGAGGTGCGCCAGGATCAGTTCGCGGCTAGGAATAGGGTTTTCGTATTTTTCCGCTTCACGAGCGGCCTCGGGATCGAGGGACTGCCAATCGGCCATTAGAGAGTTTTCACCTTGTCTATATGCGGGTTAGTTTGGCATAGGCGCCATGAAACGGGAAATTTCCGACTATATAAGGCGCTGCTGGGGCCTTCTATCGACATCGCAAAGCCGTTTTGAACGCCGCCGGTAAAAAAAATCATATTTTTTTCTGCCAGGGGTTTACAGTTAAAAAGACGCTCCGTATAGTGCGCGCCATCGACGACGCACAAGCGTTACCGATACTGCCCAGATGGTGAAATTGGTAGACACGCCAGCTTCAGGTGCTGGTGACCTTACGGTCGTGGAAGTTCGAGTCTTCTTCTGGGCACCAATTTCGAGATTGAGACTAGATCAGTTTCAAGACTCACACAAAAACCCGCGAAAGCGGGTTTTTTGCATTCTAAGAAATGCTTTTGTTAAAACCGATTTATTAAAATTAAATCAGGGGTTTACAGATCAAAAAGCGCTCCGTATAGTGCGCCACATCAACAGCGGCAACGCTTGCGATGATTGCCCAGATGGTGAAATTGGTAGACACGCCAGCTTCAGGTGCTGGTGACCTTACGGTCGTGGAAGTTCGAGTCTTCTTCTGGGCACCAATTCAAACCCAAGGTTAAGGCCTTGGATTTCACGAAAACCCGCGAAAGCGGGTTTTTGCGTTTCTGGCTTCCTGAATTTCCGCAGGTCTTGTATGAGCTTGTAGGAGCTGACGAGTGCAACGAGGCTGCGATCTTTTGATCTTGTTTTTTAGAGAACAAGATCAAAAGATCGCAGCCTTCGGCAGCTCCTACAAGATCGCCGGTTGCCGCACAAGGCGCACTTGAGAAACAATATCGTTTATCATTGTTGCAAGTTTTTGCAATGCGACAGTGAGGAACCCTGCGAATGATGTTTCGAAATACCCTGCGCCGAGGCCTGACCTTTACCCTCCTTGGCCTGGCGCTCGCCACTCCCCTCACCCAGGCTGCCGATGCGGTCTCCCTGACTCTTTATAACGGCCAGCACAAGGAAGTCGGCGACGCGATTGCCAAAGCCTTCGAAGCCAAGACCGGCATTCACGTCAACGTGCGCAAGGGCAGCAGTAACCAGCTGGCCAGCCAGATCATCGAAGAAGGCGACCGCTCCCCCGCGGACGTGATCTACACCGAAGAGTCGCCACCGCTGAACAACCTCGGCGAACAAGGTCTGCTGGCCAAGACCGATGACGCCACACTGGCGGTTCTCCCGGAAAAATACGTCGCCGCCAACGGCACCTGGATCGGTGTTACTGCGCGCGTGCGCGTGGTCGCGTTCAACCCGAAACTGATCGATGAAAAAGACCTGCCGAAGTCGGTGATGGAATTTTCCGACCCGCAATGGCAAGGCAAGGTCGGTTTCGTGCCCACCAGTGGCGCGTTTCAGGAACAGGCCGTCGCGATCATCAAGCTGCACGGTCGTGACGCCGCCGAAGAATGGCTTACCGGTCTGCGCGCGTTCGGCAAGACCTACAGCAACAACATGGTCGCGCTCAAAGCTGTGGAAAACGGCGAAGTCGCTACCGTGCTGGTGAACAACTACTACTGGTTCGCCCTTCAACGCGAGAAAGGCAAGCTCGATTCCAAACTCCATTACTTCACCGGCGGCGACGCTGGCGGCCTGATCACCGTGTCCAGCGCGGCCGTATTGAAATCCAGCAAACATCCGAAAGAAGCCCAGCAATTCCTCGCCTTCATGGCCAGCGAAGAAGGTCAGCGCGTGATCACTCAGACCACCGCCGAATATCCGCTGCACAAAGGCATGGAATCGGATCGCGGGCTCAAGCCGTTCAGCGAACTGGAAGCGCCGAACGTGACACCTGCCGATCTGGGCAATGCCGAAGAGGCGCTGGAGCTGGAACGTGAAGTTGGCTTGAACTGATGACCGCATCGTTATCCGCCCCCGCCTCGCGCGGGGGCTACATACCCAGGCGCAAGCGGCCGTCGATCTGGCTGGTGCTGCCGGTTTTGCTCTTGGTGGTGCTGAGCCTGCTGCCGCTGGCCTATGTCGGCTTGAAAGCCTGGCAGGCCGGCTGGGCCGAGGCGCTGCATCTGCTGTGGCGCCCGTATGTGTTTGGCCTGCTGCGCAATACCCTCGCGCTAATGGTTGGCGTAACGGTGACGTGTGGCGTGATCGGTCTGTCGCTGGCCTGGCTGCTGGAACGCAGTAATCTGCCGGGGCGTCGGCTTTGGGGCGTGATTTTGTGCCTGCCGTTCGCGGTACCGGCGTTTGTCAGCAGTTTCACCTGGGTGTCGCTGAGCGCGCAGTTCGAAGGACTGGGCGGCGCGATTCTGGTGATGAGCCTGTCGAAATACCCGCTGATCTTTCTGCCGGTGGCAGCAACCTTGCGCAATCTCGACCCGTCGCTTGAGGAGTCCGCCCGCACGCTTGGGCAGAATCGCTGGGGCGTGTTTTTCCGCGTCACCCTGCCGCTGCTGTGGCCCTCATTGTTGGCGGGTTCCTTGCTGATTGCCTTGCACATGCTGGTGGAGTTCGGGGCATTGTCGATCATTGGCCTGCAAACCTTTACCACGGCTATTTATCAGCAATTCGAACTGGAATTCAGCAACGCGAATGCGGCAATGCTGTCGGCGGTGTTGCTGGCGCTGTGTCTGTTGCTGTTGTGGCTGGAGCTGCGTGTGCGCGGCAAAGGTCGGCATGTGCGCACCGGGCAAGGCGCCGCGCGCCGGGCCGAACAGGTTCGGCTGGGGCCATGGGCAGCGGTCGGTCAGTTGTATTGCCTGACACTGGCGATCGTCGGCAGCGGCATTCCTCTGGGGATGTTGGCGTACTGGCTGGCGGTGGGCTCATCAGCAGCTTTCCCGGTGGCGGCGATCAGCGAAGCGCTGTTGTCGTCGCTGGCATTGTCGCTCGGCGGCGCAGCGTTGTGCCTGGTGCTGGCGGTGCCCGTCGGACTGCTGGTGGTGCGTTACAAAGGCCAGTTGGCGATCTGGGCCGAGCGCCTGCCGTATTTGCTGCATGCATTGCCGGGGCTGGTGATCGCCCTGACGCTGGTGTATTTCGCCCTGCATTACGTGCCGGTGCTGTACCAGACGTCGGGCCTGCTGCTGATTGCTTATGCGCTGCTGTTTCTGCCGCTGGCGCAGGCACCCATCCGCACTGCGCTGAACAAGGCTGCGCCACAGCTTGAAGAGGCTGCGCGTACCCTGGGTGCATCGTCATTCACGGCATTTTGTCGGGTGACATTGCCGATCATCTTCCCGGCTTTGGGCGCGGCGTTTGCGCTGGTGTTTCTGGATGCGATGAAGGAATTGACCGCGACGCTATTGCTCAGCCCGACCGGGCTCAACACTTTGGCGACAGAAGTCTGGGCGCACACGGCGAATGTCGAGTTTGCGGCGGCGGCGCCTTATGCGGCGCTGTTGATTGTTGTCTCTGGGTTGCCGGTGTATTTGCTCACTACACGGATGTATTTGAGCCGCTAAAAAGATCGCAGCCTGCGACAGCTCCTACAGGGAAATGCAAATTCCCATGTAGGAGCTGCCGCAGGCTGCGATCTTTTGATCTTAAGCCCTGAACTGCCCCAGACTGGCTTTCAGCTGTGCAGCCAAACCATCCAGAACCTTGCCACTGGCCGTGGTTTCCACCACTGCCTGCGCCGCTTTTTCGGCCTGCGCATGAATCGTCTCGACCCGTCCCCGTACTGCCTGCGCGCCTTGGGCCTGATGTGCTGCGGCCTGCGTTGCCAGACCAATCGCCGCATGCACCTGCTCGACGGACGTCTGCACCGATTGCTGCAACCGCGCGCTATCACGCAATACCAGCAAACCTTCGCTGGCCTGGCGTCCGGCCTGGCCGATCGCTTCAACCGCCTCGCGCGCGCCTTGCTGCAACGCAACGATGTGCGCCTGAATATCGCCGGTGGAGCTTTGCGTCTTGCTCGCCAGCGCTCGGACCTCGTCCGCCACCACTGCAAATCCGCGCCCGGTCTCCCCGGCCCGCGCTGCCTCGATCGCTGCGTTCAGCGCGAGCAAGTTGGTCTGTTCCGCAATCCCATGAATCACCGTCAGCACCACTTCGATCTGCTCACTTTGCTGTGCCAGGCGTTCGATGACTTTCGCCCCGGTATCGACCTGCCCCGCCAGCGCTTCGATCAGGCTGCCAACTTTGGCTGATGTGCGCGTGTTTTCGTCCGTGGCCTGACGAATATCCACCACTTGTTTCAGCGCCGCCTGCATCGCATGGCTTTCCGACTGCGCCTCGTCAGCCATTTGCGACAGCGCGCGCAGACTTTCGGCGACCTCATCACGCTGCATCCCCGCCGCCGCATCGGCGCCGGCGTTACGCAGGGTCATCGCACCGATCTCCACACCCGTACGCTGGGCAACGTCGCCCGCCTCACGAACGATGGGCTGCAACTTATCCACAAAGCGATTGACCGCCGAGGCCATGTCGCCGATTTCGTCCTTGCTGTTGATCTGCACGCGCTTGGTCAGATCACCCTCGCCCGCCGCCAGGTCATCCATGGCGGCATTGAGCATTTTCAGGCGATTGACCACACGATGGCCCAGCACCACGGCCAACAGCAGCAACACACCGCAGCCAACCAGCGCCAGACCCATGCCGATGCGCCAGCGCAAGGTCGCCGCCGCGTCCTGCACGGTACGGGCGGTATTCGCTTTCATCTCGACCGCTGTCGACTGCGCGGACTGCAAGCGCGCCTGCATGGCTTTGGCGCTGTCCGCCGCAGCACCTTCAAGACTGTCGCCGACCAGTTGATCGCTGCTGGCGATCAGCGCCAGAAAGCGCTTGTCCAGCGCGGCCAGATCGGTTTCAACCGAAGCTGTGGAAACCCCCATCAAAACCTTGCCGATTTCCACGCCATTGGGATTGATCGAAGCTTCGAGGTAGTAGACCGATGGATCGTTCTTCGCCGCATCCAGCACTTTATCCAGCGCACGCTCGCCTTGCCCCTTCTCCAGCAGAGCCTTGTTGATCGGGTTTTCACGATTGAGATAGCGGGTCAGGTGCTGGCCGGTGGCGTCGTCGTACACCACAAACAGCACATTGGGATTGCGCTGGGCCCGGCGGGCGAATTCCGACAGGGTCGGCACGTCGCTGTCCCACATGGCGCGCGGCGCTACCGAAGCGAGCAGCTGAGCCATGTCGTTGGCCGAATCCTTGAGATCCTTTTCCAGCGTCGCCCGCAGCTGCGCCTGCTCGTCCTTGAGACGCGCAGACAAACCCGCGGTCAAGCGCTGACGGGTGCTGGCGGACAGATTATCCAGACTTGAGGTGACTTCTCGGCCGGCCTGCTCCAGTTCGCCGGAGAGCTTTTGGCTGTCGGCACCGAGGCCCACCGCCAGATCAGCTTCCAGCGCCGTGACCGTGCTCCGAGTCAGGGCGACGGCTACCAGCACTTGCACCAAAAGGGCGATACCAAGGGTAACGAATACGGGCCGCAACAACCGGCTTTGTAACAGTGAGAGAACGGCCGACACTGTGAACACCTCGACTTCTGACGCCATTAATTTGATGGCACTCTTGTAGACAGATTCACAGCAAAGGTCATGCCGTCCAACAGGCATAAACGACAAAGGCCCCGATTAAGGGGCCTTTGTTTTTTACATCAACGACTTATCAAGCAAACGGATGACGCAGAACGATGGTTTCGTTGCGATCCGGGCCCGTCGAAATAATGTCAATCGGCGCGCCGATCAACTCTTCAACGCGCTTGATGTAGGCGCGAGCGTTCGCCGGCAGCTCTTCCAGGGTCTTGGCGCCCACGGTCGATTCGGTCCAGCCCGGCACTTCTTCGTACACTGGCTGCAGGCCAACGTAGCTGTCAGCGTCGGTCGGCGCAACGGCGTTGCCTTGCGCGTCTTTGTAGCCGACGCAAATGTTGATGGTTTCCAGACCGTCGAGTACGTCCAGCTTGGTCAGGCAGATGCCCGAAATGCTGTTCACATCGATAGCGCGACGCAGGATGACGGCGTCGAACCAGCCGCAACGACGGGCGCGGCCGGTAGTCGCGCCGAACTCGTGACCTTGCTTGGCCAGGTGCGCACCGACGTCATCGAACAGCTCGGTCGGGAACGGGCCCGAACCGACGCGCGTGGTGTAAGCCTTGGTGATGCCCAGGATGTAATCGAGGAACATCGGGCCAACGCCCGAACCGGTCGCCACGCCACCGGCGGTGGTGTTGGAGCTGGTCACGTACGGGTAGGTGCCGTGGTCGATGTCGAGCAACGAACCCTGGGCACCTTCGAACATGATGTCTTTGCCGGCGCGACGCAGGTCGTGCAGCTCGGCAGTCACGTCGAGCATCAGCGGCTTGAGCAGCTCAGCGTATTCCTTGCACTCGGCCAAGGTCTTTTCGAACTCGATGGCTGGCTCTTTGTAGTAACCGACCAGCATGAAGTTGTGGTAATCCACCAGTTCACGCAGCTTGTCTTCGAAGCGCGGCATGTTCAGCAGGTCGCCAACACGCAGGCCGCGACGGGCAACCTTGTCTTCGTACGCCGGGCCGATGCCGCGACCGGTGGTGCCGATCTTCAGCTCGCCACGGGCCTTTTCACGGGCCTGATCCAGCGCCACGTGGAAGGACAGGATCAGCGGGCAGGACGGGCTGATACGCAGACGCTCGCGCACCGGTACGCCTTTCTCTTCCAGCTTGGTGATCTCGCGCAGCAGGGCGTCAGGTGCAACCACCACGCCGTTGCCGATCAGGCATTGCACGCCTTCGCGCAGCACGCCCGACGGAATCAGGTGCAAGACAGTTTTTTCGCCGTCGATCACCAGAGTGTGACCCGCGTTGTGGCCACCCTGATAACGCACTACGGCGGCAGCATGTTCGGTCAGCAGATCAACGATCTTGCCTTTGCCCTCATCACCCCATTGGGTGCCCAGGACTACGACATTCTTACCCATAACACTTGTCCTCATTCGCGCAAACTTGGTGCCGGCGATGGCCGGCAGGAAAACTCAAGAAGCCAGTGGCGATACTTGCCAAAGCCCGTTCTGCTGAATCAATTGCCGGTCGCAGTCCGCATCACGGGCGGCGGCCAAAGGTTGTCCAGGCAATGCCTGAACGACACGCTGACCCTCACTGCGCAACTGGCAAACCTGCTGCCAGAGTGCCGCATCCGTACTGTCAGGCATCCAGATACCGCCAGACGGTAACTCGATCTCAGCACGCCCCAGGGTCACCAGGGTTTTCAAATCGGTGGAAAAACCAGTCGCCGGGCGGGCGCGACCGAAGTCGGCGCCGATGTCGTCGTAACGACCGCCCTGAGCGATGGACTGGCCGACACCCGGTACAAACACTGCGAACACCACACCGGTGTGGTAGTGGTAGCCACGCAGCTCACCGAGGTCGAAGTACAGCGGCAGCTCGGGGAAGCGCGCCGAAAGACGCTCGGCGATCGCCAGCAGATCTTCCAGTGCCGCCAGCACCGGGGCCGGCGCATTGGCCAGACGCTCGCGAGCAGCGCTCAACACTTCACGGCCGCCGCATAGATCAACCAGTGCGCGCAGCATGCCGGACAAATCGGCGGGCAGGCCTTCGGTCAGGCTAATGACCTCGTCGATGGCCTTGCGTTGCAAGGCATCGAACAACTGTTGCTCGACTTCACCGGACAGACCGGCGGCACGCGCCAGCCCGCGGTAGATGCCAACATGACCGAGGTCCATGTGAACGTCCGGCACGTCGGCCAGTTGCAGCATGGCCAGCATCAGGCTGATCACTTCGACGTCGCTGCTCGGGCTGGCGTCGCCGTACAACTCGGCACCCAACTGGATCGGGCTGCGCGAGGAGGACAGAGCACGCGGTTGGGCGTGCAGCACGCTGCCCGCGTAGCACAGACGGCTTGGGCCTTCGCGACGCAGAGTGTGCGCATCGATGCGCGCCACCTGCGGCGTGATGTCGGCACGGAAACCCATCTGCCGACCCGACTGTGGGTCGATCACCTTGAAGGTACGCAGATCCAGGTCCTGGCCTGCGCCGGTCAGCAGGGATTCCAGGTACTCGATATGAGGAGTCACGACAAACTCGTAACCCCAGCTCTGGAACAGATCCAACACCTGACGACGCGCAACTTCAATGCGCGCCGCTTCCGGTGGCAGTACTTCTTCGATGCCATCTGGCAGCAGCCAGCGGTCTACCGTTGCCATTACGCCATTCCCCTTTGATCCGGGCGGCCAGCCTGCAGGCTGAGCCTTGATTGAAGCAGAAAACGATTGTTCCGCGCATGAACAACGGAGCGAAAAGCCTGTTACCGGCTTCGCCAATCACTTTCCTCGAAAACTGTCAGGGCTTTCGTCCCGATACTCTGCAGCAAAAAACAGCAATCAAACGTGCAGACGCAAAAAAGCCGGGAATTTCCCGGCTGCCGCATCATACACACGTTTTCCCAAAGGATCACCCCGCCCGAGGTTTTAGCCGCCGGGCGGAATGATTCAGGTCAACGCCGTATCAAGGCTTGGCTTTTTCCAGGTAGTGGAAGAAGTCGCTGCTTGGGTCGAGGACCATGACGTCGGATTTGTTCGCGAAGCTTTCACGGTAGGCACGCAGGCTGCGGTAGAAACCGTAGAACTCCTGATCCTGACCGTACGCCTTGGAATAGATCGCAGCGGCCTGGGCATCACCATCACCGCGAACCTCTTCGGATTCACGATAGGCTTCAGCCAGCAGCACGCGGCGTTGACGATCGGCGTCGGCACGGATGCCTTCGGCCAGCTCGTTACCCTTGGCGCGGTGCTCGCGAGCTTCACGCTCACGCTCGGTGCTCATACGTTCGAACACGCTGCGGTTTACTTCTTTCGGCAGGTCGATGGCCTTGACCCGGACATCGACAACTTCGATACCCAGCTCTTTTTCCGCCATTTTGTTCAGCGACGCGGTGATGTCAGCCATCAGCGCATCACGCTCACCCGATACCACTTCGTGCAGGGTGCGCTTACCGAACTGGTCACGCAGACCCGATTCGAGACGACGGGACAAACGCTCGTCGGCGATTTGCTTGAGGCCGGAAGTCGCGGTGTAGAAGCGCTCGGCATCTTTCACGCGCCACTTGGCGTAGGCGTCGACCATCACGGCTTTCTTTTCCAGGGTCAGGAAACGCTGCGTTGGTGCATCCAGCGTCATCAGACGCGCATCGAACTTGCGCACCTGGTTAACGAAAGGCACCCGCACATGCAGACCCGGCTGAACGTCAGCCTGAACCACGCGACCGAATTGCAGCAGCACCGCGCGCTCGGTCTGAGCCACGATGTAGAAGCAGTTCCAGCCCACCAGTACCACGACGACGCCAACAATCAGGGCGATCAGCGATTTATTGCTCATCAGCGGGTCTCCCTTGTACGCGACTGCGGCACGTCAGTGACATGCGGCGTGACGTCCGTGTTGTTGCTGGCGGCCGAACCGGTAACCGGTGCGTTGCTGCCCGAACTGTTCTGGATCATTTTATCCAACGGCAGGTAGAGCAGGTTGCTCTGGCCGTTCTTGTTGCCGGTCACGAGTACCTTGCTGGTATTGCTGAAGACTTCCTGCATGGTGTCCAGGTACAGACGCTGGCGGGTGACTTCAGGTGCCTTGCGGTACTCGGCAACCAGTTTGGTAAAGCGATCGGCCTCACCCTTGGCGCGCGAGACGGTCTCGTCACGGTAACCATTGGCATCTTCGAGGATGCGCTGGGCCTGACCACGAGCTTCCGGCACGACGCCGTTGGCGTAGGTTTCCGCCTGGTTGCGCGAACGCTGCTCGTCTTCACGGGCGCGGATCACGTCATCGAAGGCTTCCTGCACTTCGCGCGGTGCCGCTGCGCTCTGTACGTTGACCTGCGTTACGGTGATCCCGGTGCGATAGGTATCGAGGAAGCGTTGCAGACGCTCCTTGATTTCGCTGGCCATCAATTCACGACCTTCAGTCAACACCTGGTCCATGGCGGTGGAACCCACCACGTGGCGCAGGGCGCTGTCGGTTGCATGCTGCAGGCTGATTTCCGGCTGATCGACGTTCAGCACGAAATCCTGCAGGTTGCTGATCTTGTACTGCACGGTCAGCGGCACTTCGACGATGTTCTCGTCTTCGGTCAGCATCTGGCCCTGCTTGGTGTACGCCCGCTCACGCGTGACGTTTTCCATGTACTTCTTGTCGATCGGCGGGAAGTAGATGTTCAGGCCTGGACCGACAGTCTCATAGTACTTGCCGAAGCGCAGCACCACGGCCTGCTCCTGCTCGTCGACCACGTAGACCGCGCTGTACAGCCAGATTGCCGCCAGCACCACCAGACCGATGCCGAGCAGACCGCCGAAGCCGCCACTGCTCTTGCCGGAACCGCCGCCGTCATCACCACGTTTTTTACCACCACCGAACAACCCGTTCAGGCTTTCCTGCAGCTTTCGGAAGGCCTCGTCGAGATCTGGTGGCCCCTTGCGGTCGCCGTTATTGCGGCGCTTGCCACCCCAAGGATCCTGATTATTCGAGTTGCCACCCGGCTCATTCCAAGCCATAGCGCTCTCCATCTGATAAAGCAAAGACGCACCCACGGCGCGCCGACCAATGCTACAGAATGCCTGCCGTTACGGCACAACCGCTTTTTCAGGCTTTTATTGCAAAGTGTGTTGCTCGATGAATTCCATCGGCTGCAATCCTTCGCGGCTTACCAGTCGATTCAACTCGACACGGGGCAAACGAACGGCCAGCAAGCTGATGCCTTCTTCGTCGTGCTCTTCTTTCTGCACCGCACCGAGTTCGAAGAACTGCGCACGCAGTCGAGCGAACTGTTGCGGCAAGCGCAGGGTACCGATGAACAAATCACTGCCCAACAATTCGGCAATGGCTTGCTCAAGCAGTTCCAGACCGGTGCCATCACGCGCCGACAGCCAGACCCGCTGGGGCTTGCCGTTTTCGTCGCGCTGGATTTGCGGCTCCACACCTTCAAGCAAATCGAGTTTGTTATAGACCTCGAGGATCGGCAAGTCCTGGGCACCAATCTCGCCCAGCACCACCATCACCTGTTCGATCTGCAACATGCGATCCGGCTCCGCCGCGTCAATCACGTGCAACAGCAGGTCGGAATTGCTCGACTCTTCGAGCGTAGACCGAAATGCCTCGACCAGCTTGTGCGGCAAGTGACGAATGAAACCCACCGTGTCGGCAAGGACAATCGGCCCCAGGTCGTCCAGTTCCAGACGGCGCAGGGTCGGGTCCAGCGTGGCGAACAATTGATCGGCCGCGTACACGTCGGATTTCGTCACGTTGTTGAAGAGTGTGGATTTGCCAGCGTTGGTATACCCCACCAGCGAAACGGTGGGGATATCGGCACGCGAACGGCCGCGCCGCGATTGTTCACGCTGGCTGCGCACCTTCTCCAGCCGACCCTTGATCTGCCGCAGGCGGACCCGCAGCAGACGGCGGTCGGTTTCGAGCTGGGTTTCGCCCGGACCGCGCATGCCGATACCGCCACCCTGACGTTCAAGGTGAGTCCAGCCGCGGACCAGGCGCGTGCTCATGTGGTCAAGCTGGGCCAGTTCGACCTGGAGCTTGCCTTCATGGGTACGGGCGCGCTGGGCGAAAATATCGAGAATCAGACCGGTACGGTCGATCACGCGACACTCGAAAACACGTTCGAGGTTACGCTCCTGACTGGGCGTGAGGATGTGATTGAAGATCACCAGATCGGCTTCTTCAGCTTTGACCAGGTCGCGCAATTCCTCGACCTTGCCGCTGCCAATCAGGAATTTGGCAGTTGGCCGATGACGCGGCACGTTAAAAAACGCGACGGTCTCGGCGCCTGCCGAATTAGCCAGTTCCTGAAACTCCTGCGGGTCTTCGCGCGCCTCAGGGTCCTGTCCATCCAAGTGAACGAGGATGACTCGTTCACCACCACCGTGGCGCTCAAAGAACAAAGGAGACTCCTATCAGGCGTTACCTGGCTCAGCGTCGCCCGCTTCGGATTCGGTTGCGCTAGGCAGACGAATTGGACGAACCGGCACTACTGTCGAGATAGCGTGTTTGTAAACCATCTGGCTTACGGTGTTTTTCAGCAGGATCACGAACTGGTCGAACGACTCGATCGTGCCTTGCAGTTTGATACCGTTGACCAGGTAGATGGAAACCCCAACTTTCTCTTTACGTAAAGTATTCAGGTAAGGGTCTTGTAGCGAATGCCCTTTTGACATGTGCCGCACTCCTTTAAGGATTCAATAATAAAAAATAGATAATTCAGATGGCTTCAGCCGTCACACCCCCAAGGATAGACGGCAATTGCAAGGACTCAGCTCAATATGGAGATGGTCCCAAGGTATTTCAAGGCGCGTGGCAGATTGTCGCAATCAAGACTGTCCAGCCAGTGTATATCTTCCCAGCTGCGCAGCCAGGTGAACTGGCGTTTGGCCAATTGGCGCGTGGCAATGATGCCGCGCTCCTGCATTTCGGCCAATGTCAGCTTGCCGTCCAGATAGTCCCAGACTTGGCGGTAGCCTACCGCACGTATAGACGGCAACCCTGAGTGCAGGTCACTTCTTTTACGCAGGGCTACGACCTCGTCGATAAACCCCTGTTCCAACATATTTGTGAATCTTTGTTTAATGCGCTGGTGCAGTACCTGGCGGTTTGCCGGGGCAATGGCCAAGTTCGCGACAGTATAGGGCAATTGTTGCAGTCCCGAAGCGGCTGCTTCAGTACTTTGCGCAGATTGTTGCTGGCGCAGCTCGGTCATGCTCTGACCACTGACCCGGTAAACTTCCAGCGCCCGACTGAGGCGCTGCGGATCGTTCGGATGGATACGCGCCGCCGACACCGGATCGATGATCGCCAACTGATCGTGCAGCGCTTGCCAGCCAAGGCGTGCAGCCTCTGCTTCGATCTGCGCGCGAACCTCAGGATCCGCCGCCGGCATGTCGGCCAGACCGTCCACCAAGGCCTTGTAATAGAGCATGGTGCCGCCCACCAGCAACGGGATTTTTCCGCGCGCGGTGATCTCCGCCATGGCCTGTAGCGCGTCGCGACGGAAATCGGCAGCGGAATAAGCCTCCGCCGGATCGAGAATATCGATCAAACGGTGCGGATGCTCGGCCAACAGTTCTTTCGAAGGTTTGGCGGTGCCGATATCCATGCCGCGATAGACCAGTGCGGAATCGACACTGATCAGCTCGCAGGGCAGCACTTTGGTCAGCTCGATGGCCAGATCGGTCTTGCCCGCAGCGGTCGGGCCCATCAGAAAAATCGCTGGAGGGAGCTGGTTCATCAACGGCCGCGCAGAAACAGTTTGTCGAGGTCGTCCAGGCCCAGTTGGGTCCAGGTCGGTCGGCCGTGGTTGCATTGGCCGCTGCGTTCGGTGTTTTCCATATCACGCAACAGGCCGTTCATTTCCGGCAATGCCAGGCGCCGATTGGCGCGGATCGCGCCGTGACAGGCCATGGTCCCGAGCAGTTCGTTCAAATGTGCCTGAATCCGGTCGCTGGTGCCGTACTCCATCAGATCCGACAGAACATCACCGACCAGGCGGTTGGCTTCAGCCTGCTTGAGCAACGCAGGAATCTGGCGGATCGCCAGGGTTTCCGGTCCCAGCCGCTGCAGTTCGAAGCCCAGGCGCTGGAACCATGCCGCGTTCTCTTCAGCGCAATCGGCTTCGCGCTGACTGACCGCCAGCGACTCCGGCACCAGCAATGGCTGACCGCTGAGACCTTCGCTGGCCATGGCGATTTTCAGGCGCTCATACATGATTCGTTCGTGGGCCGCGTGCATGTCGACCAGCACCAGACCTTGGGCGTTCTCGGACAAAATATAGATGCCCTTGAGCTGCGCCAGCGCATAGCCCAGCGGCGGGATGTCTTCCTGCCCGGCTGGCAGCGCGTTGGCATTGGCCTCGGGCAGCGGCGCGAAAAACTCTTTATAAGCGGCTTGCGCCTCGGCAGCAGGCACCGCCGATTGCGGACGCGGCGTGTATTGATACTGATAAGCGCCGCCAGCGCTGGCACCGGAAGCAGTATTGAACACCGGTTGCGCTTGCGGTTGCTCGAGCAGCGCATTGGCGGCCAGACGCATTTCGCCCTGCGGGCCGAATTCGCCGGCTTCGATGCCGGTGGGCCGCACGATCGCCGTGGTCACCGAGCCGGCCAACTGATCTTCGGGACGCACATCGCCGAGCGCGCGATGCAAGGTGCCATAAAGGAAATCGTGGACCATGCGCCCGTCACGGAAGCGCACTTCGTGCTTGGTCGGGTGCACGTTGACGTCCACCGCGGCCGGATCGACTTCGAAAAACAGGGCGAATGTCGGGTGGCGGCCGTTGAACAGCACATCGCGGTATGCCTGACGTACCGCGTGAGCGACCAGCTTGTCGCGCACCGCCCGGCCGTTCACGAAGAAATACTGCAAATCAGCCTGGCTGCGGTTGAAGGTGGGCAGACCTACCCAGCCCCAAAGGTGCAAGCCGTTGCGCTCGATCTCGATCGGCAGCGCCTGTTCGAGGAAACCCGAGCCGCAGATCGCCGCCACACGCCGGGCGCGGGCCGCATCATCATGGGCTTCGTGCAGACTGAGGATGGTTTTGCCGTTATGCCGCAAATGGAACGCCACGTCGAAACGCGCCAACGCCAGACGCTTGATCACTTCTTGCAGGTGATCGAATTCGGTTTTTTCAGTCTTGAGAAATTTGCGGCGTGCCGGGGTATTGAAGAACAGGTCACGAACTTCCACAGAGGTGCCGACGGGATGCGCCGCCGGCTGAACCCGGGGCGCCATGTCGCGCCCTTCGGTCTCAACTTGCCAGGCCTGATCGGCATCGCGGGTGCGCGAGGTCAGGGTCAGGCGTGCCACGGAGCTGATTGACGCCAGCGCCTCACCACGAAAACCCAGGCTCATCACCTGTTCGAGGTCTTCGAGGTTGCGAATCTTGCTGGTAGCGTGACGCGCCAGAGCCAGTGGCAGGTCATCGGCGGAGATCCCGCTGCCATCGTCACGCACGCGCAGCAACTTGACGCCGCCCTGCTCAACGTCGACATCGATGCGTCGGGCGCCGGAATCGAGGCTGTTTTCCAGCAACTCCTTGATCACCGAAGCCGGGCGCTCAACCACTTCACCGGCGGCAATCTGGTTCGCCAGCCGCGGGCTGAGCAGCTCGATGCGGGCAGTGTTCAGCACTTCGTTCATTCTTTGGACGCCAGTTCGGTGCCGGGAATGGTCAAGTGCTGGCCGACTTTGAGCTCATCACTCTTTAGGTTGTTCGCGCTGCGCAAGGTGGCCGGCGAGACTTGATAGCGCACGCCGATCATCGCCAGTGTCTCACCCGGGCCAACGCGATGGTCGCGCGGGCCCTGGGCGATCTTGCCCGAATCACGCAGCCAGGCAATGTAGGTACCCGGTGGCGGGTTCTGCTGGAAGAACTGGCGCACGCCGCTGCTGATCGAACGTGCCAGCGCTTGCTGGTGACTCGATGCCGAAAGCTTGTTGGCTTCGTTGGCGTTCGAGATAAACCCGGTTTCCACCAGGATCGACGGGATGTCCGGCGACTTCAGCACCATGAACCCGGCCTGTTCCACGCGCTGTTTGTGCAGCGGCGTCACGCGACCAATGTTGGTCAGGACTTTCTGGCCGACGTTAAGGCTGGAGGTCAGCGAGGCGGTCATCGACAGGTCGAGCAATACGCCCGCGAGCATGCGGTCCTTGTCATCGAGGCTGACGTTGCCAGCACCGCCGATCAGGTCAGAACGGTTTTCGCTGTCGGCCAGCCAACGGGCAGTCTCCGAAGTTGCGCCGCGATCCGAGAGGGCAAACACGGAGGCGCCAAAGGCTGCAGCGGACGGCGCGGCATCGGCGTGGATCGAAACGAACAGATCTGCGCCCTTCTTGCGGGCGATTTCGGTACGGCCACGCAACGGAATGAAATAGTCGCCGGTACGGGTCAGTTCGGCGCGGAAGCCTTTCATGCCGTTGACCTGACGCTGAAGCTCACGGGCAATCTGCAACACCACGTCTTTCTCACGCTGGCCGCGCGAGCCGGATGCGCCCGGGTCTTCGCCACCGTGACCGGCATCAATCACCACGATAATGTCGCGTTTGCCGGCCGGGGCTGGCGGCAACTTGATCGCAGGTTCCGTCGGTGTCACAGGCACGGCAGGCACGGTCGCAACCGATGGTGTCGGCGCAGGCGGCGGCGCGGCGTCGGCCGGATTGTCGAACAGATCGACCACCAGACGGTTGCCATATTGGGCGTTCGGCGCCAGCGAGAAGCTTTTCGGGGTGACGGCTTTTTTCAGATCGATGACTACCCGCAGGTCGGTCGGCGTTCGTTGGGCCGAGCGCATCGCGGTAATTGGCGTGTTGGCGGTCTGCACGTTCAAAGGCGCACCGAGGGTGGCGCCGTTGATATCGATGACCAGCCGATCCGGCGCGGTCAGGGTGAAAACGCTGTGCTGCACCGGACCGCTCAGGTCGAAGACCAGTCGCGTGTTGTCCGGCGCCCGCCACAGGCGCACGCTGTTGACCTTTGAATCGGCCACAGCGTTGACGGTTACTGCCATCAACATCAGTCCAGCGGCAGCCACCAACGCGCGAAAGCGCATACCAAACCCCATCATTTAATTGATTTCCAATGCCAAAGCGGCACACCAGGCCTCGCCGCGCGAGCCCTGGGATAAAATTTTCAGCGAACGCCCGCTGTCTTGCGGGCTAATGGTAATGGTCAGGTCAGGCTTTGGCAAAAAGCCTGCACCTTTATCGGGCCATTCGATCAGGCACAGCGCATCGTCTTCGAAGTAGTCGCGGATACCGAGAAACTCCAGCTCTTCCGGATCGACCAGTCGATACAGGTCGAAGTGGAAGGCGCGGATGTCGCCGATCTCGTAGGGCTCGACCAAAGTGAAGGTCGGACTTTTTACCGCGCCGACGTGACCCAAGCCACGAATGATGCCTCGCGACAGCGTGGTTTTACCCATGCCCAGGTTGCCTTCGAGAAAAATCAGGCCATGGCCCTGGGTCACCCGAGCGATCCGTGCGCCAAAGTCGCTCATGGCCTGTTCATCGGCCAGGTACAGGGTTACTTCAGACACGGTGCTTGCTCCTCCAACAACTGACGAATGGCTGGAATCAGATCACTGGCCGCCAGCCCACGGCCGAATTTACCCTGTTGCATGCCGGCATTGGCATGCAGCCAGACCGCGAGGCACGTGGCGTCGAACGCTTGCATGCCTTGCGCCAGCAATGCGCCGATCAAGCCGGCCAGCACATCGCCAAGACCGCCCGTGGCCATTGCCGGATGGCCCTGGTGACACAGTGCCAGACGCCCGTCCGGGTGAGTGATGAGACTGCCGGCGCCTTTCAATACCACCACGGACGAGTATTTTTTGCTCAGGGCCAATGCAGCGGCCGGGCGATCTGCCTGGACATCAGCGGTGCTGATGCCGAGCAATCGCGCCGCTTCGCCTGGATGCGGGGTGATCACGCAATCCTTGGGCAACTGCACAAAATCGCTGGCCAGCAGATTCAGCGCGTCGGCATCCCACACCTGCGGCAATTTTGCATCGGCGGCGGCCGACAATAATGCACGGCCCCAACTTGCCTGGCCCAGACCCGGACCGACTACCAGCACCGAGACTTTCTGCAGCAGCCCCATCAGTTGATTGGCTGACGATATGCCCAGCGCCATCGCTTCGGGAATCCGCGTCAGCGCCGCCGGCACATGTTCCGCACGGGTCGCCAGCGATACCATGCCGGCCCCGCCACGCAAGGCCATCTCACTACTGAGCAGAATCGCGCCGCCGAAACCCTGATCGCCGCCAATCAGCAATACATGGCCGAAGCGCCCCTTGTGCGAAGTCGGCGCACGCGGGGCAAGTGTTGGAAGATTAGCGGTGCCGAGGCGTCGGGCGCTGACGGTAATGTCACGGAAGATTTCGTCGGTGGCCTGCAAATCGTTGAAAGCCAATTCGCCGACATGATCCGCTGCGTCACCGGTCAGCAGCCCGATCTTCAGCCCAATGAACGTGACCGTGAGATCGGCGCAGACCGCAATGCCCAGTTCTCGACCCGTGTCAGCGCACAATCCCGACGGGATATCCACCGCCGTCACCGGCAAATCGCTGGCATTGATCGCGGCAATGGCAGCGGCATACGGTTCACGGACCTCGCCGCTCAAGCCAATACCGAGCAACGCATCCACCACGACACCGCGCAATTCGCTTTGCGCCTGCCAGCTCTGCACCGCAACGCCTTCGGCCAGCGCCTCGGCATGGGCCAACGCTGCGTCACCCTGCAAATGCTGCGGATCGCCGACGGCAAAGACCTGCACCGACCACCCGGCCCGCTGCGCCAGTACGGCGACCAGATAACCGTCGCCGGCGTTGTTGCCGTGCCCCGTCAGCACTGTCAGCTGGTTCGCCGTCGGCCATTTGCGCACCAGCGCGCGCCACGTAGCGCGGGCGGCCCGCTGCATCAGCTCGAAGCCTGGCGTGCCGGCGGCGATCAGCCGCGCATCGAGTTCGCGCACCTGTGCGGCGCGGTACAGCGCGTCGGGTAATTCATCTTTCGTCTGCGGCATGCGTCTTCGGGCTCCGATGTCTGGCAGAATTATACGCACCTCAGCTCCGGTTTCTCTCGCCTCATGTCCGCCATCACCACAGACCTGCCCGCCCTCGCCCAATCGATCAAGGATTGGGGCCGCGAGCTGGGCTTCCAGCAAGTCGGCATCAGCGGTCTGGACCTGGCCGAACACGAGCAGCATCTGCAACGCTGGCTCGAGGCCGGCTACCACGGCGACATGGATTACATGGGCGCCCATGGCAGCAAGCGCTCGCACCCGGAAGAACTGGTGCCGGGCACGTTGCGCGTGATTTCCCTGCGCATGGACTACCTGCCGGGCGATACGCAGATGGCGCAAATGCTGGCGCAACCGGAAAAAGCGTACGTGTCGCGTTATGCCTTGGGCCGCGATTACCACAAATTGATCCGTAAACGTGTTCAACAATTGGCAGACAGGATCCAGGCGCAGATCGGACCCTTCGGTTTTCGTGCTTTTGTCGACAGTGCGCCGGTGCTGGAAAAAGCCATCGCGGAACAAGCGGGGCTGGGCTGGATCGGCAAAAACACCTTGGTGCTCAATCGCAAGGCCGGCAGTTATTTCTTCCTCAGCGAACTGTTCGTCGACTTGCCGTTACCGGTGGATGAGCCGCACAGCACTGAACATTGCGGGCGCTGCACAGCATGTCTGGATATCTGCCCGACCAATGCCTTCGTCGGCCCGTATGTGCTGGACGCGCGGCGCTGCATTTCCTATCTGACCATCGAACTGAAGACCGCCATCCCCGAGGACCTGCGCCCGTTGATCGGCAATCGCGTGTTCGGCTGCGATGACTGCCAGATCGTCTGCCCGTGGAACCGCTTCGCACGGCCTTCGGCTGAAAGCGATTTCAAGCCTCGGCACAATCTCGACAATGCCGGGCTGGCCGAGCTGTTCATGTGGGATGAAGAAAAATTCCTCAGCAGCACCGAAGGCTCACCGCTACGCCGCGCCGGGTATGAGCGCTGGTTGCGCAACCTGGCCGTCGGCCTCGGCAACGCGCCGTCGAGCATTCCGGTGCTGGAAGCCTTGAAAGCCCGCCGCGACTATCCGTCGGAGTTGGTGCAGGAACACGTCGAATGGGCCCTGAAACAACACGAAGTCATGTAGGAGCTGCCGAAGGCTCGGGCCGCGTTCGGACGATCTTTTGATCTTAAACGTCAAAAGATCGCAGCCTGCGGCAGCTCCTACACAGGGATCGCGCTAAGGCTGATCGTTGTAAACAAACTTGGGCATTTCCCAGTGGAAGCGGATTGCCAAGAGTCGCAACAGGAAGCCACCGAACAGCGTGATCAGAATGGCTTGCTCGCTTGCGACGTTCAGATACAGGCAGAGCATGTAGCACCAGGCGGCGGCGAACGAGACGCTGGCGTACAGTTCGCGACGGAAGATCAGCGGGATGTCGTTGCAGAAGATGTCACGGAGGATGCCGCCGAACACGCCGGTGATCACGCCGCTGACCGATGCCACCAACATACCGTGGCCCATTTCCAATGCAGTCATGCAGCCGATCAGGGTGAAGGCGACCAGGCCCACCGCGTCGAGCACCAAAAACAGTGAACGCAAATGGCGCATCCAGCGGGCGGTGAACACGGTGAACATCGCCGCCACCGAGGTCAGCACAAGATATTCCGGGTGTTTGACCCAGGTCAGAGGATAGTGCCCAAGCAGCACGTCGCGCACCGAACCGCCGCCGAGCGCGGTGATGCAAGCGATCAGCACCACGCCAAACCAGTCCATGCCGCGCCGCCCGGCAGAGAGCGCGCCGGTCATGGCTTCAGCGGTGATGGCAATCAGATAGAGCATCAGCAACATGGTGGCAGTCCAGGCAGGAAGGCGCGCAGTCTAGCCATTTCGCGGTGGCACCAAAAGAGGGCGCTAACGGCGTTGCTTTACGTAGGAGCTGCCGAAGGCTCGGGCCGCCTTCGAACGATCTTCTGATTGTGCCTTTTCAGGTTAAAAACAAGATCAAAAGATCGTCCGAACGCGGCCCGAGCCTTCGGCAGCTCCTACACAGGGATCGCGTCAGAACTTGATGAAGTGCTTGCGGTAGTGCTGCAACTCGGCAATCGACTCGCGGATGTCATCCAGCGCCAGGTGAGTGCTGCCCTTCTTGAAGCTGTCACGCACATCAGGCGCCCAGCGCGCGGCGAGTTCCTTGAGCGTCGAGACGTCGAGGTTTCGGTAATGGAAGTAGCTTTCCAGCGCTTTCATGTGCGTATAAAGGAAGCGGCGATCCTGGCAGATGCTGTTGCCGCAGATCGGCGATTTGCCTTTCGGCACCCACTTCTCGAGGAAGGCGATGGTTTCAGCCTCGGCCTCAGCCATGCTGATGCGGCTGTCGCGAACGCGCTGGGTCAGGCCGGAGTTGCCGTGGGTGCGGGTGTTCCACTCGTCCATCCGCGCGAGGACTTCGTCGCTGTGGTGGATAGCGATCACCGGGCCTTCGGCCAGCGTGTTCAGCTCGCTATCAGTGACGATGGTGGCCATTTCGATGATCACATCGTTGTCCGGGTCCAGACCGGTCATTTCCAGGTCGATCCAGATCAGGTTCTGCGGGTTCTGCATATTCGGGCTCCTAGGCAATGCTGCGCAGTTTAGCCTAGGCGGGTGGCCGGGCGTGCTAAACTCGCGGCCGTTTTACCTAATCGCTGCATTCTTCAGACGGAACACCCATGGCCAAACGCCAACTCAATCGTCGTCAAAACTGGCGCATCGAAAAAATTCAGGGCGAACGTGCCGCACGCGCCGCCAAACGCGAGTCCTCGGCTGTCGAAGCCCTCGAGGGCGGCGACCTCGGCCCTGAACAACACGGCCTGGTAATCGCTCACTTCGGTGTGCAGGTCGAGGTTGAGGCCGTAGACGGTGATCAGGCCGGCCAGGTGTTTCGCTGTCATTTGCGCGCCAACCTGCCAGCATTGGTGACAGGCGATAAAGTCGTCTGGCGTGCCGGCAACCAGGGCATCGGTGTGATCGTCGCGCAGTTGCCGCGCACCACCGAACTGTGCCGCCCGGACAGCCGTGGCCAGCTCAAGCCGGTTGCGGCGAACGTTGACATGATCGTCATCGTTTTCGCCCCGCTGCCCGAGCCCCACGCCAACCTCATCGACCGCTATCTGGTGGCCGCCGAACATGCGGGCATCCGTCCGTTGCTGTTGTTGAACAAATTCGACCTGATCGACGAGCAGAACGCCCCGGCGCTCAACGCGCTGCTGGCGGTGTATCGCACGCTGGGTTATCCGGTGCTGGAAGTGTCCGCGCACCATGGCAACGGCATGGAGCAGCTGCAACAGCAGCTCGACGGACGCATCAGTGTATTCGTCGGCCAATCCGGGGTCGGCAAGTCCTCGCTGGTCAACAGCCTGCTGCCAGAAGTCGAAACCCGCGTCGGGCCATTGTCGGAGCTGTCCGGTCAGGGCACCCACACCACGACCACCGCGCGCCTGTTCCACTTCCCCGGCGGTGGCGAGTTGATCGACTCACCCGGTATCCGCGAATTCGGGCTCGGCCACGTCAGCCGCGCCGATGTCGAAGCCGGTTTCATCGAATTCAACGATCTGCTCGGCACCTGCCGCTTCCGCGACTGCAAACACGATCGCGAGCCGGGTTGTGCGTTGCTCAAGGCGCTGGAAGATGGCCGCGTGCAACAGCAACGGATGAACAGCTACCGCTCGATCATCGCCAGTCTGCCCGAAAACGGCTATTAAACAGTCGCACCGGCGGCCCTTTCCCCAAGGGCTGCCGGATGTCGGGCTTTACCTGACATACCTCTGTGTTTTTTAAACATCGACCTCTTCTGTAGGACCTCATCCCACCTCTTCGCAGGACATTTCTCTTTCTCCGCCCAGCCCTTGTCGACTCGTTTCATGGGCCTACATTGAGTTCCTCGTCGCACCTTCGCGTCCTTGAGGAACCGCCATGCAAACCTACCATTTGTTCATCAGCCACTCGTGGAATTACTCCCACGCCCACGACAATCTGGTGCGCCTGCTCAGCGCCCATCCGACCTTCACCTACAAGAATTTCTCGGTGCCGCCGCACAACCCGATCATGGGCGCGCTGACCGACAGGCAGCTTGAAGAAGCAATCGAAAACAAGATTCGCCCATGCTCGGCGGTGCTGATCATGGCCGGCATGTATTCGACCTACAGTAAGTGGATCAACAAGGAGATCGAAATCGCAAAGCGCATGGGCAAGGTGATCATTGCGGTGAAGCCTTTCGGCGCCGAGCGGATTTCCACCATAGTGCGCAATGCCGCACACGCCGAATGCGCATGGAACACCAACAGCATCGTCGGTGCGATCCGTCTGCACACGGCGGCCTGACCATGCGCAAGGGACTGTTTATCGGCATCAACGACTACAAACATATTTCCCGCTTGAGCGGTTGCAGCAACGACGCGATGGCCATGGCTTCGGTGCTGAAAACCGACGCCAACGGCGACCCGAACTTCAAGAACATCGTGTTGACCTCTGCCGAGGATTATCTCAGTCGGGAGAAACTTGAAGACCAGATCCGCGAGTTGTTTTCCGGCGACTGCAACGTCGCCCTCCTGTACTTCGCCGGGCACGGTGGCTTCGATAACGACAATGATGAAGGCATGCTGCTACCGCAGGACTTTCGCAACCCGAAGGACGGCATTCGCATCAGCGATATCCTCAACTGGGCGACCAAAGCCACGCGCATCAAAAACAAAGTGATCATTCTCGACTGCTGTCAAAGCGGCTCCGCCGGCGAAGTGCGCGCCTTGCGCAGCGAGAGCAGCGTAGTTGGCGAGGGCATGACGATTCTGACCGCGTGCAAAAAAGAAGAGCCGGCCATGGAGGGCGCGCAACACGGCGTGTTCACCGGGCTGCTGTTACAGGCGCTGCACGGTGGCGCCGCCAACATCCTCGGTAAAATCACTCCCGGCAGTCTCTATTCCTTTGTCGACAACGCACTCGACGCCTGGGAACAGCGCCCGGTATTCAAGACCAACGTCTCGCAATTCATTTCCCTGCGCGAAGTCTCGCCGCTGATCCCCAAGGAAATCCTGCGCAAGCTTCCCGAATGGTTTACCGAAGCCGAGTCGGTTTTCCCGCTCGATCCCAGCTACGAACCGACGGAAGCGACCTTCGTCGCGGAGCACGGCGAAATATTTGCTCAATTGCAGAAGTGCAACCGCCACAGCCTGATCGAACCGATGGACGCCGAGCATATGTACTACGCCGCGATCCACTCCACCGGCTGCCGCCTGACCGCACTCGGCGCCTACTACCGCGAACTCGCGCTCAAAGGACATTTCTGATGCCCGTCTTCATCAGCTACCGCCACATGGATCGCGCCCACGCGATCGCCATCAACAGCCGCCTGATTCAGGCCAACATCAAAACCTACCTTGATGTGCTGGATCCCGAATCGCAGACCACCGAGGACATCACCGGCGTCATCACCCGTAACATTACCGAATGCACGCACTTGCTGGCGGTGGTTTCGGAGCGGACTGCGTCGTCGTGGTGGGTGCCGTTCGAAATTGGCGAGGCGACCATCAGCAACCGACGGATCTGCTCGTTCAAAACCGGGCCGGCGGACTTGCCGTTGTATCTGGATAAATGGCCGAAGCTGAGTACGGCGAGCGATCTGGATTTCTTTATTGATGCGTATCGCGAGGAGGTGTCGAACAAGCGATCAGTGACGCTGGGGTCGATCAGTGAGTCGGTAAAAAGTACCTACAAACACAATGCTGAGGTATTCCACGAGCAACTCAAGAACCGCATCAAGCGCGGGTTCTGACTGAGACAAAAAAGCCGCGACACAATCGCGGCTTTTTACTTTCGAAGTGCGGCCGGCTCTATCCAGTTTTCAGTCCAACGCATCCCGCGCGTCACAGCTGTCCTGAGCCAAGATGCGCGGCACTGGCGAAATGTTCCAGGTCGTAACCTTCATCATCGGTCACGCACAGACAACTGAGGCGAGCCGATGACAGTCGCCATTTCGTCCTGGATCAATAACCAGTGCAGGCCTTGCTCAAGTTGATGGGCAAGGTCTGCAAAAGTGCCCTCAATGCAGCCCCGCCGCTTTGCAGGCATCGACGAAGTTCACCCCTTTTTTATCCATGGCGGATTTGACCTGTGCATTGGCTTTTTGCAGGGCAGGGCTGGGTTTGGCCCACTGCTCGGGCGGCAATGGTTGCGACCAGGCCAGGACGTTTTCCGGCAGGGTCGGGCGGCCTTTGCGGTGGGCCCATTCGGCGATCAGATAGGGCATTTTCCAGAAGGTCAGAACGCGGCGCACGTACCACCAGCGCAGGGGCCATGGGGAGCGCTTGCCGTAGCCGTAACGGTGGCGCTGTTCTGTGGTCAGGTGCTCGGCGCCATCGTCCAACGAACCCAAGAAGCGCGCGCCTTTACGCTCAATATCAAACGTGTGAAGACCTTCATAGGGTTTGAGTTCATCTTCGGTTGGCGTTAGCCCCAATAGAACGAGCATGGGACTGGGTGCATCCACCAATTCCCCTTCTTCCATGTAATTGCGAATCGACGCCCACATACCCAGCGCGTGCGCATCACTGGGTTGGGCCGACAGGATGAATTGCACGGTGTCGTGTTCTTCGTCCTCAAGCCCCATCCCGAAGGTGTAATCGCGCATGGCGCCGTAGCTCGTAACGCCCTGACTGCGGGCGACCCAAGCCACCACGTTTTCCCACGGAACCATGAGGACGCGATGGGTGGTGTCGTCGATGTAGCAGACCTCGCGGCGTTGACGGTTGAAGCGTACGGGGTAGCTTTTGGCGAGGGTGCGGACGTTGGAGAGCATGCCATAGACGAAGCCGCCAAGGGGAAAAATCCCACCTAGAGAAGCCAGCATTGCGCCCTTGGAAAGCATCAGCAAATCATGCATTGGTGTTGGGAAGTTTTCGGGATAGAAAAACACCCCATACGTGATGACAAGCCCCGGAAAGACGAAAGCTACAAAAAAAGGTATCCAGATATATATCGTCAGCCTTTTTCCCAATTCGACCATCCCGTAGTTGCTCCCCCCCAGCTCCAGATAAACCTCATTCATCTCCGAAAAGTTACGCCGAGAAATTTGCGCCTGCCCGGTGTAAACCGGCAGTGGCGCTAGGAACAAGGTTTCATTCAAACCCTTCATTCGCAGCTCCCCGGCACGGGGTCGCTGGCTGCGAATGTCCGGTGCCGGTTCTGTGGCTTCTGGCTTGTTTTTGCGCTTGAACAGTTTGCTAAACATCGACAGTCGCCATTTCGTCTCGGGTGAACAACCAGCACGGAGCCTTGCTCAATCCGGTGGGCAAGGTTTCGACAGGATCGAGTGTAAACCGGCCTTGGGCCGGCAACCGTACACCACGTTCCGTGGCGATGCGCAGATCGCGCAGGACAAAACAGGTGCGATGGATCAAATCGCGCTCGGCTTCCAGTTGGTAACCAATGTTCAGCGCCAGGGTGAAATCTGTGGTTTGCAACGCCTCGGCGATGGGCAATCGCAGGGTTAGTGCTTCATTTTCCTGACTCACGACCACGGCCACTGCGGCCCACGCGGCGCTGCATTCCTGCCAGCGCCGGGCTGGTAACTGGTTGTTATAGGGACTGGGAATCGGTGCGGCTCGGGTTTGCTGATGGGCCAGCAACTGCAATTGGCGACTGTCCATCTCCCTTGTGCGCACACCGGGCAATCTCAGTTGCAAATACGTGCGTTGACCTTCGCGAATGAGTTCACAGCTTGGTTGTTGCACAACCATTGCCAGCGCGCTCCAGTCCTCTGGCAGGCTGCGCTGCAGGTCAGCCCTGCCCCATGCACTGGCCTGCAGCCATTTTTGCAAAGCGTCCAGGCTGAAGAAGTTGTAAAAGCCTTCACCTAGCAATTGCAGGGCTGTGCCGATCAACCCTACGAGGTTCGCCCTAGCGGCGATGCTTAGTAGCCGGGGACTGGCTTCGGCCCAAGCTACTGCACGCAGTTCAGCGGGTTGTTTGAGAACTTGGCTGATGATTGACGACGTGTGTATGGCGCCCCAAGTGGTCGTGCCAACAAGAATACTGTCGCCAGCAATTTCCAGACTTTTGCCGGCCAAGGCTTGATGATTGCCTTCGGCCAACGCTTTAGTCCATTGCACGGAGTGTTCACCCACATCGATCGCAGCAACCAGTGCCCCGAATCCGAATGCAGCACTTCCGGCAATACCGCTCCAGCGTCCCAATCGGCTCATGGTGTTGAGTTTGCCAGCAGCGCTGTCCATTTGTTCGATATGAGCTTGAAGTATTGTCACAGACAGACCTTGCACTGCCCCAAAACCAGCAGCTGACATCCCTAGGAAAGTCTCAATGAGAGTCCATGTCTGTGAAAAAGGGCGATCAGTTTTTTTATTAAACGCACTCAATACCTCCAAAAACTTCTGCCCCTGATAAACAAACAGCAACAACGCAATCCCATCGCCCTTGGATTTAAGTGCACTCGTCATCGGCTTGCCAAACGTCCCTGTCGCGCGGAAATCACGCACGGTGCGCTGCATTTCCTCCCGCAGCGCCGGGGCCATGCCATCGATCACGGTGCCGATCTGCCCGGGGCCGCTTGCGCCGACGGTGAGGGCACGGCTGAGGTTGTCTTCCAGCGGCACCAGTGCAGCCTTGAGTTGATTGATTCGCTGGTTGTGCATCAGTTCGCTACCGGGCGTGGCGAGGCCGTAGATCTGCCGCGACAATTCGCGATGACGCAGTTTGTAGGTGTCCTTGAGCTTGCGACGCAGTTCGAGCGCGGCATCTCTGGTCTGGTTGAACGCCTGAAATTCGGACGCCGACGCTGCCCGCAGGGCAAGGCCACTGCGGGAAAATTCGCGCAGCAGTTGCAGGCGAGTTGAGACGCCAAGGCTACGAATGAAACTGTTGGGATCGACGGGTTGTTGCCGCTTGAATTCACCGTATGCGCGATCCAACTGATCAGCTGCAATCAACTGATGAGCTGGCATGTACGCCCCATCCAACAAACTCTGCAGCCCACTGAACCGCGCATTCAAATCCGCAAAGTTCGGCAGCCGCTCATTCATCAAACGTCTGAACTGGTTGCTCAGCATGTTCACCGCGTCAAGGCTTTCCGGCGCCGCCGCCACCTTGATCGAGAAGTTGCTCAGGTCCATGAGTTTTTTACTCACGTCAATCTGATCGGCCAGGGACAACGTGTCCAGCCCCGGTACGACTGTGAGCAGGTTGCTGTCCAGATAGGTCGCCAGTTTTTCCGTGGCTTCGCGATTCCCGCACAGGGCGGCCACGCAGAGGAATTCGGTTTCGAGGCGATGGCGGATCTGTTGGTCATTGCGAAAGTCGTAATACCAGGCTGCCCGGTGAAAATGGCCGGCGACGATCATGTGCAAGCGATCTTCGCGAATGGCCTGCAGGCGTTTATGCCAGTGGCTTAGCAGTGTTTGCTGTTGGGCGACGAATGCCTGCATGGCGTTGCGGTTGACCAAGTGATCGATTCCGCGCTGGCCGATTTCCTTTCCGAATAACGCCTCCCAGGTTTGCAAGTGAAGTGCATTGACAGTGTTCCGGTGTTTTTGCCAAAGCATATCGCCCAATGCGTCCTGCAAATTGACGGCGGCGCGGGCATACGGATCGCTCAACGCCGCCTCTCGCCAATGAGCCTCGTCGCCAAAGATCGGCGGCCCGGAGTGATTGCGTTTGGCGCGCAAGTAATCCTGAACGGCTGCCTGTTGCTCGGCACTGGTTTCATCCTTCAGGGCTTTGACATCAGGTTCGGTAGTAGCTAATACATCCAGACGTGCCGCAGTTACTTCATACAAAGACTGAATGTAGGCGCCAGTGAGGTATTTGCGCTGGGCGACATCATCGTTGCTCCATTGATCGAGCCAGTGCGCTACGTTGAGTTGAGCGCTGGCCAGATCGCGCATCACGCCGAAATCGTCGCGCAAGACCAGAAACAGGTAATCGTTCTGATACGCCCCCAGCACCTGGCTGGTGAGGGTTTCTATCGACGTGTTCTGGAACAATGATGCGTCTTCCCAGGCGTAAGACTGACGTTGTTGCGGGTTGGCGCCTTCGGGCAGATCGATTGGCGCGAATGTTTCGGCGACCTCCGCCAGCCAGGTATTCGCCTGACGTTGGCTCAGCAGGTTCATGCCGCCCTGGTCCGGACAGGCACTCGCCAGCTCGATGCGCTGCATCCAGTGCTCACGCTCGGTGGCGTGCGTGAGCACTTGTGAGCATTTGAAGGCCGTCCACTGGATTTCCGAATAACTGGCGAACAACGTGTGTTGCCGGGGGAAAACCAATTGCGGCTCACCGACCGATGCTGTGCGGGTATCGCTGGCTACTTCCCGGCCTTTCCACACCAGTTTGCTGATCTGGCCTTGTTCAACGCGATATTCGTGCAGAAAGCCGCTGCTGCTATCGATGATGTAAAGGTAACCGTCACGCAGCAGTCGTATGCCCAAAGGCTGACTGTTCAGCTTGAGCGGAATGCTCAGTTCGGCTGAGGGATCAAGGTTTTCCACCAGACCGTAGCGCAGCGGCAGCAACTGCACGTTTGCGCTCATCAAGGCACACTGGCCCATAGGTGAGCGGATGTCTTGGGCGCTTTTGGTCAGGGCAGCGATATTGGCGGCGGCGGTCATGGCAAGTCTCCCGGCTGTTGAACCGAGCGTCCATGGGCCAGTTCGGCGGCGCGTTGCACGCGGTTCATCGGGGATTGCTGTGACGGCACGGTCAGCAGCTCGACAATGTCCGGGTGATTCTCGACGGGCTGGCCCGCCAGGTAGCCAAATACATTGGCGTAGAGGGTGATTTCCTGTTCTGAGGTAAAGCCGTGTTGATAGGCTTCCTGTGCTGTTTTTTCGGCAAACCCAAGGCGTTCCCGGGTTGAACAGGACGCCATGAATTCGGGGAAATATCGCTGCAAGTGATCGTTGAGGCTAAGCACCGAGTGATGAAACTGCGCCTCTCCCAGGGCGCTGAGCTCTTGTTCGGTCAATTGGTAGGTATCGGCGGTGTCTTGCGCGGCATGTTCCGCGCGTTGATGTTGTACCCAGACAGCCTGAAGTCCATCAGGTAGACACAGGCGCTGGACAGGGCCAAACCAGCGTGAGCCGTGGCTCTGTTGCGCAAGCTTGAGCAATTGATGCATGACCGCTGGATCGGCGATGCGCAGCATGACTTCCACCGAACTCGGATGCTTGACGGTCAGAAAGCGACGCCAGTGTTTGCAGAGCGTTGGCGCATCGGCATCGCTGAACAGCAAAAAACCCCATTCCAGCGCGGCGTTTTCGTGAAAGTAAGCCAGCAGCGGATCGCCTTCGCCTTTGAGGGTGATCAGGTATGGCGATATGTCCGCCAATTCCTGCCAGCGTGTACCTTGATAGAGGCAGTAAGCCGGGTTGTCCCAGCGGCGCAGGCATTGCGGCAAGTTGGGGACACTTACACCGTCCAGCAGCAAGTAAGCTGGCACAGCCCATGGCAGATCATGGGGTAAGGAAGGTAATTCAAGCATCGGCTTTTCCACTCTGTTTATCGGTGGCTTCGCAAACAGCGCAGATCGGTTTTTTAGCCATCAAGGCGAGGCGCTGCGAGTGTGGTAACACGGGGACTTGAAGAGGAACTGCGACTGATGGGATAGCGGATATCGCCGCCACACCCGCCATCGGCGCGCCGCCCTCGACGATGGGGACACTGCTGAAGATCCCGCCCGCATTGATCACGATGTGCTGGCCACCAGCGGTCAGCGTCAGGCTCGTACCGGCATCAATGACCACTTGGCTGGCAGTAACCCGTGCATGCGGACCGGCCGCGATCACCAGCGTGCCGCCAGCCGTGGTGCTGCTGTTGCCGCTGATCGTCAGCAGGTCGTTGGTGCCAATGACCGTGCTGCGCGTACCGTCGGTTGTATGTCGTTCGTCAGCCTTGATCAGGCTGCTGCTGTGGTTGTCGACCTGCTGGAAACGGTCGTGACGGATCAGGCTGTGGCTGTCATTGAGGATCAGTTGCTCGTAATCACGCTCGGCGCGCAGGTAGATTTTTTCCTGGCCGGCGCGGTCTTCGATCATCAGTTCGTTGTAGCCGCCGGTGTGCGGTGAACTGTGGCTGCGCAGCACGGTTCTGGTCTTGTGTTCGGGCAAGGTGTAGGGCGCAGATTTGACTTTGTTTGGCACGCAACCGGTGATTAGCGGCTTGTCCGGGTCACCTTCAAGAAAGGTCACCACGACTTCCATGCCGATGCGCGGAATGGTCACGGAGCCGAAGCTTTCCCCCGCCCAACTCGACGACACCCGAATCCAGCAACTGCTGCGTTCGCTGTTGAGTTCGGCGCGGTCCCAATTGAACTCGCATTTGACGCGGCCGAATTCATCGCAATGCGTTTCTTCATGGGCCGGCCCGGTGACCCGTGCGGTCTGACACACCAGCGGGCGACGTGGCGCTGGCAACGGTGGGCGAAACACCACTTCGGCGGGGATCACGCTGAAGGTGTTGCGATAACCTTGGGTGAAGCCATCAGCGGCTTGGGTGTCGCTGGTGACTGACTCTTCGAGCACTTGTGGCTGTCGGCCGGTGTGCGAAACGCTGCGCAATAACCACAGCTCGTTGCAGCTTTTGCGCGGGTGTTCGGTGATTTCGAAGAGATGACCACAGCGCAGATTTGCCTGATCGCTTTGTCCTTCGCCCAATTCATAGTCGGTGCGATGGCGCTCCAGGGCCTGCCGAGCCATTCGCTTGCCGGACTTTTCGTTCTCGAGCAGCAGCGGGTAGCGGTAGTCTTCCAGCGTCGGGGCGAACTCGGCGGTGAAGTGGGTTTCGAGCAGCAGACTTGGGCGCTTCAAATCATAGTCGCGACGGGTAACGGTGCTGGTGCGGGTGCTGGTTCGCACGCTGAAACGACTGACCACCGAATGCTCGGCGACCATGCCGGAATCCTGCTGATACCGAGTGGCGCCGAGTTTGGGCAGGAACACCTGATCGTCGGTGAAGACCAGCAAATGCCCGTCCACCGAATGCTGGTGATGCCAAGCGATGCCGTCCTCGGCGCATAGCCTCTGAATGAACTCAAAATCCGATTCGGCGTACTGAGTGCAGTAGTCACGAGGCGCGTTGGCATTGACGTGAAAGGTGAATGCGTCAGCTTGGATGCCATGTTTGCTTAGCACCTGCGCGATGATCTGCGGCACTGTGCGCTGCTGGAAAATCCGCTGATCGTGGCTGAACTGCAAGTAATACAGCGCCGGCACCAGCGTCAGGTGATAGCGGGTCAGACGCTTGCCGGCCTCGCCGGCCAACACGTCTTCAATGCGCCCGTGAATGCCTTCGCCGCTGAGGCCCAATTGCAGAAACGCCGGTTGGCTGAGCAAACTTTCCAGATCGAAATCCGGGTGCTCGCTGACCAGTTCGATGTCGATGCGGTAGAGGGTGCTGATCGCTTCGGTTCCGTTGAAGGCCAGCACTTTGAAATCGTGACGTATCCCAGGAATCTGTAACGCAAAATGCGCTGCATTGGCGGACGGAAACATACGCTTATCCTTAAGCAGGAGGAAAAGAGCGCGATGTGTAAAACCGTCCCTGGTCTGTGCTCGCGAGGACTGCCGGGCACGCTAACAAGGTAGAAAACGGATTGATGTAGGGTCCTTCCTCAAAGTCGGAAGGAAACTTCCCGTACGAAAATCGGCTGGACGACAGGCACAAAAAAGCCGACATCACTGTCGGCTTTTTTGTGGGTCACTGCTTCGGCGCGGGGGCCGGGGCCGTGGCGGGTGGAGTAGCTGGCGCCGCACTCCCCGGCTCGGCCGGCTTCGGTGGCGCATCCTCAAACAGATTCAAGCGTTCACGCAACTCATGGGCCGGCACCGGTTGCTTGTCCGCCGGCAGCGCGTTCGGATCAACCGGCGCGGCTGGAGCGCTGCCGTCCTGCGTCTGATCTGCCGGTTTCGCCGCGTCGGCACCTTGCGCACCTTCGATGGCGGCCTGGGCCTTCTTGGTCAGCACAACGATGTCGATCCGCCGGTTGACTGGGTTGAACGGTTTTTCCCGATCGAACAGAGCCGAAGAGGCGTAACCGACCACCCGTGCGACCTGCGTGTCCGGATAGCTGCCAGCGACCAGCGCGCGCCGAGCAGCGTTGGCGCGGTTGGCCGAAAGCTCCCAGTTACCGTAATCGCCCGTGCCGATGTACGGTTTGGCGTCGGTGTGACCGCTGATGCTGATCTTGTTCGGCACCGCTTTGATGGTGTCGGCCATGGCGAGCAGGATGTCTTCGAAATACGGTTTCAGGCGCGCGGAGCCCGAGTCGAACATCGGCCGGTTCTCGGCGTCCATGATCTGGATGCGCAAGCCGTTTGGCGTGATTTCGAAGAGAATCTGATCCTTGAATTTCTGCAGCTGCGGGTTCTCGTCGACCTTGTTCTGCAATTCTTGCAGCAGCAACTCGAGACGTTCTTTCTCGACCTGCTCGGCCATGCCTTCAACCTGTTCGGTGTCAACCGTGACCTTGTCCGGTTGCGGCTGCGACTTCACTTCCGGATTGAGGGTGTTCTCCGGCGCCAGGGTCGGCGTGCCGCCCAGGTCGATGATGTACGGCGTGCCGCTTTCGGAGAAGCCGACCGGGTCTTTGAAATAACCGGCGATGGCGATCTTCTGTTCCGGCGTGGCGGTGGACAGCAGCCACAGCACCAGAAAGAACGCCATCATTGCCGTGGCGAAGTCGGCGAAGGCGATTTTCCACGCCCCGCCGTGGTGCCCGGCGGCAATGCGCTTGACGCGCTTGACGATAATCGGCTGATTATTTTCCATGACTTAACGACCGCGAACGGCTTGTTCCAGCTCGGCAAAGCTTGGACGGTGGGCCGGATACAGAACCTTGCGACCGAACTCGACCGCCAGCGACGGCGGCATGCCGGAAGCAGAGGCAACCAGCGAGGCCTTGATGGCTTCGTAGACGTTCAGCTCTTCCTTGGCATCGTGAGCCAGGGAATGCGCCAGCGGACCGAAGAAGCCGTACGCCGCGAGAATACCGAAGAAGGTACCCACCAGTGCCGCACCGACGTGCAGACCGATCGATGCCTGGTCGCCTTCGCCCAGCGAGGCCATGGTCACAACAATACCGAGTACCGCCGCGACGATACCGAAACCGGGCATGCCGTCAGCAATGCCGTTAACGGCGTGCGACGGATGCTCGAGGTCTTCCTTGAGGCTGTACAGCTCCATGTCGAACAGGCCTTCGAGTTCGTGCGGCGCCATGTTGCCGGACGACATGATGCGCAGGTAATCGCAGACGAACGCGGTCATGCGCTCGTCTTTGAGTACCGCCGGGTACTTGGCGAAGATCGGGCTCGCAGCAGCGTCTTCGATATCGCCTTCAATCGCCATCATGCCTTCGCGACGGCTTTTGTTGAGAATCTCGTAAATCAGCCCAAGCACTTCCAGATAGAAGGTGTGGGTGAAGCGCGAACCGAACATGCTCAGGGATTTCTTGAGCACGTGCATGGTCATGTAGCCAGGGTTGGCCTGCAGGAATGCGCCAAGGGCCGCACCGCCGATGATCATCACCTCGAAGGGCTGGATCAGGGCGGCAATCTTGCCGTGGGAGAGCACGTATCCGCCGAGCACGCTCGCGAATACGACGATGATGCCGATAATTTTAGCCATAGGTAGAAGGTACTTACTGAGTCGGGTTCAAGGTCATATTCGGAAGTTAAAAAATCTCTTCTTCTACTTATCGGCAAAACTGCGCCAGACTATAGCCAGTTCAGGCGAAAAGCCAATTTAGCCCATGCCGGGCGCGTCTACAGTCAGTGAAGATCCCCTCCAGACATGGCTAATGAAACGAACGTCCCACACGCGAAACCGACCACACTCGACGGCTGGGTAAAGCTGCTCGATGGCGTGCGATTGCCCGTTCCGCAAGAGGCACACGACAAAGTCTGCCGGGCGATCCGCGACAATCGCAGCTCGCTGCGCGACATCGCCGAGCTGATGCAGGACAGCCCGGCGCTGGCCTTGAGCATCATCCGTGAGGCCAATCGTCACACCCACGGCACGATGGCCGCGCCAGCGGAAAATCTAGAAGTGGCGATCAATCGTCTGGGCCTTGCGCGCACCGAAGAATTGCTCGCCCGGCTGCCTGCCGAGCTGCTGATGCAAATCCCCAAGGCCCTGCGCCAGTTGCAGATGATCAGCCAGCACGCGACGCAACAGGCCAATGGCTTTTTCGCCAGTCGCCTCGCGCGGCTGTGGCAGGACATCCATTGGGGCAGCCTGCTGTTTCTTTCGCCGCTGTGGCCGCTGGCGCTGACCTTTCCGGCCTTGCTCGAAGAGTGGGAATTGCGGGTTATCCACAAGGGCGAATCGGCGCGCACCGTCGAGAAACAATTGTTCGGCGTGCGCCTGCTGAAAATCGCTGAAGCGCTGGTCGACGCCTGGCACCTGCCGATCTGGGTCAAGCAAGGTTACAAGTTGCTGCTCAGCGAACAGCGCGAACTGGTGCAAGTGCTGCGCATCGCCCGCGACAGCGAACACCCGCTGCGCCAGCAAAACCGCCTCGATGAGGACCCGACCTTACGCCGCTGGCTCAATCAGCCGGCCAACACCGTGTTGCTGGCTAACGGTCTGGCACTGTCGGCGCAGCAGGCATGGGACAGTCCGCACAGCCAACGCTGGCAATACCTGACCAGCCTTTATCTGCAAATCTCGATGGATGAGGTGCAACAGCAGTTGCACCAGCAGGCGGCCAACAGCGCCCGCCATCACGCAATGCCGGATCTCTGGCACCCGGCCGTTGCATTATTATGGCCGTCGGGCACCCGCCGCCCCCACCCCAGGACCCTGCCCGCCGCCGCACCGAATGCCGAGGACCTCGGCCAGTGGCGTCGGCAATGTGCCGAACTGCTCGCCGAGCCGAGTCGCTTCACCAACGCCATGAGCCTGACCGTCGCCGCCCGCGATGCCTTGGTCGCCAGCGGCATGCGCCGGGTGATGATCCTGATGGCCGACCGCACCCATTCGACTTTGCGCGTGCATCAAACCGCCGGCCTGGCGAAAGACGCCACCGCACTGAGCTTTGTCGTCAGCCAAAGCAAAGTCCTGCAGCGTCTGCTTGCGCAGCAGGCACAGGTGCGGATCACACCGGAGAACAACGCGCAGTTTTCCGCGCTGCTGCCGCCGGGCCTGCGCGCACTGTTTCGTGGTGAGCATCTGTTCCTGCGCTCTCTGGTCAACAATGGCCGGGTGATCATGATCGTCGTGGCTGATCAGGGCGGCGGGCCGTTCGCCGACATCACCGTGCAAGCCTTCGGCAAAACCGCGCAGTGCATCGAAAAAGCCCTGCACAGCTTTAGCAGCCGTGGCCAATGAGCCTGCGCTACAATCCTCCCCTTTGTGCTCTGGAGACCTCGCATGTCTGACTTCTCTGGCTTGCCGCTCGTCATCGAACCGAGCGACCTGCTCCCGCGTCTCGAGTCCCCGGAACTGATTCTGGTGGACCTGACCAGCTCTGCCCGGTATGCCGAAGGTCACTTCCCCGGCGCACGTTTTGTCGACCCGAAACGCACCCAGCTCGGCCAGCCGCCGGCGCCGGGCCTGATGCCGGCAAAAGCTGATCTGGAAGCTCTGTTCGGGGAGCTGGGCCATCGCAAGGATGCCGTTTACGTGGTTTATGACGACGAAGGCGGCGGCTGGGCCGGGCGCTTCATCTGGCTGCTCGACGTGATCGGGCACGATAAGTATCACTACGTCGATGGCGGGTTGCCGGCGTGGCTGGCGGCGGGCATGCCGATGTCGATCCAGGTGCCACCGATGGTCGGTGGCCCGGTGGCGTTGACCCTGCACGACGAGCCGACCGCGACCCGCGAATATCTGCAAAGCCGTCTCGGTGCGGCCGATCTGGCGATCTGGGATGCGCGCGGGCCGCTGGAATACTCCGGCGAAAAAGTCCTTGCCGCCAAGGCCGGACACATTCCCGGTGCGGTCAATTTCGAATGGACTGCCGGCATGGACAAGGCGCGTCACTTGCGGATTCGCACGGACATGCCGCAGATCCTCGAAGACCTCGGGATCACCAAGGACAAAGAAATCATTACCCACTGCCAGACCCATCACCGGTCGGGCTTCACTTATCTGGTGGCCAAATCCCTCGGTTATCCGCGGGTCAAGGGCTACGCCGGTTCCTGGGGCGAATGGGGCAACCACCCCGACACGCCTGTCGAGATTCAAGGTTCTAAGGACAACTAATGAAAGAGCGTCTGTTTATCCTCAGCCAATACCTGCTGCCGCACCACTTGCTGTCGCGCCTGGCCGGCTGCGTTGCCGAATGCCGCGTGCGTTGGTTCAAGAATGCTTTCACCCAGTGGTTCGCCAAGCGTTATCAAGTGGACATGTCGCAAGCATTGGTCGAAGACCTGACCGCTTATGAGCACTTCAATGCATTCTTCACCCGCGCCCTGAAAGACGGCGCGCGCCCGCTGGACCAGACCCCGGGCGCGATCCTCAGCCCGGCGGACGGTGCGGTCAGCCAGCTCGGCCCGATCGAACACGGTCGCGTGTTCCAGGCCAAGGGCCACAGTTTCAGCGTGCTGGAACTGCTCGGTGGTGATGCGGCCAACGCCGCGCCGTTCATGGGCGGCGATTTCGCCACAATTTACCTGTCGCCGAAGGATTACCATCGCGTGCACATGCCGCTGGCCGGCACCCTGCGCGAAATGGTCTACATTCCTGGCCGGATTTTCTCGGTGAATCAGACCACCGCTGAAAACGTTCCGGAACTGTTCGCCCGCAACGAGCGCGTGGCGTGCATTTTCGATACCGAACGCGGGCCGATGGCCGTGGTGCTGGTTGGCGCAATGATCGTCGCCTCGATCGAAACCGTCTGGGCCGGGCTGGTCACGCCGCCGAAGCGCGAGCTGAAAACCTTCCGCTACGACGAAGCTGCGCGCGCGCCGATCCATCTGGAAAAAGGCGCCGAACTGGGTCGCTTCAAGCTGGGTTCGACGGCGATCGTGCTATTTGGCCCGGATCAAGTGAAGTGGGCCGAAGAGTTGGTAGCCGGCTCGCCAGTGCAGATGGGCCAAGGCCTGGCTCTGCCGAAAGCCTGATCCCTGCCGGCAACTACCGTGCAGGAGCTGCCGAAGGCTGCGATCTTTGATGTTGTTTATAAAAAAAATCAAAAGATCGCAGCCTGCGGCAGCTCCTACAGGTTGAATGCCAACATGTTTATTTGCTGCTATGGTTTTTGGCATGAGCCAGACCATCTTTTCTCCCAGGCTACATGCTCCGACTCCCACGCAACCGCGCCTGTCGTTTTGCGACGCCAACCCGCGCGACCTCAAGCGCTGGATCGCCGGCCTGCCCAAGGCCAATATCGGCGAGACCGCCCGCCTGCTCTATCAAGGCCTCGGCGAGCTGAATCTTTTGCTCACGCCCAGCGACAATCGCCTGCAACTGCTTGAACTGTTGCGGCCCGAGGTGTATTTCGTCTGCCAGCATTTGCAGCGGCACTTTCTGCATCAGGCGATCATGCTCGATGAGCGCTCACGCAAAGTCAGCAATCTGTGCCAAGCGTTGCAGGGACATCTGGCGGTCGGCTACAAGCAAATCGTCCTGCGCATTACCCCCAAATACAGCAAGGATCGCGCCGCGCTGGTCAGCACGGCGTTGCAGCGTGCCGCTCATGCACTCAAGGCGCAACTGGTGCGCGCCACGCAGCTGTACAGTTCACCGCCCGAACACCTGTGGTTGGAACTGCATCAGCTGTATCGCAGCGCCTGTGACTTGCAGTTGCAACAGCGGCGGATCCGCGATGACCTGGCGTTTCTGACCAGTGAACTGAGCATCGAACAGACTTACATCGCCGCATTGCTGCTGGGCAGCTCCCGCTGTAATCAATTGCGCCAGAGCCAGATCGCCCGGCTGGCCGAAGTCATCGAGCCGTGGAGCGCGCTGCTCACCCTGCATCCGTCCCATGGCGATGAGGGGTTGTTTGCGATCAGCCCGGAACTTGATGTCGGCCCGCGCTACCGCAAGATGTTTCGCAGTGAGCAACAACGGGGCCTGCTGAGTTTCGACCCGCAACCGCTGGTCAAGCAGCTCGAAACACACCTGCTGCAACAGCCGGGCTCCACGCCATTGCCAGTCTCCGCGGGCCTCAGCCTCGACACTCTGCAACACCTGCACGCGACCTGGGGGCAAGCGGCCGAGCGCAGCTTTCAGCGCAATGCCGGTCAGGGCACGTTGACCGTGTGCGTCGGCATGAGCGCCCTGCACTTTTACCTCGGCGGTGGGCGCACGTTCAGCGAACTGCTGAAATATCCGGGCGGGCGTGCGGCGAATTTCAGCAGCATCGTCGCCAAGGGGGAAAACGACAGCTGGAGCCAGGCATTCGACGCCGCCCCGCAAAGTAACGATGAGCGTCTGCCATACGAGGAAATTCAGTACGACCAATTGAGCGAAGACGAAAGCGCTGACAATCCACCGAACTATCCCACCTATGCCTTGCCCGTCATTAACCACAGCCCCGGCGGTTATTGCCTGGCTTGGCCAAGCGAGGTGCCGGCCGAATTGCAGGCCGGGGAGATGCTCGGCATTCAGGACAGCGAGAGCAACGGCTGGAGCATTGCGGTGATTCGCTGGATTCGTCAGGTGCGCGGCAGCGGCACGCAGATGGGCATCGAACTGGTCGCGCCCCACGCCCAACCGTGCGGCTTGCAACTGGTGCGCTCAGGGGATGATCACAGCCAGTATTTGCGTGGATTACTGTTGCCCGAAATCAGCGCGATCGACTTGCCGGCCACCGTGCTTGCCCCGCGCCTGCCGTTTCAGGAGGGCAGCAAGGTGCTGATCAATACTCAAGGCGAAGAGCACCGCGCCGGTCTGGATCGGCGGGTGGCAAGTACGCACAGCTTCAACCAGTTCGCCTATCGCTCGCTGGACTCCGCACGGAATGGCGGCGGTGAAGAGGATTTTGATTCGTTGTGGAAATCGCTTTAAAGCAAAAGATCGCAGCCTGCGGCAGCTCCTACGGGGAATGCATATCCCAATGTAGGAGCTGCCGCAGGCTGCGATCTTTTGATTTTTGGTTACAACTGCCCGTCGCGATCCCGGAAACCCAGCAGATACAACACACCATCCAGCCCTAGAGTGGAGATCGCCTGCTTCGCCGATTGCTTGACCAGCGGCTTGGCGCGGAATGCCACGCCCAGACCGGCAATGGCCAGCATCGGCAAATCGTTCGCGCCATCGCCGACCGCGATGGTCTGCTCCAGACGCAAGCCTTCCTTGTGCGCCAGCTCCCTGAGCAAGTCAGCCTTGCGCTGCGCATCGACTATCGGCTCGACGGCCACACCGGTGCACTTGCCGTCGACCACTTCCAGTTCGTTGGCGAACACGTAGTCGATGCCGAGTCTGGCCTGCAATTGCTTGGCGAAATAGGTGAAACCGCCGGAGAGAATCGCGGTTTTGTAGCCCAGACGCTTGAGTTCGGCGAACAAGGTTTCCGCACCCTCGGTCAGACGCAGCGAGGCGCCGATCGAATCCAGCACGCTGACGTCGAGGCCTTTGAGCAGCGCCAGGCGTTCCTTGAAACTGGCGCGGAAATCCAGCTCGCCAGACATCGCTCGCTCGGTGATTGCCGAAACCAGCTCGCCAACCCCGGCCGCTTTCGCCAGTTCATCAATGACTTCCGCTTCGATCAGCGTCGAGTCCATGTCAAATACCGCGAGACGCCGATTGCGGCGGAACAGCGAATCTTCCTGGAAGGCGATATCGACGTTCAGTTCCTGCGCAACGCTCAGGAATTCGGCCCGCAACGCCTGCGGATCGGCCGCTTCGCCACGCACGGAAAACTCGATGCAGCCCTTGCCCTTGTCGGCCGGCGTGTCGAGCGGCATACGCCCCGACAGACGATCAATGTGGTCGATGTTCAGGCCATATTTGGCAGTGATCGAACTGACGGCCTGCAATTGGCCGGCGGTGACTTTGCGTGTCAGCAGCGTGACGATGTGACGTTTTTTGCCCTGATTGCCCACCCATTGCTGGTAATCCTCTTCGGACACCGGCGTGAAGCGCACTTGCTGATCCAGCTCATAGCCTTTGAACAGGATGTCCTTGAGCACAGACTTGCCCTGTTCGGAATCGGGAATTTCAACCAGGATGCCGAACGACAGGGTGTCGTGGATCACCGCCTGACCGATGTCGAGAATGTTCACACCACCTTGTGCCAGAACCCCGGTGATGGCCGCCGTCAGACCCGGACGGTCGACTCCCGTGATGTTAATCAGGACGATTTCGCGCAACGCGCACCCCCGCAACTGGAAAAAAACCGCATTCTACCCACTTTCAGTGACCATCGGGCACCGCCAGCGCTTTGCCCCTCTTGGGCCTGTCGCTATACTGCGCGTCAACTTCACGGACAAAGAGCCGAGCTCAAGTGAACCGGCCCACGCCAGTTAAAACCGATAACTTCTTCCTGCTGATCTTCCGTGCACTGCGTCACCGCCGTGTACCGATTGCATTGCGCATTGCCAGCCATAACGTGATCCTGGTCGCCCTGGCCCTGGTGATCTATGCCGGCGTGATGGGTTTGCAATTCAAGCAGGCCATGCACCAGCAGGCCGATGCGCTGGGCGAAAGCCTGACCACGCAGACCGCAACCTCGGCCACCGAGCTGTTGGTGTCCAACGACATCCTCAGCCTTAACGTGCTGCTCAACAACCTGACCAAGAACAAACTGGTCGCCCATGCGGCGATCTACAGCGTGGATAACCGCATCCTCGCCGAGTCCGGTCAGCGGCCCAAGCACAGCCTGTTGGGCGAAGCCGAAGGCATGTACGAGAGCAAGATCACCTTCCAGGACGTGACCGCCGGGCAACTGCGCATCAGCCTGGACATGGATCAGTTCCAGCAACCGATGACCATCAGCCTGCAAAGCATGGGCATTCTCAGCGGGATTCTGCTGGCGCTGTCGCTGGCCCTGAGCCTGCGCATCGGCCGTCATCTGTCGACGCCGTTGCTGCAATTGCGCGTGTGGCTGCGGCGGATCGACGAGCACACACCGGGCATCGATCGTCAGGATGAGATCGGCGATCTGGCGCGGCAGCTGCACGCCAATTACGCCCCGGAACCTGCGCCAGAGCCGGAGCCAGAGCTGGAACCTGAGTTCGAAGACGAAGACGAGCGGGAATTCGAGGTGCGTAATCTGCGCGACCCGAGCTTCGACGAAACCCGCCCGATGGCCGCGCAGAAACCTGCACCGCGCCACCTGGTCAGCACCGTCGAAGATGACGACGACGATGACGCCTTTGCCGACCTGCGCGATGAATCGCTCGACGGTGCAGTACAGCCGCTGGTTCGCAAACCGACCCCAAGCGTGCCGCAGCACACTGCCGTGCTGGCCGTTCAACTCGGTTCGCAGGAGCAATTGCGCCGCTTGCCACGTGCGCGCCTGGAAGAATTGCAGGACCGCTATCGCGACTGCCTCGAGCAGGCCGCTTCGCTGTATCAGGGTGAAATCGAAACGCTGAATGACGGCAGCACGTTGCTGCTGTTCCACACCGAAGACTGCGGCGACGACTACCTGACCAATGCCATCTGCTGCGGCGAGCTGCTGCGGGCACTGGGCCATCAGTTGCAGATTGAAGTGGCGGACAGTGGCATCACCCTGCAATTGCAGCTGGGCCTGACTTTGGGCGATGAATTGTTTGGCCTGAGCCAGATTGATCTGTTGCTGACCGATTCTGCGCAGGATGCGTTGGCCTTGTCGCAACACAGCCGCAATCTGCTGCTGGTCGAGCGCAAGATCAGTGATGACGCGCTCATCCGCCAGCGTGCGCGGATCAGGCCGATCGCCAGCCCTGAGGGCGCTTGCTGCGTCGAGCGGTTGATGGAGCCTTATCCGTCGATGCTGGAACGGCAACTGGCACGGATGCATGAGCGCCGGGCTTAAAGTGTAGAAGCTGCCGAAGGCTGCGATCCTTTCGCGGCTAAGGATAGGCCCGCAGACAAGTGATTGTCTGCGGGCTTTTTTGTGCGCGGCGTTATTGGAACCGTGTTAATCCTGAAAAAGCCCTCACCCTAGCCCTCTGCCTGAGGGAGAGGGGACTGATCGGGGGATATTCCAGCGTTGCACCGACATGAACGTTTGGCTGTGAATCCATAATCGCCAAGATCTCTCAGGTCGATGTAAGACGCCAGACACCTCGGTCAGCTCCCTCTCGCTACGGGAGAGGGCTGGGGTGAGGGGCTTTTGATCTTCTACACCGTCTCCAGATACAACAAAGCCCACACAAGGCGGGCTCTGTCCTGACTCGAATCAGGCTTAGAAGCGGAACACTTCCATGTCCGTACGAATCGGCGAGGCCATGGGAATCTTCGGCTGTTTCTCGGCCTCCGCCGCCGGTGCTGCCGGTTTCGGTGCGGCTTTACGCGGTGCGTCAGCGACCGGCGGCTGATTGGCCAGCGGCTTGAGCGCGACCGAGAGTTGCTCGGCCAGTCGCTGCAACAGGATTCCCTGCGCCTGCACCTGCGAAGCTGTGCTACCGGCGTGCAATTCCTGCAGATGAATGATGCGGTTGTCGCGCACCTTGCCCCGGCGATCGATCAAGCGCCACTGCGCGTCGAGGATCGCTGGCTGCTTGGCACCGGAGTCCAGCCGAGTGATCGTCAGCAATACCTGCACATCCGGGGTGAACCCGGTCGTGGCAGGCGCCAGCACCACTCGCTGACTGTCCAGATGACCGGCTACCTGACGCATCAGCAGCTGATCGATATCCGACGAAAGGCTGCCCGCCCAACGACCATCGGTCGCCGCTTGCAGGCTGCCGTCCGGTTGACGTTGCAGCAGTGTTTCGCGTTGCAGGTAATCCGCCACGACCACCGGCCCCAGCAAAACCGCCATACCCGCGCTTTGCGCAGGCTGAACCGGACTTCCGCTGTCCAGCTGATACAGCGACACCGGTTGGTGAACGCTGCAACCCGCCAGACCAAGAACACCGGCGAGCAACAAAATAAGAGGAAGGCGCAGAGCAGTCATCGTCCCGTCCAAGTGGCCGCCACAAGGCTGACCACAGTGAAAATACTCAATAAATATGAAGAACGCTCGGCCACGCCGGCGCTTGAAAGGCCATATCATCCGTGAATATGCGTTCCGACTCCAGCGCCAAAGCGTCGATCTACGCGTTAAATCGTAGATCGGACGCTCTAGGACGCCTAATTGAGGTTTTCGACGAGCAGCGCATCGACCCGCTGAAAGCCCCTTGGGAGTTTATTCCCGCGGCGTCCACGTTCACCTTTGTAGTGTTCGAGGTCTTCGGCCTTCAGTTTGTATGGACGTTTACCCGCTTGCAGGATCAACGTGGCACCCGCAGGAATCACAGCGATATCGGTGACAAACTCTTCCCGGCTGGCGACACGATCACCCGGAACACCGATGATCTTGTTGCCCTTGCCCTTCGCCAATTGCGGCAGATCGCTGATATTGAACACCAGCATACGCCCCTCGCTGGTCACCGCGGCAAGCAAATCCTTATCGCGATCAGTCACTGGGCGCGGCGCGATAACCTTGGCGTTGTTCGGCAGGCTCAACAACGCCTTGCCGGCCTTGTTCTTGGCTTGCAAGTCTTCGCCTTTGACCACGAAACCGTAACCGGCATCGGAGGCAATGACGTACAGCGCATCGTCTTCGGGCATCAGCACGCATTCGAACGAAGCCCCTGGCGGCGGTGTCAGACGGCCGGTCAACGGCTCGCCCTGGCCACGAGCCGATGGCAACGTATGCGCGGGCACCGAATAGCTGCGGCCCGTGGAATCGATCACCACGGCAGATTGATTGGAGCGCCCCGCCGCCGAGGTCTTGAAGCCATCACCGGCCTTGTAAGACAGGCCCGTGGCGTCGATATCGTGACCTTTGGCCGAGCGAATCCAGCCCTTTTCCGACAATACGACGGTCACTTTCTCGTTCGGCAGCAGATCGTGTTCGGTCAGCGCTTTGGCTTCGGCACGTTCGACGATTGGCGAACGGCGGTCATCGCCATAGGTTTCGGCGTCTTTGATCAGCTCGGTACGCACCAGTTTTTTCAGTTTGGCTTCGCTGCCCAGCAGCGCTTGCAGCTTGGCTTGCTCCTTGAGCAATTCATCCTGCTCGTCGCGCAGCTTCATCTCTTCCAGCCGCGCCAACTGACGCAGACGGGTGTCGAGAATGTAGTCGGCCTGAATCTCGCTGAGGGCGAAACGCTCGATCAGCTTGGCTTTCGGGTGTTCCTCGGTACGGATGATGTGGATCACTTCATCCAGGTTGAGGTAGGCGATCAGCAAACCGTCCAACAGGTGCAGGCGACGCTCGACCTTGTCGAGGCGGAATTGCAGGCGGCGACGCACGGTCAGCACGCGGAATTCCAGCCATTCGACCAGCAGCGCACGCAGGTTTTTCAGCTGCGGCTTGCCGTCCAGACCGATGATGTTGACGTTGACCCGATAGGTCGACTCCAGCTCGGTACTGGCGAACAGATGCTGCATCAACGCTTCGTGATCGACACGGCTGTTGACCGGGATGATCACGATGCGGCACGGGTTTTCGTGATCGGATTCGTCACGCAGATCGGCAATTTGCGGGGCTTTCGACGGTTTCGCCTGCATCAGCGCGGCGATCTGCTCCAGCACCTTGGCGCCGGACACCTGGTGCGGCAGCGCGGTGACGACGATATCGCCGTCCTCGACGTGGTACACCGCACGCATGCGCACCGAGCCCTTGCCGGTTTCATACATTTTCAGCAGGTCGGCACGCGGCGTGATGATTTCCGCTTCGGTCGGGTAATCCGGGCCCTGAATATGCTCACAAAGCTGTTCGACCGTGGCTTTCGGCTCATCGAGCAAACGCACGCAGGCGGTGGCGACTTCGCGCAGGTTGTGCGGCGGTACGTCGGTTGCCATGCCTACGGCGATACCGGTGGTGCCGTTGAGCAGAATGTTCGGCAGGCGCGCCGGCAATACCAGCGGCTCCTGCAGAGTGCCGTCGAAGTTCGGCCCCCAATCGGCAGTGCCCTGACCGAGTTCGCTGAGCAGCACTTCGGAATAACGCGACAGCCGCGCTTCGGTGTAACGCATGGCGGCGAAGGACTTCGGATCGTCCGGCGCACCCCAGTTGCCCTGACCGTCGACCAGCGTGTAGCGGTAGCTGAACGGCTGGGCCATCAGCACCATCGCTTCGTAACACGCCGAGTCGCCGTGCGGGTGGAACTTGCCGAGCACGTCGCCGACGGTACGCGCCGATTTCTTGTGCTTGGAGTCGGCGTCCAGCCCCAACTCGCTCATCGCGTAAATGATACGACGCTGTACCGGTTTCAAGCCGTCGCCGATATGCGGCAAGGCACGGTCCATGATCACGTACATGGAATAATTGAGGTAGGCACTTTCGGTGAAGTCAGCCAGCGAGCGGCGTTCTACGCCGTCTAAGCTGTCTGCAAGGATGTCGCTCATGCGGGCCTCATCGGTTCGTTGTCTGGCGCAGCAGCATGGTGCCGCCGCGCTGAGTAAATTCAAGTTTGTTCAGGGCGCTCATGCCGAGCAGCACCTGATCGCCATGCAACCCCGGCGCCACCAATGCGCGGACGTCCCGCAGCACGATGTCGCCCAGTTGCAGGCGGGCAATTTTCGTTCGATAGCCCTGGCTCAGGCCGTTGGCCGTGCTCAGGGTCACGCCGAAGCCTTCTTCAAGTTTCAAACGCTTGGCCAGATCCGCCGGGATTGCCACGTCGGTGGCGCCGGTGTCGAGCATGAACTCCACCGGCTCACCGTTGATCTGACCGCTGGCGACAAAATGCCCTTGGGCATTGCTCGCCAGTTTCACTTCGATAAAGCCTTCGCCCTGCTCCGACGTCACGACAATGTTCGGGTTCTGCTGGCGCTGTTCCCACTGGCCGAAGAACCGTGTGGCCAGAAACAACGCCGCGCACCAAGCCAGAATCATCAGCACTCGACCGGCGCGCTTGCCCGGTGGTTGCTGGCTCACGGCTTGGCGCTCCAGCCACCGTCAGGCGCGGCGAAGCGCCAGACTACCGGGCGCGACTCGCCATCGGCACGCGGGCCAAAATTGTTGTCGACGCCGACCCACGCGCCTTCAGCGTCGATGATCAGGGCTTCTTCCAGACCGTAGTTCTGCGAGTAACGGCGGTTGGCCTGCAGCAGTTCGGCGGCGTACGACCAGCAATGCTCGACCGCGGCTGTCTGCGCGTCGCGGCGGCAAATCCGAAAAGCATTGCGTTCCAGCGTAAACAGCTTGCCTTTGAACAATGAAATATCGGAAAAGTCGCGATCGACCGCTTTCGCGCGGGGAAACTGCGGCGGTTGCATCTCTTTGCCGCCTTCAGTGACCAGCACGCAGCGACCGTCGCAGTCCCACACCGTCTGCAGGCGCTTGATCTGCAGCAAGCCGCGGCTCTGCCGTTCGGCCGCAAGCCACATCCGGTCGCCCGCCGGATTGATCGCCAGGCCCTCGAATATCGCATTGAAATGTTGGAGCATGCCGCTGGCCCGAGCTTCGCGAACCATCATCGGGGAAATCTTCAGCCAGTTGACCGGGCCGATGACGGGCACCTGCAATACCGCCGCATGGCCCTCGCTGACGATGTAGCGATTGCCAGCGCTGTCACAGCTGATGCCCTCGAAATCCAGATCGCCTCCGCGCACGAACGACGCGGCCCAGTTGCGCGAACGCAAGCCCCACGGCAAACCGGTCTCGGGCACCGGGGGGACGTCGAGGTGCACGGCTTCGGCCTGCCAGACCTGATCGGAGGTATTGAGCTGGTAGATCTGATCGTCGTCGCGGTCCGATACGGTCCATAACTCGCTGCCGCACATGGCCAGCCCCGACAGGTTGCCGCCGCGCATGCCCTCGACGGGATGCTCGGAAAGCACGCGCAGTTCCTGCGGCGCTTCGGCCAGCGCCGAACCGCAGCTGAGGAGTAACGCACCCGCCAAGGCCCAGCCAAACCGCATCAGGCCAGCACCTCGGCGAGGTTGCCTTTGGATTCGAGCCAGCTCTTGCGGTCGCCAGCGCGTTTCTTCGCCAGCAGCATGTCCATCATTTCCGAAGTTTCGGCGTAGCTGTCGCCCAGCGTCAGTTGCACCAGACGCCGGGTGTTCGGGTCCATGGTGGTTTCGCGCAATTGCGGCGGGTTCATTTCGCCCAAGCCTTTGAATCGGGTGACTTGTGGTTTGCCGCGTTTCTTTTCGGCCACCAGACGGTCGAGAATGCCATCGCGCTCGGCTTCGTCGAGGGCGTAGTAAATTTCCTTGCCCAAGTCGATGCGGTACAGCGGCGGCATGGCGACGTAGACGTGACCGGCATCCACCAGCGGGCGGAAATGCTGGACGAACAACGCGCACAGCAGCGTAGCAATGTGCAGACCGTCGGAGTCGGCGTCGGCGAGAATGCAGATCTTGCCGTAGCGCAGCTGGCTCATGTCCGCCGCGCCCGGATCGACGCCGATGGCCACGGCGATGTTGTGCACTTCCTGGCTGGCGAGCACTTCGCTGCCGTCGACTTCCCAAGTGTTGAGGATTTTGCCGCGCAACGGCAGGATTGCCTGGAATTCCTTGTCCCGCGCCTGCTTGGCCGAACCGCCGGCGGAATCACCTTCGACCAGGAACAGCTCGGAACGCATCGGGTCCTGCCCGGCGCAGTCAGCCAGTTTGCCGGGCAACGCCGGCCCCTGGGTGACGCGTTTGCGCTCGACCTTCTTGCTCGCCTTCAGACGACGACCGGCGTTGTTAATCGCCAGTTCGGCCAGGGCCAGCCCAGTTTCCGGGTTGGCATTGAGCCACAGGCTGAACGCATCCTTGACCACACCGGAAACGAACGCCGCCGCTTCACGCGATGACAGACGCTCTTTGGTCTGGCCGGAGAATTGCGGTTCCTGCATTTTCATCGACAGGACGAAAGCGATGCGCTCCCAGACGTCTTCCGGTGCCAGCTTCACGCCGCGCGGCAGCAGGCTGCGGAATTCGCAGAACTCGCGCATGGCATCAAGCAGGCCCTGACGCAAACCGTTGACGTGGGTGCCACCCTGCGCCGTCGGGATCAGGTTGACGTAGCTTTCCTGCACCGCGTCGCCACCTTCCGGCAGCCACAGCAGAGCCCAATCGACCGCCTCTTTATTCCCGGCGAAGGCGCCGCAGAACGGCTCGTTCGGCAGGCGCTCGAATTCGCTGACCGCATCGACCAGGTACGAGCGCAGGCCGTCTTCGTAATGCCACTCGACTTTCTCGCCGGTGCCTTTGTCTTCGAAGCTGACCAGCAGGCCCGGGCACAACACAGCCTTGGCCTTGAGCACGTGCTTGAGGCGGCTGATGGAAAATTTCGGCGAATCGAAATATTTCGGATCCGGCGCGAAGTACACGCTGGTGCCGGTGTTGCGCTTGCCGACGGTGCCGACGACTTCCAGCTCGGTGGCCTTGTAGCCGTCCTTGAAGGTCATCTGGTATTCGTTGCCGTCACGCTTTACGCGCACGCGCACTTCGGTCGACAGCGCGTTGACCACGGAAATACCCACACCGTGCAGACCGCCGGAGAACTGGTAGTTCTTGTTGGAAAACTTGCCGCCCGCATGGAGCTTGGTGAGGATCAGTTCGACACCCGACACGCCCTCTTCCGGGTGGATGTCGACCGGCATGCCACGGCCGTCGTCGCTGACTTCCAGCGAATGGTCGGCGTGCAGGATGACTTGCACCGATTTGGCGTGGCCGGCCAGAGCTTCGTCGACGCTGTTGTCGATAACTTCCTGGGCGAGGTGGTTCGGCCGACTGGTGTCGGTGTACATGCCGGGGCGTTTGCGCACCGGGTCGAGGCCCGAGAGGACTTCGATGGCGTCGGCGTTATAAGAGCTAGCGCTGGGAGTGGCCATAGGGTCTCGTCGTCAGTCATTCATGAAATAGGGGCAGGACTTCACAGCGCGGTGAAATCGACTGCCTGATACAAATCGGCGCCAATGCCGGCGAAACTCAACAGCGCCGGCAATTGCCCGGCGAAACCCTGGAAACTGTGGTCGCCGCCGGCCTGAATGCGCAAGGCACAGGCGCGGTAATACTGTTGGGCGAGGCGATAATCCAGTGTTTCATCGCCGGTTTGCAACCAGACCTGATAACGCTGCGGATCCTGCGGCGGCGGCACCTCCAGTGAGGCCAGCGCCGTGACATGGTCGTGGGTCAAGTCCCAGGTTTCGTCGGTATACAGATTTTTCTGCGGGCCCAGATAGCCGTCGAACATCCGGTGCGGGCTGACCGCCGGATTGACCAGCAGTGCTTTCAGGCCATGGCGCTCAGCCAGGTGAGTCGCATAGTAGCCGCCGAGGGAGCTTCCCACCAGCAGCGGGCAGCCCAGCTCGGCGATTGCCTGTTCGAGCTGACCGATGGCTTCGCGCGGATGATGATGCAGCGCCGGCACGCGCAATTGCTCGCTCAATCCCAGCCGCTCCATGACCGCGACCAGCTGACAGGCCTTTTTGGAAGCCGGAGCGCTGTTGAAACCGTGGATATAGAGGATCGAACCGGACATTTGAGCTCCCTGGGCGTCGGCGAAAGATAGCGGAGTTTACAGGGAGTCAGGGCCGGAGGGGCCATACAAATGATGCCTGCCTGCATCCTGTAGGAGCTGCCGAAGGCTGCGATCTTTTGATTCTGTTTTTAAGCTCAAAAGATCGTCCGAACGCGGCCCGAGCCTTCGGCAGCTCCTACAGGGATTATCAATAGCCGTTGGAACCGTAGTCGACGGTGAATTGGAAACCGGTGACTCGCTCCACCCCGGTTTCCAGCCCTCCGTCCGGCAACAGCCGCAACCAGCGATACCCCGGCGCCTGATCGCCGACCTTGAAATCAGCGCTCCCCGGCTCGAACTGGATGCACGTCGAAGGCGAAGCCATCAAGCGCACGCCATTACGCATGCGATCAATCTCCTGATGCACATGTCCCCACAACACCGCGCGAACCTGGGGAAAACGATCCAGCACTTCGAAAAACGCCTCGGGATTGCGCAAACCGATCGGTTCCATCCACGCGCAACCGATCGACACCGGATGATGATGGAAACACACCAGATGATGGCGCTCCGGCGCTTCGCTCAATGAGCGAGCGAGCAATTGCAGCTGATCGTCCTGCAAATAGCCCGGCACCGAACCCGGCACTGCCGAATCGAGCAGCGTCACCCGCCAGTTGCCGATGTCCACCACCGGTTCCAGCAAGGCGCTTTGCACGGCGGCGATGGCCATGATCTGCGGCTCGTCGTGATTACCGGGAATCCAGCGCGCCGGCGCATCGATTTGCGCGCTCAGCTGGCGAAACTGCTGGTAGGACTCCAGCGTGCCGTCCTGGGAAATATCGCCGGTGGCCAACAGCAGATCGATCTGCGGCTGTTGCGCCAGCACCAGATCGATAACTTTCTGCAGGCTTTCGCGGGTCTGCATGCCCAGCAGTTTTCCGTCCGCTTCGGCGAACAGGTGGCTGTCGGACAACTGCACCAGCAGCGCCGGGTCGGCGGTGGTCAATGTGGATACGCTCGGCAAGGCGCTCTCCCGGGGCTAAGCCACGCAATCGATGGGTGCGGCAATTATGCTGGGGATCAGGTCAAGGGGAAACCGCCGAACCGGACGCAGTTCACAACTAGCGAACGACTTCGTACTCGTGCCCCAACGCCAGGCAATGACTCAGCCATTCGCCGAGGAACAGGTTGAGCTGAGCCTTTTCATCGGGTTGGTGCATCGCGGCGTTCGGATAAGGATAGATGCCGCGAAAGCGTCGCGCATGTTCAGCGCTGATCACTTCGGCCATGCGCGCGTCGTGATAGACCTGCACTTCCAGCTGCGGCACCGGCAGCCATGGCAGGCTGTGTTCCTGACGCACTTGCAGCGTCGTGGTGTACGGACAGGTTAGCAGCACTTCGAGGGCGAGCACGCCGAGCATCTGCTCACCCTGGGTCACGGCGATGCGCCGGGCCTCGGGCTCGTTGCGCATGTCCGGCACCAGTCGCATCAGGCGCGCATAATTGGCCTCGCAGGCGGCTTGCAGCCCGACGAGATCAACCCGATAACGATCGCGCAGCTTGTTTACGACCATAGCCCCCTCACTTCGGCGCGATTGAGCGCCAGCCACTGCAAGGCGATGATGCTCGCCGCGTTGGCAATACGTCCGTCGCGGACCGCCTGCAAGGCATCTTCGAATGCCCAGACCGTCACGCGAATGTCTTCTGCCTCTTCTTCCAGCCCATGCAGGCCACCCACACCGTCCGTGCTGCAACGCCCCAGATACAAATGCACGAACTCGTTGCTGCCGCCCGGCGACGGAAAATATTTGGTCATCGGCCACAACGCCTTGATGTCCAGCCCAGCTTCCTCCTGCGCTTCGCGGTGAGCAACTTCTTCCGGTTGTTCATCCTTGTCGATCAGACCGGCGACCAGTTCGACCAGCCACGGATTATCGGTCTTGCCCATGGCGCCGACCCGGAACTGCTCGATCAGCACCACTTCGTCGCGCTGCGGATCGTAGGGCAATACGCACACGGCGTCGTGGCGCACGAACACTTCACGGTTGATCTCACGGCTCATGCCACCGGCGAACAGTTCATGGCGCAGGTGCACACGGTCGAGCTTGTAAAAGCCTTCGTAGCAGTTTTCGCGCCGCACGATATCGACAGCGGTCGGAATGGCGTTGGCAAAATCAGTCATGAGCATCCTCTTTACTGCAAATCCGTTACGAGGCCGGCCGCTGTGACCGGCAACCTCGACTTCGCGCCATCCTAACGCGCCCGCACCGTTTGATGCAGCCCCTTTACCGTCAGCGGGATGGACGGTGAAGGCGAAACCCACTCTAATTAGCTTAGTGGCGAACTGACTGCTTTGTTGAGAGTCGAAGCGGTAACTTTTTGCCTTCCCCTGCTTTCGAAAGGACGCCCATGTCGCTTTTCAAAATTGCCTCCGTGGCCGCTATCGCCCTGACCCTGGGGGCTTGTGCCAGCCTGTTCCAGCCCAACTATCGCACCCCGCTGGAAACCACCCGCGACGCCTCCGAACAGCTCAAGCCAGGCTGTTCCAATCCGGACTGCCCGCTGGTGAACATCGACACCTTGCGCTTCCCGGACGAGCCAGCACTGGACGGCATCATTGAAAAACGTCTGCTGCAAATGACCCGCACCGAGAAGAACGCCTCGGTTGCGCCGACCCTGGCGGCGTATCGCGAGCAGTTTCTGGCCAGCGCCGGCCCGCGCAACAGCACTTACCTGCAAGCGAAAGTACGCGAGCAGCATGACGGCCTGGTGATCATCGAAGTTTCGAGCTACCTCGATACCGGCGGCGCCCATGGCACCCCGGGTCGCGGTTTCATCAACTATTCGCGCCAGCAGCATAAAGTGCTGAACCTGTCCGACATGTTGCTGCCAGGTCAGGAAGAGGCGTTCTGGAAAGCCGCGCAAGTGGCGCATAACAGTTGGTTGATCAGCACCAAGCTCGATCAGGAGCCTGAGTTCGTGGCGAACTGGCCGTTCGTGAAAACTCCGAACGTGGCACTGACCTATGGCGGCGTGATCCTCAAGTACGACGTGAGCACCATCGCGCCTTACGCGCTGGGCCACGTCGAACTGAAGATTCCTTACCCGCGCCTGAACGGCATCCTCAAGCCTGAGCTGTTTCCCGGCCGTAACTGAAGGCCCGACCCAGCACTAGCTGCAGCAGCCCTGCCAGCACCAGCGCCGGCAGGGTGGCGCCAATCTCCGGATACAGATTCGCCAGCAGATGGTAAGTACTCACGCCACCCAGCCATGCCAGCAATGCCGGCCAACGCAAAGCGGCTGACGCGACCTGGGCACGGCGCTTGCGCAGAATGAAGTGATCCACCAGCACCACGCCGAACAGCGGCGCAAATACCGAGCCGATGAGCAAAAGGAAATTCTGGTACTGCGCCAACGGCGCCAGCAGGGCGATCAGCGTGCAGATCACGCCGATGGCCAAGGCCAGATGCTCGACTTTCAGGCGCAACAGAATCCCGCTCGAAACCGCAGCCGAGTGAATGTCGGCGAAGGCGTTTTCCGACTCATCCAACAGAATCAGCAACAGCGGAATGCCCAGACCGGCGCCAGCCAGAGCCAGCAGCAGCGCGTTAACTTCGCCGCTTGGTGCAAACGCCAGGGTGTAGGCAACGCCGAGGCTCATCAGCCAAAAGTTACCGATAAAGAAACCCACCGCCGTACCGCCAAATACGTTCTTCGCGCGTTTGCCGAAACGCGAATAGTCGGCGATCAGCGGTAGCCATGACAGCGGCATGGCGATAGCGATGTCGAAGCCCACGGCGAACGGCATCGAACCGTCACCGGCACGCGCCCACAGCGCGGCGAGATCAGCTTTGGCGAACAGATTCCAGGTCAGCCACAGGCATGCCGCCAGCAACAGCCAGATACCCCACTTGCGCAGAATCTGCCGCACGAAGGTCAGTGGCCCACTGACCGCAAGCAACGTCGCCAACGCGCCGAAAAACAGCGTCCACAACATCGGACTCGACCACAGCGAACCTTCGCTGAACGCACGGGTGCCGAGCAGGCTGGCGGCATCGCGCATGACGATGATTTCGAACGAGCCCCAACCGATCAGTTGCAACAGGTTGAGCAACGCCGGCAGGCTCGCGCCTTTATTGCCGAGACTGAGTTTCAGCGCGGCCATCGATGACAGGCCGGTGTCACTGCCGATCACGCCAACGGCGGCCAGCAACAGCACGCCCACCAGCGTGCCGAGGAAAATCGCCAGCAGCGAACCGGACAGGCCCAGACCGGGCGCGAGCAATGCGCCGGTCTGCAGAACCATCAGGCCGATGCCGAGGGAGAACCACAGGGAAAACAGATCACGACCGCCGAATACACGCTTGTCGGCGGGCACGGCGAGGTCGGGAGAATAGGTGCTGGGTTGAATGCTCAAGGGTGTTATCTCAGAGGGACATTTGTTGTTGTGTTTACCGTTATCGCCAGCAGGCTTGATTCTGCACCCGATGGCTGAACATCTCTCTGTAGGAGCTGCCGCAGGCTGCGATCTTTTGATCTTTAAAAACAAAATCAAAAGATCGCAGCCTGCGGCAGCTCCTACAAGGGAGTGCTTGCGGTTAGAGCCAGCCTGTTGGCGATGGCGTCAGATCAAACCTTTTTGTACAGCTGACTGCCTTCCTTCTTGAATCGCTCGGCCTGTTCCGCCAGACCTTGGGCGATGTCCACGTCGACCGCTTCGATGCGCTGGTTGGCCGCGTATTCGCGGACTTCCTGGGTGATCTTCATCGAGCAGAACTTCGGCCCGCACATGGAACAGAAGTGCGCCACTTTTGCCGAATCCTTCGGCAGGGTTTCGTCGTGGTACGAACGCGCGGTGTCGGGATCCAGGCCGAGGTTGAATTGATCTTCCCAGCGGAATTCAAAACGCGCCTTGCTCAGGGCATTGTCGCGAATCTGCGCGCCCGGATGCCCTTTGGCCAGGTCCGCGGCATGCGCGGCGATCTTGTAAGTGATGATCCCGGTCTTCACATCATCCTTGTTCGGCAGGCCCAAGTGTTCCTTCGGCGTCACGTAGCAGAGCATCGCGCAACCGAACCAGCCGATCATTGCCGCGCCGATGCCTGAAGTGATGTGGTCGTAGCCCGGCGCAATATCGGTGGTCAGCGGGCCGAGGGTGTAGAACGGCGCCTCGTCGCAGCACTCGAGTTGCTTGTCCATGTTCTCTTTGATCAGTTGCATCGGCACGTGGCCAGGGCCTTCGATCATGGTTTGCACGTCGTGCTTCCAGGCGATCTTGGTCAATTCGCCGAGGGTTTCCAGCTCACCGAACTGGGCAGCATCGTTGGCATCGGCAATCGATCCCGGACGCAGACCATCGCCCAGCGAGAAGCTGACGTCGTAGGCCTTCATGATTTCGCAGATCTCTTCGAAGTGCGTGTAGGCGAAGTTTTCCTTGTGATGCGCCAGGCACCACTTGGCCATGATCGAACCGCCACGCGACACGATGCCGGTCACGCGTTTGGCGGTCAGCGGCACGTAGCGCAGCAACACGCCGGCGTGGATGGTGAAGTAGTCGACGCCCTGCTCGGCCTGCTCGATCAGCGTGTCGCGGAACAATTCCCAGGTCAGGTCTTCGGCTGCGCCGCCGACCTTTTCCAGCGCCTGATAAATCGGCACGGTGCCGATCGGCACTGGCGAGTTGCGGATGATCCACTCGCGGGTTTCGTGAATGTGCTTGCCGGTGGACAAGTCCATGATGTTGTCCGCGCCCCAGCGGATGCCCCAAGTCAGTTTCGCCACTTCTTCTTCGATGGACGAACCCAGTGCGCTGTTGCCGATGTTGCCGTTGATCTTCACCAGGAAGTTACGGCCGATGATCATCGGTTCCAGTTCGGTGTGGTTGATGTTGGCCGGGATGATCGCGCGACCGCGGGCAATTTCCTCGCGGACGAATTCGGGGGTAATGATTTTTGGCACGCTGGCGCCGAAGCTGTGGCCGGGGTGTTGCTGATCGAGCAAGCCAGCGGCACGGGCAACTTCCAGCTTCATGTTTTCGCGGATGGCGACGAATTCCATCTCGGGCGTGATGATGCCCTGACGCGCGTAATGCATCTGCGTGACGTTGTGCCCGGCCTTGGCGCGGCGCGGGTTGTTGACGTGAGCGAAACGCAGCTTGGTCAGCTCGGGATCGGCGAGGCGTTCGCGCCCGAAGTTGGAACTCAGACCGGCGAGGCGCTCGGTGTCGCCACGGTCGTCGATCCACGCCGAACGCACATCGGCCAGACCTTTACGCACATCGATGATGACATTCGGATCGGTGTATGGGCCGGAAGTGTCGTAGACGGTCACCGGTGCATTGATCTCGCCGCCGAAGTCGGTCGGGGTCACATCAAGAGTGATTTCGCGCATCGGCACACGGATGTCCGGGCGCGAGCCCTGAACGTAGACTTTCTGCGAACGGGTGAACGGTTTGACCGACTGCTCGTCGACCTTGGCCGAGTCACTCAGGTTGATCGCGTTATTTTCTTTTGTTGTCATCACGGGCTCTCCAGACAGCATCCAGGCAGTGGATTGTCGGAGCAGAACCTGAAAGGCACGGACGCACCAGGACTGGTGCTGTGCATCGTCGTCGAGCGTTCGATTGTCGAACAATATCCCGGACGAAGCACAAGAGGACTCGCCGGGTGACGAGAAATCTTGTTCCCTACGCAGGCGCTAACCTGATCAGGTTCAACGGGATCCGAAATTATTCGATCTCAGCCTCATAGCAAGGCACCCCGACAAGAACCCGGCCAGTCTAGACACAACCGGCAAGGAACGCCAACACCGCAGCGAACGCCATGATGAATGGCGTAAATACACCGGCTTGGCCGATTGTTGTGATCCGATTGCACAACTACACTCGCTTTGCCCCGCCACGCCTTGACGCTGCGCGGGCTGCGCCTTACCTTTGGCGCCCGGATTACTTCCATAATATTCAATGCTAGGGATCGCCTCATGCTGCGCAAACTTTCACTGGCTGTTGCCGTGTCTTGTGCGTCCAACGCAATGGCCTGGGCAGCCGAAGCGCCCTTGTCGACCAAAACCGATCTGGTCAGCGTCTATCAGGAAGCGGTCGACAACAACGCTGATCTGGCGGCGGCTCGCGCGCAGTACGGCGCGCAGAAAGAAGTCGTGCCGCAGGCCCGCGCCGGTTTGCTGCCGAACCTGTCCGGCGGCGCCGAAACCGCCGACGTGCGCACCTCGATCGATCAGCCATCGGCCACCGCCAATCGCAGCGCGCACTCCTATCAGGCGACGCTGGCGCAGCCATTGTTCCGCGCCGATCGTTGGTTCCAGTACCAGGCCGCCAAGGACGTCAACGAACAAGCCGCGCTGCAACTCTCGGCGACCGAGCAGAATCTGATCCTGCAATCCGCTGAAAGCTATTTCAATGTGCTGCGCAGCCAGGACAACCTCGCCTCGACCAAGGCTGAAGAAGCCGCGTTCAAGCGCCAGCTCGACCAGTCTAACGAACGCTTCGACGTCGGCCTGTCGGACAAGACCGACGTGCTGCAATCGCAAGCGAGCTACGACACCGCGCGAGCCAACCGCATCGTCGCGCAGCGTCAGGTCGATGACGCGTTCGAAGCGCTGATCACCCTGACCAACCGTCAATACAACGCGATTCAGGGCATCGTTCACACGCTGCCGATCCTGCCGCCGGCACCGAACGATGCAAAATCCTGGGTCGATACGGCGGCGCGACAGAACCTCAACCTGCTCGCCAGCAACTATGCGGTCAGCTCCGCCGAACAGACCCTGAAACAGCGCAAGGCCGGCCACTTGCCGACCCTCGACGCTGTGGCCAGATATGAAAAAGGTGACAACGATGCCCTCGGTTTCGGTAACCCGAACTCGTTCGGCGCGCCTTATGGTGGCAATGTCGAACAGAGCACGCTCGGCCTGCAATTGAGCATTCCGATCTACAGCGGCGGGCTGACCAGTTCGCAAGTGCGCCAGTCTTATGCGCAACTGGACCAGAGCGAGCAGCAACGCGAATCCCTGCGTCGGCAGGTCGTCGAAAACACCCGCAATCTGCACCGCGCGGTTAACACCGACGTCGAGCAGGTGCAGGCGCGCCGGCAATCGATCATCTCCAACCAGAGCGCGGTGGAAGCCACGGAAATCGGTTATCAGGTCGGCACGCGCAACATCGTTGACGTACTTGATGCGCAGCGTCAGCTGTACACCTCGGTGCGCAATTACAACAACACGCGTTACGACTACATTCTCGACAATTTGCGCCTGAAGCAGGCGGCGGGGACGTTGAACCCGGGAGATCTGGAGGATCTGCGGCGGTATCTGAAAGCCGACTACAACCCGGACAAGGATTTCCTGCCGCCGGATCTGGCGTCCGCGGCCGAAGCGCAGCTCAAAGCCCGACCTTAAAATATAAACCCGCAGAAATGCGGGTTTTTGTTACCTGATCATTGCCCGGAGCCAAACCTGCCCTTGCGCGATCCTTGCGAGTAGATTGAGCGCGAAGCCTTGTCCAGATGGCCGCCGTGACGCACAAACGTGACCGCTTCATTATTGCGCCGGCTGCGCATCCAGGTAATCCATCCCAATAACTCGGTATGTCCCGACGCCTCGATCAGCAACAAGAACTTCGCCCGCCGATGCGGCAACTCAAGGAGATAACGGATGAGCCGACTGGCATCGGGCCGCAGGTGCGCCGGAACACGGACGTTGCAGTCGGGTAGTTCGTCGTGTCCCGGGATAGGCAGACTCGCACGTTGACTCACGATGCTCGAGACCGATTCGAGAGCAACACTCGCTCGGCTTGATTGGCGAGTTCCGCCTCGCGCAACGCGATAGCGGCTTCCAGTTCAGGGGAACGTTTGGCCCATTGTTCCGGGGGAGTGGTTTGGACCATTCGATGATGTCGGGAAAAAGTAATTCCGGCGGGTGGGAAAGCTTCAAGTCTTGAAGCTTTTCCGCCAGATAAGTGCCCAAAAAAATTATGCAGAACACTCCCCACATGACCCTCAGCATTTCCCCTTTACGCAGGTCAACGATGAGCGATCCAATTTGGGTTTCTTCGTAAGGCGCGACACCCACTCGACTTTCAGGCACAGCTTCTGGCCCGATCTCCATGTAACTTCGCATGCATTCCCACAGAGCCATCGCAGTCGTACCGCCGCCGCAATTGAACCCCCATGAAAAATGTTTGTTGTCTTCCGTGGCGTCCGGGTCGGGGTTATCGAAACCAATGACCAGCAGCCCCATCGTGTTTTTGCCGGCCTGACTGACTGATGAATGCTGAGTGGCAGCGGCTGTTACGGATTCCCAGGAGACAATCCAGTACTCGCCGTTTTCGCGGGGGACGTAGACTTCGCGCCGTTGGCGGTTGAAGCGTATGGGTAAGGGGACTTCGCGGAGGAGCCCCTGAATCAACCAAAAAATGGGAAGAGCCATGATGCACGCCCCCAGGATCAAGGCGCCAGGATCTTCGAAGGCGTATGCCAGCCCCAAAAACAACATTACTCCAACCCAAATCACCATGATCGCCGAACCGACGCTGTAGTTGCCGATATCGAGAAATACCTCGTTTTTGCGCCAAATGGTGTTGAGTACATCACAAGGCTTTTCACCTGTTGGGACGGGCAATGGGGCCAGATAATCATTACGCGAAAATATCCCTTTCTTCGTGGAGCCTGCCACTGGCGTACTCATGCTTGCGACTCAACTCGCCCGGCCAACTCGGCTTCGCGTTTGGCGATGGCGGCTTCCAACTCAGGGGACGTTTGGCCCATTGTTCCGGCGGGAGTGGTTTGGACCATTCGATGATCTCTGGATGGAGCAAATCAGGTGGCGGATTTAATTTCCATCGCTCAAGTACATCTATCAGCAGCGTATTGAATATGAAAATCCCGCAAAACCCTTCCCAAAGAATGGTCACGAACCAGCCTCTCAACTTCGCAGCCTTGATTAGATCGTCGAGATAAGTTGCCCAGATTCCCTTTGATCTGTCGAAACGAGCAGTTGCATCCTCAACGGCTTCTGGCCCGATCTCCATGTAACTGCGCATGCATTCCCACAGCGCCATCGCCGTAGTACCACCGCCACAGTTGAACCCTAGTAAAAAGTGTTTGTTGTCTTCCGTGGCGTCCGGGTCGGGGTTATCGAAACCAATAACCAGCAGCCCCATCGTGCCGGCCTGACTGACCGATGAATGCTGCGTGGCGGCGGCGGTTACGGATTCCCAAGGGACGATCCAGTACTCGCCGTTTTCTCGGGGAACGCAGACTTCGCGGCGTTGGCGGTTGAAGCGTATGGGTAAGGGCACTTCGCGGAAGAGGCCTTGGACCAAAAACAGTGCTGGGATACCAGTGATTATCCCTCCACCAATTAGCGCAAAAACACTGAGATCCGGTGCAATGTTTCTAAATCCATATGCCATAGATAAGAACAGCATCACTCCTGGCCACAGCACCATTACTGCCGAGCCAATACTGTAGTTACCAACATCGAGAAATACCCCGTTTTTGCGCCAAATGATGTTGAGCACATCAGAAGGTTTTCTACCCGTAGGAAGGGGCAGCGGCGCTAAATAGTCATTGCGCGAAAACACCCCTTTCTTCGTGGAGCCTGCCGCTGGCGCACTCATACTCGCGCCCCAACTCGCCCGGCCAACTCGGCTTCGCGTTTGGCGATGGCGACTTCCAACTCTGGAGAACGTTTGGCCCAATGTTCCGGCGGGAGTGGTTTTGACCATTCGATGATGTCGGGAAAAAGTAATTCCGGCGGGTGGGAAAGCTTCAAGTCTTGAAGCTTTTCCGCCAGATAAGTGCCCAAAAAAATTATGCAGAACACTCCCCACAAGACCCTCAGCATTTCCCCTTTACGCAGGTCAACGATGAGCGATCCAATTTGGGTTTCTTCGTAAGGCGCGACACCCACTCGACTTTCGGGTACTGCCTCCGGCCCGATCTCCATGTAACTGCGCATGCATTCCCACAGAGCCATTGCAGTCGTGCCGCCGCCACAGTTGAACCCTAGTGAAAAGTGTTTGTTGTCTTCCGTGGCGTCCGGGTCGGGGTTATCGAAACCGATGACCAGCAGACCCATCGTGTTTTTGCCGGCCTGACTGACTGATGAATGCTGAGTGGCGGCGGCGGTTACGGTTTCCCACGGGACGATCCAGTACTCGCCCTTGTCGCGGGGGACGCAGACTTCGCGGCGTTGGCGGTTGAAGCGTATGGGTAAGGGGACTTCGCGAAAGAGCCCCTGAACAACAAATAGTGAAGGGATACCGATGATAAATAACGCCCCAATCCAGATCAGTCCGGGTTCAGGGGTGATGTAACCCATAAAGACGAATACCATCAGCGACGGCCACATCACCATCACTGCCGAACCGATGCTGTAGTTACCTATATCGAGAAACACATCGTTTTTGCGCCAAATGGTGTTGAGTACATCACAAGGCTTTTCACCTGTTGGGACGGGCAATGGGGCCAGATAATCATTACGCGAAAATATCCCTTTCTTCGTGGAGCCTGCCGCTGGCGTACTCATCGTTTGTCCTTGGGTTGCAGGTAAATGGCGCCGGGGCGATCGTCACCCAGTGGGTAATTCGGCACACGATCCAGTTCGGGCGTCGGGTCGTTTCTCAGCGCTATGACACCGGTTGAGTTGTTCAAGGTGAAAGCCAAGCCGCGCTCTCCACCAATAAAACTGCGAGCGCCCAATATCCCGGTCAACGGCGTGCGATAACGCAACCGAAGCGAAACCGTGCTGGGTGGCGTCCCCAGAAAGTTTGCAAGTTCCTTGAATGGGCCGCTGAGTCTAAGGCCTTGTCCTTCCTTGACCGGAATCCACTCACAACGGCTGCTGGACAGCCAGTGCGGGGCCATGTCTCGCCATGGTCGCGGTGCTTTATAGCCATTGGAGGGGCTGTTTTTGATCAGATATCGGTACCCCTGAGTATCCACCGGGTCTCCGACCATGCTCAGTTCCAGGTAGGCACTGTTTGGCTCAGCGCCTGGCAAGTCGATGATCAGAGAGTCGATGGCGCTGACGAAAGCCAGACCGGAACGGCCATTATCAGGCGCCGGCCTGGAGCTGCTTTCCATGCTGACGCGAGGCGTATAAAGAATGAGGTACAAACGGTCGAGTTCGTCCTGCTGTGCTTTGGGCGCTATGGGTCCCAGATCGATGGCCCGCGTCTTGGACCAACAGCAGTTGTTCAGGAAATTTTGCAGCGGCGTTTTTTCGAAGAACCATGCTGTCAGGTACAGCAGACCTAATGCGGCAATAATCCAGTTCAACGGGCCCATATAAAGCGTGTAACGCAAGATGGCGACTTCCGCTGTTATTGATCCTGCCAAGGCTCGGGCGGTGTAGCCAAACCCTAACATCGCTTGAGCACCGAAGGCCGCTACCTGTCCTCCGACAGCGATCTGACGGATTTGCATCCATGGATCGACTTGGTTCTGGGCATTTTCCAGTTGAGATCTCAAAGCCTGAAATTCGTTTATCGCAGCACCAGTAGAAAGTGCACCAATCACCCCACCAAACAAAGTAAGCGTCGGAACCATAGACCGCCCCTTACCAAACTCCTTAACCCCCAACCCCAACCGCACCTGACTATCCACCACCGCCACCAAAGCCGCCGCCCCATACAAACTCGCCGAAACCGTGTCATTCACCCTTCGCGCCTCCATCCCCTCCAGCACCCCGGCGTCGCTCAAATAGTTCTGCACATTCACCACGTTCAGCAGCAGCGCTGCCAACGGCACCACTCCGCCGCTGTTCACCACTGCGGGCGCATTCCGTATCCGCTCCGCCCGCCCGACACCAATGGCTTTGCCCGTCTTGTTCACCCATTCCCCCAACGCCTCGGCCCGCTGGCCCGACAGCCGCCACACTGGCCGCGCGCCCTCGGTGACCGATTGCAAACGGCTCTCGCCACCCAGCCTCGCGGCGATGAAAATGCTCATCCACGAGGTGCTGAAGCCCTTCTCGCCCTTGAGCAACAACAACGCCGCGCCCAGCCGATTGACCAGCATGTTCCATGGGCTGGCCGCGTCACGGGCCATCGTTGCGATGTGGTCCAGCACCACCACGCTCAACGGCGCCAAGGCTTGATGCGTGGCGGTGATGTTGTCGACGGACAGCGCGGCCATCAGCTCGCTCAGGCGTGATGCGTTGTTGACGGCAGCCTCAAGCGACGGCGTCCAGGCGTTGAACAGTTGGCTGAGCGCGCCGCCATCGGCAGCGCGCACGTAGTCGGCGTATTGCTCGGCGCCTTGGGCGCGGAGGCATTGCGCAGTCAGGCAGCCGATGGCGAGTTCGGTCAGCCAATGGCGGGTTTCGAGATCGTCGTAATCAACAAACCAGGTGCCGCTGACCGAGCGTTGCAGATACACGCCACGGTCGGCGAACAGCGCGGTGTGGCGCTGTTCGAGTAGTTGGAAGTGGCCGGCGGCGGTGTCGGTGAACCATGCATTCATCGCATCGAGGTCGATGTACTGGCCGACCTTGGCGCCGAATGCGTGATTGTTGAGATTGGATTGTTTTTGCGCGCGGTATTCACGGACTACGAACTCTGCCTCGTAGTACAGATCCGCCGGTATAAACGCCCGCACCGGATCGATGATCGCCGCAATACGCGCATCCCGGGCGGCAGCTTCGGCCTGGGTCGGTCGACCGCCGTATTGACGATCCTGGGTTTCAGCCCGGAGTTGTTCATCGAGACGATGCTGGGTATCGAGCATGACCTGCCCCTGCTCGGGCGTGAGGCTGATGTCGCGATCCTTGTAGCGATAACTCAGGTTGCCCGCCAGCTCGGCGCCATCTTCAGTGATCAAGCTGCACACAAAGCCGCCGATGCTCAGACGCAGACTGTTCTCGCCAAGCCATTTTTCGTGGCCCGTTTCTATCTGCTCCTGCTCACGATTGATATCGCGCAACACACCCAGATCGTCGTCCAGGCAGGCGAAAACGGCATACCGCCCCTCACTTTGCGTCTTGGCGTTGTCGAGCCAGTTTCGCGTGCCCTGCCCGTCCCATGGCTCGGCGCTCCACTCGCCCGGCGGTAGATCGCTGGCGGCGGGATGTTGAGCGAGAAACACCTCGCGCGCTCGGGCACGGTGCATCGCGTCGGTGTAGGCTTTGATGTTGGCCGGCGTCGGATCCTTTAACAGCGTCGCGCCAAGGGCATCGGTGTCGTCAGGGTTGTTCTGTTGATCGGCTTTCATCGAACGGGCGTAGGTGTCGGGGATGAGTTCGGCCATGACCTCATCGGCTTTGTCCAATGGCGGACAATGCGGGGCCTGCAACTCATCGGCTACCGTGCGCAGGGCGATGCGGCGCATGTGCTGAGTGCGTTGGGTGCTGCTGTCGCTCAACGACTGGCAGTGTTCGAGGCTCAAGGGGAATTCGCTGAAAAGCATCCAGGCGTCGTGGATTTTTTGCAGTGCCAGGCCCATGAGCGTTGCGTCAGGCACCAACACAGGCTCGGCGTCCAACATCTGTTCCTGCAACAGCCCTTGCGGCGAGACGACAAAACGCCTGAGTGGACCCTGATGCTGCCAGACATACACAAACCCCGCGCGCAAACGACGTACCGCCATCGGGCGCCTTTGGGGCGTGACACCCGGAAGGCAACAAGCATGCTCAGCTTTTTCATGCGCCAGCGCGTAGCGCACCGGCACCACAAACAGTTCGGGCTGACTGGCCGGACACGGTTGCACCATGCTGTTGATGTCTACAGTTGGCTGGGATTTGGCGGCGCGTTCAGCCTGCGCGGCCTCGTCGACCATGGCCAGTTTTTCGGCGCTCATAGGGCGGATTCCTTGTCGATCAGCAACTGGTGCGTCAATGCATCGTTGAGGTTGTCCAGACGCTGACGTGGCAAAACTCCGGGTTCGGCCAGCAACTGCCGGTACGCGCTGAGCTCCGGACCCTCGGGGAAGCCCGCGCCCAGCACTGCGAAGAATCGCGCCCAGAGCAAGACTTCATCGACGGCACTGAAGCCGCTGCGGGCAGCGCTGGCCTGACAGTCCACGGCCCATTGCTGCAAAGCAGCCGAATCCAGTGATTGCAGGTATTGGGGGTAATAGCGTTGAGCGTGTTCGATCAACTGGCGGGTGAAGGACTGGCGCTTGGCAGTGCTCAGGTGAACGAGGTGTTCCGCGGTTAACGACAGCCACGGCCTGTTCGCATACGGGATCGCCGGTTGCTCGGTTTGCTGGTGGATCGGCGAATCCGGTAGCTGTATCAGCCGTACCGGCCCCATCAATCGATCCCGCTCCAGAGCGGGCAAATCCCTTAGCCACAACGCGGTGATACGTGGGTCGTAAAAACGAAACAGAACCGTAGCTTCACCCGGCACGCGGACGTGAATCAGACCACGCAAATGTTCCAGCACTTGATCCTCGTCGTCCGGCGACTCCAGCCAAATGCCCGCCGTCATGCTCCACTCCTGCCAGAACACCTTCGCCAGCGGGCTGTCGGGGTTAACAACCACCAGCAATGGCCCAGCCTTGTCCACGGCGCTGTAGGCGGTGCGTTGATAAAGCGAGTGAACCGTCGCGCCGCCCGTCAGTTCGAACAGGCGATCGGCAAGGTTTTCAATCTGGATGCGATCCAGCAATAGATACGCCTGGCTCATGCGTTCACCTGCGTCAGTTTTTCGCACACGGCACAGACCGAATTTGCTTGGCCTGCTGCCTGAGCCAGCGCCGTTAGTGCGCGGGAATGGACAGCGCAAGCGAAGCCTGAAAATCATGGGGCAGTGCCCCCAACGCCAACTGCGCCGCCACACCCGCCATCGGCGCGCCGCCCTCGACGATGGGGACACTGCTGAAGATCCCGGCCGCGTTGACCACAATATGATGGCCGCCAGCGGCCAGCGTCAGGCTCGCACTGGCATCAATGACCACTTGGCTGGCGGTAACCCGTGCATGCGGGCCGGCCGCAATCACCAGCGTGCCGTCCGCCGTGGTGCTGCTGTTGCCGCTGATCGTGAGCAGATCGTCGCTGCCGATCACCGTGTTGCGCGTACCGTCGGTTGTATGTCGTTCGTCAGCCTTGATCAGGCTGCTGCTGTGGTTGTCGACCTGCTGGAAACGGTCGTGGCGAATCAGGCTCCGGCTGTCATTGAGGATCAGTTGCTCGTAATCACGCTCGGCGCGCAGGTAGATTTTTTCCTGGCCGGCGCGGTCTTCGATCATCAGTTCGTTGTAGCCGCCGGTGTGCGGTGAACTGTGGCTGCGCAGCACGGTTCTGGTCTTGTGTTCGGGCAAGGTGTAGGGCGCAGATTTGACTTTGTTTGGCACGCAACCGGTGATTAGCGGCTTGTCCGGGTCACCTTCAAGAAAGGTCACCACGACTTCCATGCCGATGCGCGGGATGGTCACGGAGCCGAAGCTATCACCGGCCCAGCTCGACGCCACCCGGATCCAGCAACTGCTGCGTTCGCTGTTGAGTTCGGCGCGGTCCCAATTGAACTCGCATTTGACGCGGCCGAATTCATCGCAATGCGTTTCTTCATGAGCCGGCCCGGTGACCCGTGCGGTCTGACACACCAGCGGGCGACGTGGCGCTGGCAACGGTGGGCGAAACACCACTTCGGCGGGGATCACGCTGAAGGTGTTGCGATAACCTTGGGTGAAGCCATCAGCGGCTTGGGTGTCGCTTGTGACTGACTCTTCGAGCACTTGTGGCTGTCGGCCGGTGTGCGAAACGCTGCGCAATAACCACAGCTCGTTGCAGCTTTTGCGCGGGTGTTCGGTGATTTCGAAGAGATGACCACAGCGCAGATTTGCCTGATCGCTTTGTCCTTCGCCCAATTCATAGTCGGTGCGATGGCGCTCCAGGGCCTGCCGAGCCATTCGCTTGCCGGACTTTTCGTTGTCGATCAACAGCGGGTAGCGATAGTCCTCCAGCGACGGGGTGAACTCGGCGGTGAAGTGGCTTTCGAGCAGCAGACTTGGGCGCTTCAAATCATAGTCGCGACGGGTAACGGTGCTCGTGCGGGTGCTGGTTCGCACGCTGAAACGACTGACCACCGAATGCTCGGCGACCATGCCGGAATCCTGCTGATACCGAGTGGCGCCGAGTTTGGGCAGAAACACCTGATCGTCGGTGAAGACCAGCAGATGGCCGTCCGCCGAATGCTGGTGATGCCAAGCGATGCCGTCCTCGGCGCATAACCTCTGGATGAACTCAAAATCCGATTCGGCGTACTGAGTGCAGTAGTCACGAGGCGCGTTGGCATTGACGTGAAAGGTGAATGCGTCAGCTTGGATGCCATGTTTGCTTAGCACCTGCGCGATGATCTGCGGCACTGTGCGCTGCTGGAAAATCCGCTGATCGTGGCTGAACTGCAAGTAATACAGCGCCGGCACCAGCGTCAGGTGATAGCGGGTCAGGCGTTTGCCGGCCTCGCCGACCAACACGTCTTCAATGCGCCCGTGAATGCCTTCGCCGTTGAGGCCAAATTGCAGAAACGCCGGTTGGCTGAGCAAACTCTCCAGATCGAAATCCGGGTGCTCGCTGACCAGTTCGATGTCGATGCGGTAGAGGGTGCTGATCGCTTCGGTTCCGTTGAAGGCCAGCACTTTGAAATCGTGACGTATCCCAGGAATCTGTAACGCAAAATGCGCTGCATTGGCGGACGGAAACATACGCTTATCCTTAAGCAAAGAGGAAAAGAGCGCGATGTGAAAACCGTCCCTGGTCTGTGCTCGCGAGGACTGCCGGGCACGCTATCAAGGTGAAAAACCGATTTATGTAGGGTGCTTCCTGAAAGTCGGAAGGAAACTTCCCGTACGAAAATCGGCTGGGCGACAGGCACAAAAAAGCCGACATCACTGTCGGCTTTTTTGGGTCACTGCGACGGCGGGCGTGGCGCCGTTGAATGCCCGGCCTCAAGCCTCAAAAGCAAAAGATCGCAGCGTGCCGCAGCTCCTGCAGTTGGAATACTTCCTGTAGGAGCTGCGGCACGCTGCGATCTTTTCGTTTTGTTCCGGACTTACTTGATAAGCCGTCCCAAGCCATCCAGCAAACGCTGCAACGCCCCCTGATTGCGGCGCATCACCGCCAGCCCGGCCTCGGCCATGCGCTGGGCGTCACGCGGCAATTCGAACAAGCGCTGCACTTCAATCGCCAGCCCCTCGGCGTCGTCCACTTCCACCAAGGCCCCGCCGTCCCGCATCTGCGCGGCGATATCGAGGAAGTTGAACAGGTGCGGGCCGCTGATCACCGGTTTCGCCAGCGCAGCCGGTTCGAGCAGATTGTGGCCGCCGTTTGGCACCAGACTGCCGCCGACAAAAGCGCTGTCCGCCAAGGCATACAGGAACAGCAACTCGCCCATGGTGTCGCCGAGTAATACCGAGGTTTGCGCATCGACATCCACGCCTGTCGAGCGACGCACCGTGGCGAAGCCTTCGCGCTGACACAGCTCGAAAACCGAGCTGAAGCGCTCCGGATGGCGCGGCACCAGAATCAACAGCGCATCGGGATGATTGGCCAACAAGCGACGATGGGCCGCGAGCACCACTTCGTCTTCACCCTCATGAGTGCTGGCCGCGATCCACACTGGCCGCTGCAGCGCCTGCCATTGGCTACGTAATTGGGCGGCGCGCTGCAACAGTCGTGGGTCGATGGTCAGGTCGAATTTGATCGAACCGGTGACCTCAACCGTTTCCGGACGCGCGCCCAAATCGCGGAAGCGCTGGGCTTCTGCTTCAGTCTGCACGGCAAAAAAACTCATTTCTGCGAGCATCGGCGCAGTCAGTTTTTTGAAGCGGCCATAACCGCGCGCCGAACGTTCGGACAAACGTCCATTGGCCAGCGCCACCGGAATACCGCGTTTGGCGCACTGATGAATGTGGTTGGGCCACAGCTCGGTTTCCATGATCACTGCAAGCTTCGGCCGGGCGCGATCGAGAAACCGCGCGGCCGCACATGGCAAGTCGTACGGCAGATAGCAGTGCTGGATGCGCGGCTCGTCGGCAAACAACGCTTGAATGCGCTCCGAGCCGGTCGGAGTCATGCAGGTCACCGTGATCGGCAACTGTGGATAACGCTGCAGCAACCCGCGAATCATCGGTGCCGCGGCGATGCTTTCGCCCACCGACACCGCGTGAACCCAGATGCCGCCGGGCTGCAGCGTCGGCATCCCGCAGGAAAACCGTTCGCCAATCCGCTTGGCATACGCCGGCGCTTTGCGCGCTCGCAGCCATAGCCGAATCGCCACCAATGGCAGCCCCAGGTAAAACAGCGCGGTGTAGAGAGTTCTATTCATGGCGGCGGAGTTTATCGGCTTTTGTCGCCGATCGCGCGCAAGTGCACGGCAAATCGTTCGGCCAGCCACCGCGCGGCCGGGCCGAGGGGCTCGTCGCGGCGCCAGACCAGCTCGACCACCAGGGCCGGCGGCGTCCATTCGCTGTCGAGTTCGACCATCGAGCCTTGATACGCCGAATACTGCACCACATGCCGCGGCAACCAGGCCCAGCCGAGGTCGCGCACCAGCCATTCGGCCATCACATAGAAACTGTCGGCGCGCCAGACTTGCGGGCTGGCTGGCTCATTGCCGGGATAGACGCTGGTTTGCGTGGACATCAACAATTGCCGATGCTGCGCCAGTTGCTCACAGGTGACGTAGGCCTGTTTCGCCAACGGGTGATGGATGCCGCACACCGTGACCATTTCCACACTGCCGAGCACCCTGCGTTCCAACGCTTCGGGGATTTCGTCGTGATAGAACAGCAGACCGAGATCAGCGCGGCGCTCCACCAGTTTTCGCGCGACCTCACCTTGCGCGGCGCTGGTCAATTGCACTTCGAGACTGGGAAACTGCTCGGCCAGCGCACTGAAACTTTCCACCAGCGCCTGATAGGGCATCGCCTCATCCTGAGCCACGCGCAACTGGGCTTCCTGCCCGCGCATCATGGCCATCGCGCGGCCGTTGAGGCGCTCGCATTGGCGCAACACTTCTCGCGCCTCTTCGAGCAGCGCCTCCCCCGCTTCGGTGAGGCTCGGCTGGCGCCCGCTGCTACGCTCGAACAGGCTGACACCCAGGTCATCTTCGAGCTGTGCAATCGCAGTGCTGATGGCCGATTGTGCCTTGCGCTGCTGACGCGCCACCGCCGAGAACGAACGCTGTTCGGCTACGCCGATGAATAGGCGAAGTTGTTGCAGATCCCATTGCATAGCGCAGTCAACCCATCTCTGAATCAGATAGGTAATGACTTTACCCCATCTGACGATTCACTAGAATGCCGCCTCAGCCAGTCACGTTTTATTTGAGGGTACGAACCATGAACGCCTATGCCTACTTGGCCATTGCCATCTGCGCCGAAGTGATCGCCACCGTCTCGATGAAAGCGGTCAAAGGCTTCAGCACGCCGCTGCCATTGGTGCTGGTCATCGTCGGCTACGCCATTGCGTTCTGGATGCTGACCCTGGTGGTGCGCACGGTGCCGGTCGGCGTTGCCTATGCGGTCTGGGCCGGAATGGGCATTGTGATGGTCAGCGTGGCGGCGCTGTTCATCTACGGACAGAAACTCGACGTGCCGGCGATGCTGGGGATGGCGTTGATCGTGCTGGGGGTTGTCGTCATTCAGCTGTTTTCGAAAACCGCCGGTCATTAAAGCCAAACACATTCCCCTGTAGGAGTGAGCCTGCTCGCGAAAGCGGTCTGCCATTCAACATTTATGTCGTCTGGTACACCGCTATCGCGAGCAGGCTCGCTCCCACATTGGGTTCTGTGTTCGCCCTGTTGATCATCGACAAATCCGCGTCTTTCCCGAGTCTGTATACTGCGCCCTCGTCTTGAACACCTGAGGTCGTTGCATGCCATCCGTTATTTCCACCGACGTTCTGATTGTCGGCGCTGGTGTCGCCGGCCTCTGGCTGAATGCACGTCTGCGCCGTCAGGGTTTTTCGACCGTGCTGGTGGAAAGCGCCAGCCTCGGTGGCGGGCAGACGGTGAAGTCCCAGGGGATCATCCACGGCGGCGCAAAATATGCGCTGCACGGCGCCTTGACCGGGGCCTCGGAAGCCATCGCCGACATGCCCCGCCGCTGGCGCGAAGCGCTGGCAGGCAGCGGTGAACTGGATCTGTCCGGAGTGCGCCTGCTGTCCGAAGCGCATTACTTGTGGTCGCCCGGCACGCTGGCCGGCAACCTCACCAGTTTCTTCGCCAGTAAAGCCGTGCGCGGCCGCGTCGATCAGGTCAAGGGCGAGCAATTGCCGCCGGCCCTCCAAGACAAACGCTTCAAAGGCAAGGTCTACCGCCTCGCGGAACTGGTGGTCGATGTGCCAAGCCTGGTTCTGCGTCTGGCGGATCTGGCCGGTGATGGCCTGCTGGCCGGGCAAACCATCGAGCCACTGTTGGAGGCCGGTGTGCTGGTCGGCCTGAGGGTCGACGGTCGCGAGATTCGTGCACAGCGCATCGTCCTCAGCGCCGGCGCCGGTACCGCGCAACTACTCGAGCAACTGGGCCTGACGCACCCGGCCATGCAGCGCCGCCCGCTGCACATGATCATCGCCAAAGGCCCCGGCCTCAAACCGCTGTACGCGCATTGCCTGGGCAGCGGGACCAAACCGCGCATCACCGTGACCACTCACCCGGCCGCCGACGGCAATTGGGTCTGGTACCTGGGTGGCGACATCGCGGAAAGCGAAGGCGTGAACCGCGAGCCGGCCGAGCAGATTGCCACGGCGCAAAAGGAAATCGCCCAGCTACTGCCGTGGATCGACCTCAGCACCACGCAATGGACGACCCTGCGCGTGGACCGTGCCGAGCCACTGCAAACCGGGCTGACACGTCCGGACAACGCCTTCCTCGCCGAAGACGGTCGCCTGCTGGTGGGCTGGCCGACCAAACTGGCACTGGCGCCTGACTTCGCTGATCGCGTGATCGCCGCCTTGCAGCGAGATGGCATTCAGCCGCAAGCCACTGAACCTTTGCCGGCGCTGCCGAAGCCGCCGATGGGTATTCCGGCCTGGGAGCAACTATTGCCATGAGCATCGCCAACCTGCACGACCTGCGTCGTCCATTGGGCAGCACCGGCCTGATGGTTTCGCCACTGGGTCTGGGCACAGTCAAACTGGGCCGCGATCAGGGCGTGAAATACCCCAACGGTTTTCAGATTCCCGGCGATGAAGAAGCGGGGATGCTGCTCAGACAAGCGCGCGAGCTGGGCATCAACCTGATCGACACTGCCCCAGCCTACGGTCGCAGCGAAGAGCGCCTCGGCCCGCTCCTGCGCGGCCAGCGTCAGGATTGGGTGATCGTCAGCAAGGTGGGCGAAGAGTTTGCCAACGGCCAATCGCGTCACGACTTCAGCGCCGCCCATACGCGGATGTCGGTGGAGCGCAGCCTGCAACGCCTGGAAACCGATTTCATCGACCTGGTGCTGGTGCATTCTGACGGCAACGACCTAGCCATCCTTGAGCATGAAGAGGTGTACGCCACCCTCGCCACCCTCAAGGCCGAAGGCAAGATTCGCGGTTTCGGCTTCTCCGGCAAAACCGTCGAAGGTGGTCTGAAAGCGCTGGAGCAAGGCGACTGTGCGATGGTCACCTACAATCTGAACGAACGAAACGAGAAAGCTGTCATTGACTATGCTGCTGCCCACGGCAAAGCGATTCTGGTGAAGAAGGCCCTGGCCAGCGGGCACGCCTGCCTGAGCCCGGGAGTGGATCCGGTACGCGCCAGCTTCGAATTGCTGTTCGCACAGCCCGGAGTCGCCAGTGCTATTGTCGGCACGATCAATCCGCTGCACCTCGCCCACAACGTTGCGACCGTTGCCCAAGTCCTTCGTGGTCACTGACGCCGCCCCGCGGCCTTAAGCAGGAGCCGATATGCCGCGCACGCTCATCAGAAAGAACCCGAGCAACTTCAAGACCCTGCCATTGTTCGTCGAAGCCACGCCTGAAGGCCTGACCTATCAGAGCGTCGGCATGCCAATGAATTTCACCCAGACCTTGCAACGGCGCAAACCGGTCAGCGTCGCCGACCCTGAACGCTTTGCACTGGAATTGGCCAACCTCGGGGTTTCGGTGCGCCTGACCCTGCATTGGCAGAATCGCGACTATTGGGTGCTGGTGCGTCAGCGCCGCCAGGATCGCGGCGACGTGGTACTCAAATTGATATCCGGCTACGTGCCAGCCCATGAGCTGAACATCCCGCTGCACACTGCCATCCAGGAAATTGCCGAAGAGTGTTTGCTCGAAACCCCGGAAGGCTGGCTCGGCGGGCGCTTCAATGACACCTGGCTGCCGGCGCCCTATGCAGCTGCGTTGCATTATCGCGAAGCTTTGCCGTTTCGCCTGACGCCGCTGTCAGGCTCGGCGCGCCCGGTGCGCAGCGCCAATCTGCAACTGCTGGAACGGCCGCGCGCCTATGTGCACCTGCCCACCGCCTCGCTGCAATTGATCTACGACCTGCGACTCGATGTGCCCAAGGAAGCCAAATCCCTGAGCCTGTTTCATGTCGATGAACGTCTGGAAGGCGATCAACTGGTGGCACGCCTGGATCGCAAACGCCCGGATCTGTATTTGATGCCGCTCAAGGACGGCGCGCCTCTCGCCGAGCTCTATACGCTCAAGCGTGACAAGCTGCTGCCGGCCAGCACGCGAGGCCTGTTTCTGGCTGAAAGCTTTGCCACTCAGACGGGCTGGATCGTGCGCGAAGAACGTATTCGCTGGAAAGACTGGGTGACGCAGCAAGGACTGCAACCGGCGAAAGCCCCGCGTTCGGGGCTCAAGCAGTTGAGTATCAAGGCGTTGCGGCTGGTCGGCCTGGGCAAACGCCGAGCCAGCAAATAGCCGGTCAGCGCCGACGATCGAACCAGGTGCGCAACGTTGCAAAGAGGTGAAAATAGCGGTTTTCGCGTTTGCCCATGCCACGCTTGGGCGAGAACGACTCTTCGGCGAACTCACCACCGATGCGCACGCGCGACGCCTGGGTCGGTAGCGTGCAGATCTTTGCATCGGCCTGCTGCAGAGCGTACTTGAGCAGGCGCTCGGAATGCAGTTTGCGCCCTGTCGCCATGCAGAAGTCGAACATGCGCTCGATGCGCTTGCCGTAGGCGACATAGGTATCACGACCACATACGGCAAACCGGTCATTCAAACCGCCCCACCACTGCCAGTCCGGGATATAGACCTGCTGACGACGCGCCTCGGCGTGCTGGAACACGTAGCCTGGCAGCGCGGAGTGGAAGAAGTTGTCCGGTCGCACGAAAACCACGAAATCCGGTTTGAAGGATTCGATCATCGTCGTCACGGTGTATAGCGAGTTGAGCTGATAAATCAGGTTACGCAGCGAAGCATGGCCATCGCCCCAGGTATCCCCCTGCTCCTTGACCCTTTCGAAATCCCAACGCTCCAGAACCCCGTGGGTAGACGTCAATGTGCCGGTCATGGATTCAAAGGGCTGATAGTTATCCGCCTTGAGCTCGCCTTTTTCACCGGAGCGCGAATTCTGTACTTCCTCGACCTGATACAGGTGGTAAAAGCACTTCACCTCGCTGCCCGCAGGCAACTGCGCGAGGACGTTTTGCTCGATGGAAGGGAAACAGATCGGTGAGTTTCTCGGAATTCCGAAAAAAGCCACGGCAATTTTCAACACGCACCAGCACCTTTTACAAGTCGTTCGGCACCGCCGGCAGGCGGCAGCACAGCATCGTTCATTTGCGGCGAAACAGCTTTTGCCACCAGTGCTGCGGCTGCAGAGGCACGACGATGACCGCGGATTTCTGCAGCCATTCGCGCTCGTAGTCCCAGGCGTGTCCACCCCACAGCTTCCCGGCCTCGTTGGAGAAACCGAGCGTCATCAACTGGTAGTTATAACCTTGGTGATCGCGTAGCCAATCGAACAGCACCAGCGTGTTGAACCCGGTGGAGGGTCCAACGTAACGTTTGCCACCCGGCCGCTCGACCGGATAATTCCACAGTGCTGGCAACGGGATGCGATCCCAGTACATGGCCACCTGCGGCAAAGGACACATCGGCGCCGCGCACCCCACCAGCATGCTGAAGCAGCGCCCCTGCGCTTGAGCGAACAACCGCTGTACCGACGAATCGTAGGGCAGACCAAAGAAATAGGCATCCGGCGCGTTGTAGCCGTGCACGAACAGATTGACGCTCGCCGGATTGAGCAGCGCTGCCTTGATGCAATGATTGAAGCTGACGACGACGTCGTCGGCGCCAATGTTCAGCGCTTGGAAGTCCGCTGCGCTGATCGCTGGATTATTCGCCACCAGCACCACCCGCGCCGCGCGATTCAGGCATTCGCGCAGAACTTCGGGAAGCGCCTGCAAAACGGACTGATCACCGCCAGGCAGCGCATCCAGCGCCATGTACTCGGCCGGGGGCTGCGCGTCATGCTGTTTCATTCAGACCCCGGCACCTGCATCCCGTAGCGCAACTTTACCCAGAACCGGGTGAACGCCGACGGCGGCTGCCAAGGGCGCATCTCGCGCTGAATTTCCGTGGCAAGATCCTGACCGACGCGGGAGAAACAATAGCGACTCTGTGCAAAGGCCTGACCGTTGCTGGCAATACGCTGCGCCAGTTCGGGATCGCTCTGCAGCAACTTGATCTTTTCCACTGCCTCGTCTTCGCTGCGATAAAACACGGTGTTATGCATGTCTTCGAAGCCGAGCAGTTGATCTTCTTCGCCCTGACTCCAGGCCAACAATACGCAGCCGCAGGCCATGGCTTCGAAATTCTTGATCATGAACTCGTTCATGCCGATGTCGGCGCTGACAAAGATCTTGATGCGATTGAGCGTTTCCAGATACTCGGACCCCGAACGCGTGCGCGTCACCAGCAAGTCGGTACGCCGCGCGAGCGCTTCCAGTAACGCCTTGCGCTGCGCGTACTCGGTGCTTTTCAGGCTGCCAAGAAAACCGAGGGGGATGTCTCGCTCGACGCCAGTGTTGTGCAGCATCTGCTCGTCATAGCCCTTGGAGACAAACACCGCATCGATGCCCTCGTCGCGCATGCGCCGCGCGACGACCGCGCCGGAAATCAAAGCACGACTGCTGGGCAGGCGCTTGTAGAGGCGCGAGTAGACGGAGCGATATTTACTGTCGGGCATGTAGTTCTGGTAGGCGTCGTGCTCGAGAAAGATCAGCCCGGGAATACACTTGAGCACCCGCAATTGCGGAACCAGGCGCTTGACCCGGGAGAAAATCACCACACGGTCAAACCCCTGGTAATCAACCGACGCCAGAAAGCTCCCGAGGTTCAACTGTTGCTGCTTGCTCAACCGATAGATGACGCACTCGTCGCAGTTCTGCTGCACGATGGCGTAGAGCCGGTCCAGAATGACCCGCTGCTCGTTCATCACCAAGAGCATGACTTTCATAAGGTAAGGTCCATGCAACGTAGGCGTGCAGGCGCACGGAATTCAAACCTGCCGACTACAGGACCCCCGAGGCAAAATCCGTTCGCTCGCAACGCACAACGGTAAAATTTCATCTGATCATCGACTACGGATTTTCTCGACAATCGCAGTCGTCGAGCTGTTTTCCACCAGTCCAAGCACCTTAACGGTGCCGCCATAGGCCGTCACGATATCCGCACCGACAACCTGATCAATACCGTAATCGCCACCCTTGACCAACACATCCGGCGCGACCTCGCGCAAGAGGTTTTCCGGAGTGCCCTCAGGGAAGCTGATTACCCAGTCTACCGCTCCAAGACCCGCCAGAACGGCCATGCGCCGATCGACGCTGTTGATCGGCCGGCCAGGCCCTTTCAGGCGACTGACTGAAGCATCATCATTGACCGCAACGATCAGTCGATCGCCTTGGGCGCGCGCCTGTTCCAGATAGGTCACATGCCCGGCGTGCAGAATGTCGAAGCAGCCGTTGGTGAAGACAATCCGCTCGTTGTGCGCACGGGCATCGGCAACCGCCAGCAGCAGTTGCTCCAGGCCCAGCACACCGCGCTCGGAACCTTCTTCACGCTGAATCGCGCGGCGAAGTTCCGGTGCGCTGATCGCGGCCGTCCCCAGCTTGCCGACGACGATGCCCGCCGCCAGGTTGGCCAACGCCACCGCGTGTGGCAGTTCCTCGCCAGCCGCAATGGCTGCGGCCAACGTGGAAATCACTGTATCGCCAGCACCGGTCACGTCAAAGACTTCACGGGCACGCGCCGGCAAGTGCAGCGCCGGATGATCCGGACGCAACAACGTCATGCCATGTTCGCCACGGGTTACCAGCAGCGCGCCCAGTTCGAGGTCGTGCATCAGCGTCGCGCCCTTGCTGACCAGTTCATGTTCGTCGGCGCAACCGCCGACGATCGCCTCGAACTCGCTCAGATTAGGCGTAATCAGGCTCGCGCCACGGTAGATGGAGAAATCCTTGCCCTTCGGGTCAGCCAGCACCGGAATGCCTTTGGCACGGGCTGCCTGAATCAGTGCCTGATGGTTTTTCAGTGCACCTTTACCGTAGTCGGACAGCACCAGCACCTTGATGCCTTCCAGCAGGTCGTCGACCTGCGCGCCAAGTGCCAGGGCGTCGGTGGCAAACGGCTCTTCAAAGTCGATACGCAGCAATTGCTGGTGCCGGCTCATCACCCGCAGCTTGACGATGGTCGGTTGATGCGCGATGCGCTGAAACAAGGCTCGAACACCCGCACCCTTGAGACTATTGCTCAGGCTGTCGGCGGCTTCGTCGTCACCGGTCACACCGACCAGCGACGCCGGCGCACCCAGCGCAGCAATGTTCAAGGCAACGTTGGCAGCGCCGCCCGGACGATCTTCTATTTGCTCGACTTTAACCACCGGCACCGGTGCCTCAGGAGAGATCCGTGAGGTACCACCATGCCAGTAACGGTCGAGCATGACATCGCCGACCACCAAGACAGGAGCTTGATCGAATCGCGGCATGGACAACTTCATGGAGCAACCCACATACAAAATGAACAGGGGCGCGATATTAACACAGGGTTGGCGCAGGCTAGCGCACCCGTGGCAAGAGGATGAAACAGTCGGCTTTTTTGCGCATGTTTTGCGCAAAAAAGCCGGCCGACAGCGGCAAGCCCGGTCATGACCAAGAGGCTCGCGGCCGTGGCCGGCTTCGGGATCAGGCGATGTCCTCAGCCGGGGCATCCAGACCCATGGCGTTCAGGCGCGCGTAGTAACCGTTTTGCGCCAACAACTGATCGTGAGTGCCTCGCTCGACGATCCGCCCCTGATCCATGACCAGAATAAGGTCTGCCTTCTCGATGGTCGAAAGACGGTGGGCGATCACCAGAGTGGTGCGGCCCTTCATCACTTGATCCAGGGCCGCCTGAATGTGCCGCTCGGATTCGGTGTCGAGGGCCGAAGTCGCCTCGTCGAGAATCAGCAACGGCGCGTTCTTGAGCAAGGCACGGGCAATCGCCAGGCGCTGACGCTGGCCGCCCGAGAGCAACACACCGTTTTCGCCTACCTGGGTGTCGAGACCTTCGGGCAGTTGCGAAATGAAGTCCATCGCGTAGGCGTCACGCGCGGCCTTTTCGATGTCTTCACGCGGCGCGCCAGCCAGATCGCCGTAAGCAATGTTATTGGCCACGGTATCGCTGAACAGGGTGACGTGTTGAGTCACCTGCGCGATATGACGACGCAGGTTGAGCAGCTTGTATTGTTCGACCTCAACACCGTCGATAAGGATCTCGCCGTTGTTGTGGTGATAGAAACGCGGGATCAGGTTGGCCAGCGTCGACTTGCCGCTGCCGGACCGCCCGACCAGTGCGACCATCTGCCCCGGCTCAACCGAGAAGCTGATGTTGTCGAGCACCTGACGATCGGTACCCGGATAGGTGAAGCTGAGGTTGCGCACATCCAGGCGCCCGGTAACCGCGTCGCGCTCCACTGTGCCGGTGTCGACTTCCGGGGTGACGTCCAGCTGTTCGAAAATGCTTTCCGCTCCGGCCACGCCTTTCTGGATGGTCGAGCTGACTTCGGACAATTGGCGAATGGGTTTGGGCAACAGGCCGGCCAACGTGATGTAGGCGACCATGTCACCGGCAGAGGCATCACCGCGCAAGTACAGCACGAGGAACATCAGCACGGCCATGGCGCTGTAAATCACCAGTTGCAGCATCGGCGTATAGATAGCGCCGGTACGGGTCATGCGCAGTTGTTTGTCGGTATTGCTCTGGCTGGCCTTGAGGAAGCGCTTCTCCTCGTAGATTTCACCACCGAAGCTGCGCACCACGCGGTAGCCCTGGATGGTTTCCGAGGCGACGTGAGTGACATCGCCCATCGCCAACTGGATTTTCTTGCTCTGTTTGCGGAATTTCTTGCTCGCGGTACGCACCATCACAGCAATCAACGGCAGAATCGCCACCATCACCAGCGTCAGTTTCCAGTTCATGAACAACAGCGACGCAAACAGGAAGATCACTGTCATGCCTTCACGGATTACGACCTTGATCGCATCTGTTGCCGCCCCGGTGACCATGGTCACGTTAAAGGTGATACGGGAAATCAGATGTCCGGAGTTATGCTTGTCGAAGTAGCGGTTCGGCAGCACCAGCAGGTTATTGAACAATTGCACTCGCAGGTCGTGCACCAGGCCGAGAGAAACCTTGGCCAGGAAATAGTTGCCCAGATAAGATCCCAGCCCTTGCCACGCCGCGATCAGGACGATCAGCAACGGTACGGCCTGCAATAATTGCAAGTCGCGCAGGTACGGCACAGACGGGAACAGCACGGCTTCAGGGTTCGACAGCCCGTCGACGAAATACTTGAGAATGTAACCAAGCATCGGCTGGGTCGAGGCAAAAATCAGAAAACCGACGATGCTGATCAGGAACAGACTGATGTACGGCCGGACATAGCCGAGCAGGCGGAAGTAGATTTTCAAGCTCGAAGGGCTTGCGGCAGGACTGGAGTCGGTCATATCACGCGAGAGTCGATAAAAAGGACGCTGACTTTAGCACAGCTTCTTCAGGGTTCTGGCAATCGGCGAAAGGCTGTTATTGTTAGGCATCTTTTTCAGCATCAAATAGCCATCACGGATGGCCGATCAACTTCAGGATTGAATTTCTCAGCATGCAACTTCGCGGCTTCAGCAGTACGTCCAATCGAACCTTCGATTTTATTTGCCTGTGGATGCTTCCCGCCGGCTATTTTTTGCTCCTGTGTGCATTGTTTTTTCTGCCTGGCCGAAGTGAGCACCACAAGCTTTATTACGGGCTGTTCAGTATTCCAGCCCTGATTGCATTGTGCCTGCGACCACGGGTTTTGAAAGAGTTGCTGGGTGAACCGATATTCATCGCCATTCTGGTGTTCGTGGCATGGGCTCTGCTCAGTGTCTTGTGGGGGCCCGATGGCGAGTCTGTTGGCAGCATGCTGAAAGCGCCGCTGCATACGCTGATGCTGTTTGCCGGCTGCTATCTGCTGGTGCGTTATCGCAGCGACATCCTGCAACCCTTGCTGTTTGCCGCAGCCGTGACCGCATTGATTGCCACGAGCTGGTTTATGTTCGATTTCGCGCGGGTATATTCGCCGGGCATGCGCCTGATCGGTGGCGGTGCATTCGACAATCCCCTGCTCAGCTCGCACCTGTTCGGGTTTTTCTGCGCTTACTGGCTGAGCGTGACCATGACCTGCAAACGGCGCCAGATGATGTGGCTCAGCGTCCCAGCAATGGCGATCATGTTCACAGCGGTGATCGGTACCGGCTCCAGAACCCCGCTGGTAGCCTTGACCATGGCCTCATTGTGGCTCTTCCTCATTTGCTGGAACCGTCGCTCGCTGGGGCTGCTGCTGGCACTTGCGCTCAGCGCTGGCGGCGTGTCGATGTTTTTTTCGCAAATGATCATTGAGCGTGGAAGTTCATATCGCTTGGAGATCTGGCAGAAAGTCCTGCACATGATTGCCGAGCACCCGTGGATCGGCCATGGCTATAACGCCGAACTGGCCGTCGATCCCGGGATTGGCATTACCTTTCAGGAGCCACACAGCTTTGCGCTGGGTGTTCTCTATTACGTTGGCATCCTTGGCTTGCTGCCGTGGCTGTTCTTCCTTTTCTGGGGCCTGCTGAGCAGCTGGCGCCAGCGCATGACTCCGCTGTTGATCATCGCATCAACCTGGCTGGTGTTTGGCATCGGTGCAGGACTGACCGAAGGTGGCGGAATCATCTCGCGGCCCAAGGAGCACTGGTTCCTGGTGTGGATCCCGCTGGCACTGATTGCGGCGCTGAGCATAAACCTGCGCGCGCGACGCCTGCTGACATTGCCGGTAAAACAACTGTCCTCGACGCAACTGCAACACATGAGCGCTGATGCTCAGGTAATTGAAGAAGACGGCCTCGGACCTAAAGTCCTGCGCCTGCACGACGGCACCTTCCTCAAATTGTTCCGTCGCCGGCGCTGGTACACCTCCGGCAGCTTCAATCCCTACTCTGAACGTTTCGCTGTCAACAGCGAACAACTGCGCCAGATGGGCATACCTACGCCGCAAGTGCTTGCGCTGTATCGCCTCGACGACCGCAGTAGCGCCGTGCATTACACGCCTCTGCCAGGACAGACCTTGCGTCAGGTACTGCAAAGCATTACCGCGCCAGCCGTGCGCCAGGCCCTGGTAGAACGCTTTGGCAAGTTCATGGCACTGCTGCATGAGAAAGGTGTGTATTTCCGCTCGCTACACCTGGGCAATGTACTGGTACTGGAAGACGGTGAGTTCGGGCTGATCGATTTGGCAGACTTGAATATCTATCCTTCAGCCCTGAGCAATTCTCTGCGCCAGCGCAATTTGCGCCATATGCAACGCTACACCGTCGACAAGCGCTGGTTATTCGAGGATCACCTCGATGCGCTGCTCCAGGGGTATGCCAGCATGGCGTCGCCATCGGCAGTCGCCAAGCTGCACAGGCAAGTACTCGCCGCCAGTTCTCCGGTTCGCGCAAACTGAAGATCCGCGGGTAAAGGGCGCCGCTTGCCAAGCGCAAGCGGCCCTTGGATCAGTCTTTTTCCAGCGGCGAAAGATACATGCGCGCCAGACCGCGCCAGGTTTTCTTGTTCCACGTCTTGAACGGGATCTGCGCCAGCAGCTCGCGCGCCAGCTTGCGATCGCGGTTGGAGGCTTTGAGAAACATTGAACTGAGAAACTTGTAGCGCACCTCGTCGTACAGCGGATGATCGCTGAACAACGCGTAGGTGCGCAAAATGCTTTCGATCATGAAACGGTGGTTCTTGTACGAGTTGGTCGCGTGCTTGCGATAGCGCGCCATCACCACATTCAAGCCATCGATGAAATAACCGGCTCGCGTCACTTTCAGTTCGATGTACAGGTCTTCGAGGCGAATGGTCGGATCGAAGCCACCGACCTGGTCCAGCGCTTCGCGGCGAATCATCAAGGTTGGCGCCGGGGGATAGGGCTTGCGCTCAAGAAACATGTCATCGAAATCGATGCGACGGAACGGCACATCGCGGCGCTGGCGTTTTTCCGGGTAAAGGTTGCCGTCCGCATCGATGAGCTCGATATTGCCGGCGCAGATTCCGACCTCGGGCTTGCCATCCATGTGTGCGACCTGAGTGGCGATGCGCTCCGGGTACATGATGTCATCGGAACCGAACGGCACGATCAGGCTGCCCTTGGCACGGGCGATGGCGCCGTTGAGCGTATTGGTCAGGCCCTGATTCTGCTGGATGCGGAAATCGAAACCGTACTGCACCTGCAAAGCCTTGATGCGCTCGGGGCTATCGTCTATCGAACCATCGTCGACCACCAGCAGCTCGATGTTCTTGTACGTCTGGTTGAGGACGCTGAGGATGCTTTCCTCGATGTACGGACCGTGATTGTACGAGGCGATGATGACGGTAACGAGGGCGTTCGCTTCGCTCGTGGCTTGTTCGCTCATGGCTGCTCCTTGCGTGCCTGTTCCAGACCCGAGTCGATCAGGTCCAGATATTCCTGACGGAACACCTCGATGTCATGTTGCTGCTGCAGATACCGATAGGCTTGCTCGCCCTTGGCCCTGAGATCCTCATCGGACAGCCCGAGATAGTTATCCAGCGCCGCGATCAGACTCGGTACGTCCTTGGGTGTGATGGTCAGGCCACCGGCACCCTCGATGAGCGGCAACATGGCTGGCACATTCGAAGCGATCACCGGCAGGTGCCCGCTCATGCCTTCGAGCAGGGCCAGGCCGAGCCCTTCGGCCAGCGACGGCATGCTCCAGATATCAAAGGCGCGCACGTATTGCAGCGCGTTCTCCTTGAAGCCCAGCAGGTGCGCACGACCGCCGAGGCCCAACTGTTCGATTTCCGCAGCTAAAGGCGCTTGCAGGCGCCCGGCGCCGATGATCGCCAATTGCGCGTTCGGGTACTTGTCCTTGAGCGCCGCGAAAGCTTGCAACAGATAGGTATGGCCCTTGACCGAGACCAGTCGCCCCAATGCGCCGATCAGCCGCACATTCGGGTCAATGCCGAGCATTTCACGCGCCTTTTCGCGGCTGTGTTGCAAGGCTTCGGCCTGTTCGATGTCGATGGCGTTGGTGATGGCATAGGTGTTCTGATCGGTGAAACCGCACTGGCAATCGAGCAGGTACTGTTTGACCGCTGGTGACACGCCGACAAAACGCCAATGCCGATCGATCAGACGTTGAGTCTGCCGACGCCGGTAAAAACGGTCGTACTCGCCGAACCCGTGGGAGATGCCGATGCACAGCGGCACCTTCAACCAGCGGTTGAGCGTGAGCATCATGTTCACCGGTTTGAAGCGGTTGCAGATCACCACGTCAAATTTTTCCTGGCGGCAGAATTTATACAACTGCCACATCGCGCGCAGGCGCATGCCCTTGAGCGACTTGTCGGAAAACTCGAAATACACCGAACGGTCGGCGCGACTCACCGGCTCACCGGGCGCGGGTTTGCCACGCAGGAACGCAGCGGTCACCTCGTAACGATCCGAAGGCAATGCCTTGACGATCTGCTCGGCAAGGTCAGCGAAATCATGGGCTTTGACGTTGTAATCAGGTTGCAGCTGCAGAACCTTCGACCGTTGACTCATAACTCTCCCCGGTTCGCGCCTGATTCACCCGGCTTGAGCAGCCAGAGCAATTCCTGGCGTCTGACCGCTTTTCGAAAAAACTCGTTCTCGCCATACACCGACGGGGCACGCCCCGCCAGCGCGCGCTGGATCAGGCGGCGTAAATGGCGTTTGAACGGCGCTGGCGGCTGCAAGTCATGCATCATGCCCAGCGCCATGGCCTTGTCGCGTTGCAGATCCAATGTCAGCGGCAACGACAGGGGCTGCATCGGTACGCTGGCATCGAACGCTGGCGGCAACGCAATGCCTTCACCGGCATTGCCCATCGGCCAGCGATCGTTGTCATGCAGATGGTTGGCGTAACCGAGCAAGGTCGGCTGCCAGTCAAGGCTGCCCAACACTTGCAATACCGCCTGCTGGCTGCATACATGGTCGGGGTGTGGATCGAGCGTCGGATGCGGCAGGACGATCACATCCGGGCGAGCGCGCAACAGCACTTCGCGCAAGTCGGCCAGCAGATTGTTCCAGGTCGGTGCGCCGTCGACATCGCTCGGCAAAGCGAACGGATTCAACTGGCGAAACAGACGGGTATCGGTCAAATCTGCTTCGCGGGAAGCGATCGCCTGATTTGGTGCAGCCTGCATCGCCGCCAGTTGCAGACAGAAATAACCCAGTTGTACGCAATTTTCCTGCGGCACACCGGCCCAGCGCGGCACGGCGAGGCTGTCCCAGGCACGCAAGCGACCTTTGAGCCGCGCGGCTTCGACTGGGTTCAAACCCATCTGCTGATAATGCTCGGCTTCGATTTCGCCGGCGGTCAAAGTGACGATCCAGGCTTCGTCGGCCTGGCTGTAGAGACCGAAGGCTGCCAATTCGGCGTCGTCGGCGTGCGGCGCGATGACCATCACCCGCGAGCGACGGTAATCCGCTTGCTCCAGCGCCCACAGCAGCGGTTCGCCAGAGACCCGGCAGAAGCGCCCGCGCAAACGCAGCAGGCCTTGCGACAAGGTTTGCGCCTGGCCGCTGAGGTTCAGGTAGCGCACACCGTTGACGCCGCGTTCGAAGGTTTGCGCATCGGGATCAGCGCCACCCGCCAGCTCGACCCGCGGATCAAAAAAACGCCCCAGCCACGTGCTCTTCACCTGCACCGCGAGTATCAGCGTGGCCTCCTCCATGACCATCACGCCTTCGTCCAGCCGCAAGTGCTCGCCGCTCAGATGCACCTTAGGCTGCGGAGTGAATGGCGGGAAGCTGTACTGATAGTCGTCCTTCGGCGAATAGAACAGATGATCGGCAAACCACGCCTCGTGGGCGACCCAGCCGATGACCGCGAGCAGCAGCGGCAACCACCACGCCACCAGCACACCGACCGCGATCAACACGATCAACGCGAGCAACAGAGTCATGCGTTTATTACGGCGGTGGCGCTTGAGCAGTTGCTGTTTGCGGCTCATGGGCTGGCTCATACGGTGAAGACTGGCACGGGATTGCACCAGCGATCCTTGTATTCACGATCGGCGCGACCGAAAGAAAAGCGCAGCGGCTTGTCCAGTGCCCGCGCGTGTTCCCAGGCGCTTTGCGTATTGAGGAAGCTCAACACGCTGCCGGGGCTGAATTCACGGGTTTGCGGGTCGACACCGCCGTTGATGTATTCGACGCTGATCCACTGCGGCGCTTCTACGCGGTACACCAGTTGAATTGCGATCGGCGCATCATTGAGAAAGATCACCGAGCCGATCAACAGCTCGCGGAGCAGCTCGATCACCTCGGCCATGCGTTCTGCACCCGTTGCCGGGAAACCCCAGCGACGCTGAAACAGATCGCAGTAGATCGCCGCCAGCTCCGCGCTGGAAAACTCGCTGACCGGGCGCACGACGCCGCCTGCTTCTTCCAGCAAACGCAATTCACGGCGCTGGTTGTAGCGAAACTTCTTCGACAGTTCTTCCGGGGTGCGGGCCATGGCCAGTTGTTCGGCCTGCAACTTCATGCCGCTGAAACGGCTCTCGTTGATCGCCGACAAATAGCGCGCACGATGGCGCAACGGCGCTTGGGCATCGACGGCAGCGGGCAGGATCAGCTCGGCGTTGCCGAGGTCGAACAGGCCTTTTTTACCGTTGCGCTTGAGCACGTCCTTGGACAGCGCCAAGTCGCGCCCCCAAGTCGCAATCGCCGCTTTGATCTCGCCCTGCTGCTCCCAGGCCAGGTAACGCACGGGGATGCCGGCAAGCTGCGCCAGACGTTCGACCACCAACGGATGGGTCGCGACGCTGCCGCCGTAACGCTGCCAGACAGTTGCATAGGTCGAGGCGTCGACCGGCGACCAGCCACGTTCGCGCCAGCCTTGAAATCGGTTGAGCATCAGCCCCTCGGTGCCAGATCGGTTACTTGCGGCAGACGCCAGAAGGTGTCGCGCACCGCACGGTCGGAGAAACGCTCACGCAGACGATCAAGCATCATTTGCGCGCACTGCTGGCGCTGCTGATCGTCCATGCCGGCCAGATGCTGCAGGCCTCGTGCAAGGTGTTCGGCGTCGCCCAGCGGGAACAGAATGCCCACGCCTTCGACCACTTCCTTCGCCCCACCACAGGCCGTTGCCAACAAAGGTACGCCAGCAGCCATGGCCTCCAGCAGCACCATGCCAAACGGCTCTTGATCGGAACTCAGGGCGAACACATCAAACGCACGGAAGTAATTGCGCGCGTCCGGCACCTGGCCGAGAAACAACACGCGCTCGCCGATACCCAGTTCGCGGGCAAGCGCTTTGAGGTCCTGCTCCAGTCGTCCCTGGCCGAGGATCGCCAGCTGGCTGTTGCCCGGCAAACCGGGCAGCGCAGCAGCAAAACCCTGCAGCAATGTTGCCTGGTCCTTGTCCGGATGCAGCCGACCGACGTTGCCGACGATCCACGCATCCGGCGCCAGACCGAGCGTCTCGCGGGCTTCGCGGGCGGACACCTGACTGAGCTGCAGCGAAGCTACATCGATGCGGTTATACAGCGTCTGAATACGCTCCTGCGGCCACTTCGGCAGGCAATGCCGCATGTCGTCGCGCACGGCATCGGACACGCCGAGCAGGCTCAGACGCTTGCGGAAAATATGCGCAAACAGTTTGCGCGTGGCGCGTTTGTAATCGTCAAACGCGTGATGCACGCCAATCACTGGCAACGAGGTGCCGAGCAAGGCGATGTAAATCGGCTTGAAACGATGGGCGATGCAGAAACTGAAATTGCGTGAGGCGACGATCTTGCGCAAATCGCTGATGGCGCCCAGCTTCAGGCCACGGATGGCCCTGGAGCTGTACTCCATGAACAACACTTCGTCGGAAGCACACGCGGCGGCCACCTCGCTATCGGCGGCCCCGGTCAGAAAGACCGTGGTCACCCTATAACCAGTGCCCGCGAACAGGCTGGCGTACTGCCGTGCGCAGTCGAGGAACGGCCCGTCATAGCCGTGACAAAACTGCAGCACATGGCGTTCAGCCGAGCGAGTCATAAGCGTTAGCGCCCTCTTTGACCACCAGAATGTCTTCCATGATCAGGTATTGCAAATCGGAGCCGAAGAACATGTTCAGCGCATCGGTCGGCGAGCAGATCATCGGTTCGCCACGGCGGTTGAGCGAGGTGTTGAGCGACACGCCATTGCCAGTCAGGACTTCCAGCGCCTTCATCATGTCGTAGTAGCGCGGGTTGTATTCGCGCTTGAGCACCTGGGCACGGGACGTACCGTCTTCGTGGACGACTTCCGGCACGCGGGTCTTCCACTCTTCCGCCACTTCAAAGGTGAACGTCATGAAGGGAGCCGGGTGGTCGATCTTGATCATCTGCGGCGCGACGGTGTCGAGCATCGACGGGCAGAAAGGCCTCCAGCGCTCGCGGAACTTGATCTGATGGTTGATCCGGTCAGCCACGCCAGGCACGCTCGGGCAACCGATGATCGAACGACCGCCCAGTGCGCGCGGGCCGAATTCCATGCGCCCCTGGAACCAGGCCACCGGATTACCGTCGACCATGATTTTGGCGATCTGCTCCGGCATGTTATCGAGCTTGCGCCAGGTCGGCTTGTTCTCGTGACGGGCGCACGCGGCAATCACGTCTTCGTTGCTGTACGACGGGCCGAGGTAGACGTGTTCCATCTTCTCGACCGGCACGCCACGGGCGTGGGATACGTAAGCAGCGGCGCCGACAGCGGTACCGGCATCGCCGGATGCCGGTTGGACGAACAGCTCTTTGATGTCATCGCGAGCGATGATTTTCTGGTTGAGTTTGACGTTCAACGCACAGCCACCGGCGAACGCGAGCTTGCCGGTTTCCTTGAGCACGTCGCCCAGATAGTGGTCGATCATCTGCAACGCCAGTTTTTCGAACAGCGCTTGCATGCTCGCGGCGTAGTGGATGTACGGTTCGTCAGCGATATCGCCTTCGCGTTTCGGGCCCAGCCATTCGATCAGCTTCGGCGAAAAGTAAAAGCCTTTGCCCTTCTCTTTATAGCGACGCAGGCCGATCACGTTGGCGTAATCGGTGTTGATCACCAACTCGCCGTTCTCGAACGAGGCCAGACGGGAGAAGTCGTATTTGCTGGCGTCGCCGTAAGGCGCCATGCCCATGACCTTGAACTCGCCGTCGAGCATCTCGAAACCGAGGAACTCGGTAATCGCGCCGTACAGGCCACCAAGCGAATCAGGATCGAAGAATTCCTTGATCTTGTGGATCTTGCCGTTCTCGCCATAACCGAAGAAGGTCGTGGCGTATTCACCCTTGCCGTCAATGCCGAGAATCGCGGTCTTCTCTTTGAAACCCGAGCAGTGATAGGCGCTCGAGGCGTGAGCCAAGTGGTGCTCGACCGGCTCGATCTTGATTTTTTTCGGATCGAAGCCCAGTTGCTCCAGGCACCAGACGATCTTGTTGCGATAGCGCTTGTAGCGACGGTTGCCCATCAGGATCGCATCGAGGGCGCGATCCGGCGCGTACCAGTAACGCTTGGCGTAATGCCAGCGGGCCTTGCCGAACAGGCTGATCGGCGCGAACGGAATCGCTACCACGTCAACGTCGGACGGCTTGATACCGGCCTGCTCAAGGCAGAACTTTGCCGATTCGTAGGGCATGCGGTTCTTTGCATGTTTATCGCGTACGAAGCGCTCTTCTTCAGCCGCCGCCACCAGCTTGCCGTCAATGTACAAGGCTGCTGAAGGATCATGGCTAAGGGCGCCGGACAGGCCAAGAATCGTCAATGCCACAGGGGTCTAGCCTCTTTAGTCTGCATGCAGGCGCGATGCGCCTTGAAAATTTATGTGCCCTCGCACCGGGCGAGAGACAGCTAAAGGGCGGGATTATAGCGTAAAAGCGTCCGCAAGCCTCTAGAAGGAACTGGCAGTAGCTACGTTGACAGGCTTTAAACGTCGCCATAGACTTCAGCTCAAATGGACTGGGGGATCCCGGTCGGCGCTAATGCCTCGGTGAGATCACCGGGGCTTTTCGCTTTCTGAAGGCGGGAAAATTTTCAGGCCCCAGTTCTCGAAACCCTTTCCGGCCTTACTGCGCCCACCGCTGCAATAAAACTTGCGTTTGAGCACCTCGAAAGCGCGATTTTCCTGACTCGCTCTCAGACACTCATGCCAATAGGTCTCGCGACAAGATCAGCCAGCTGTAAACGGAGTTGGCTTGTTTTGTAGCAAAGACGATGTCGAACGGTAGTTGAATACTCATTCGATATGCACCGCCGCACATTCTGCGGAACTCTAATTCCAGCTCGTTATCTTCCCGCTTCCCTCGGCGCTCGAAAATCACATGCGTCGACGCATTCTGCTGATTTTTCTCCTGTAAAAATTCGTAGAGCGTTTCCAGACAAAAGCCCAGCGCCAGATGATAGGGATTATCGAGCATACCCTGTGCTTCACGAAGCGAAGCCTTGTCGATGAGACAGCTGATCAGAACGAAATTGCTGGCTTCGATGATGCCGGTCAATTCAGCAAGAAAAGCATGCTTGTGCTCTCTGGAGGTAAACAGGTTGGAGAACGCGCCCTTTTCTTTTCGAATCTCCAGCTCATGCAAGCCGATCAAATCATGCCCCATATGATTGAACTTACTTCTGAACCGCCGGAATGACCTTTTCGCAGTAATGCCTCTTATGAAAGACACAGAACGCGAGTACGAATATCGGGTAGTAGGGATCCAGCTTTTGCATTCCGTGATCGCCGCTTTCATCAACGTATATGACGAAGTCACTGTATCTCGCCAAAGCATGCAGCGGTTCTACCCTATCAATGGCCTCAACCTCTTCGCGGCTCTCAAAAAGAGGAAACTGCACGAAAGTCACCTGCCGCTTGGTCGCCAGTAAATACCGACATTTCCATCCTCAATCTGCCGGTAGATCGTGTACGGCAAGGACACAGTGTCGAATACGCCCGATAGCGGCAGATCGAGCAATACGAACGGCACCAGAAAACCGGTGGGGTCGGGCGGTGCATTCAGGACACAGAAGTCATAGGCCAGACCGCTGTAGATACGTGGTATGGACTGGCAGTAGGTTTTCTGTTTTCTCATGTCGCGGGCGACGTCGGCGTCGTCCTGCAGGACGGTCAGCACACTGCCGCAGCCGGATAAAACCGCGGAAACAGCACACAGCATTACAGCCTTTCTGATCATCAAGCGTTGCCCTCAGTAGTCGTCAGGCAAACTAGCATCGGGGCTTGGCGCGGCACAGTTCATGGCTTCTGTAGAAGCTGTAGGAGAAGTCAGTGGCGCTTGTCCACCCTTTCTCCCGGAGGAAGTGCAATGTTCGGACTGGCCTTTTCGCGAGCGAATTCGCTCCCACATTGCAATGCATTTCAATGTGGGAGCCAGCCCTGCTGGCGAAGGGATTCAGACTGCGCTGGAGATGTCTTTGGGCAAACGCTGATCAATGACTTGATGCAATGCGCTGCTCTCGGGCCAGTTGCGCATGAACCGGGCGCGATCTCGGGCATAGGCCGGGGCGAAACTGCCGAGTGAGGCATGCTGACACATCGAATCAAGATCGATCAGCGCCCAGCGATCCTCCTGCCAGAACAGGTTATGCCCTTTGAAATCGCCATGACTGATGCGCTCGGCGATCAATCGCGCAAACAGTTGATCCAGCGCTTGCAGCTCGGTTTCCGGTGCCGCGCCACTTTCCACATATGGCGCAAAGCGTTCGATGATGTCAGGCCCGGGCAAGTACTCGGTGATCAGATAGGCTCGACGGCGTAGCCACAGGAAACGCTTTTCCAGCACCGCCAGTGGTTTCGGCGTGGCGATGCCGAGAAACGCCAGCCGATTACCTTCATGCCACGAATGCCACGCACGGCTCGGGCGCCAGAAGCGCTTGAGCCAATGGGCGAAATTCTTGATGTTGTAGCGTTTGATGACCAGCGCTCGCCCGGCGACCTCAACCTTGCCGACGCTCGCCGCGCCGCCGGTTTTATACAGATGGCCCCGATCGAGCAGGGCATCGGCCTGCTCCAGCACCGGCAGCATCGCCGTTTCTTCTTCGCGACGAATAGCGCGCAAAGCGAACGCGCCACGCTGCACCGCAAACAGTGTGCACTCGCGACCGACCTTGATCAGGTAATCGCGCAGCCGCCAGGCGCGCACCTTGTCGATCTGCTTTTGCAGCGCTTCCAGCGGTAGCGCGTGCTCGGCATTACTCAACAGGTAATACACCAGCAATTCTTCGGTGAACGGTTCCAGCGATTTGGGTAGCTGGGCGAAAAAGACGCCGAGGTTTTCCAGCACCTTCTGTCGCGACAACGGTTGACCGGCGGTCTCCACGCAGATGCCGGCGCCATCGATCAGGTACAGCTCGCCGTTGTGGCGCAGCAAATTATCGAGGTGCAGGTCTTCCTGCCACAGACCTTTGCTGTGCAATTGCGCGATAGCACTGAGCGCTTCGGCCAGCACCGCCGATTGCTCATCGGCCAGCACGGGCAAGGATTCGACCTCATGCCAAACGTCACCCAAGCTCTCGGAGCCTTCGAGAAATTCGAACAGCAGCCAGCCACCCTCGCCTTCCTTCAAGCCATCGGCCAATAGCAGCGGCGTGGTCATGCTCTGCGCCGCCAGCAGTTTCACGCCGTTGAGTTCACGCTGAAAATGCCGCGCAGCCTTGCTGCCGACCAGCAATTTCGCCAGTACTGGCCGACCGCGCCACACGCCGACGCCGACATAGCGCTGGCCCGGCAACACTCGCAACAGGCTCAGCAATTGCAAATCGGCCGGGCCCGCGGCGTCGGCGAGCGTAATGGTCAATGGCAGGCTCGGGGTGCGCCCGGCGTTTTTCAGATCGGCTAACTGCATCAGCGCGTCTCCTTGCGACTGCGCCGGGCGGTCAACCGCTTGACCCAACTGTCAACCAACGAGCTGCTCGTCGGCTGATCCAGATACGCCGCGAGCAACTCGCGCAATTGCGCCTCGCTCCACTGCGGAGCGCGGCGCCGCAACGGCTCGAGATCCTTGACGCGATCACGCATGCCGAACAGCAACGGCCGGGTCTTTTCCAGGTCGATCAACTGCGCCTGATAGCCGCTGCCGTCAGCCTGCATAAAGATATGTTTGGGGTAAAAACAACCATGCACCTGACGCAAACCGTGCAGGCGTCGTGCGAGCAATCCGCACGCCTTGAGAATCGCCGACTGTTGTACCGCCGGCAGCTCAGACCAGCGCTGCAGCAGCGAATCGAGGTCGTCCCAGCCATCGAGGGCGCGAGTCAGCAGAATTGCCCGAACCTCACCCTTGACCTTGCGCTCGCCAAAAAACACCGCTTGCAAGGCTGGAATCCCCAGCATGTTGTAGCGGCTGATGTTGCGAAATTCGCGGGCGAAACTCGGCTCGCCGAACGGTGCATGCAACGTACGCGTCAGGTAATTACTCTGGCGCTTGAGGTAATACGCGTGCCCTTCCAGCTCCAGACGGAACACGCTGCTCCAGCCGCCGCCGTCAGTGTTGGGCTCGTCCACCGCTTCAAGCTGTTTGGCCCACAAGGCCTCGAAGGTGCCGAGACCATTGCGTTCAAGCAGCGCTCGGTCTGCAGCGGCCAGAAAATCAGTCATTCACGTCCCTCGAAAAATCTCACCACGTGGCGAATGCGCTTTTTGTCAGCGGCATTCAGGCGATCGCGGCCACGGTATTGCAGATAAAAGCGCAGGCGCTGGGTGTTCGACAGGTGATATTTGGCGACCTTGTCGAGACACGCCAGATCTTTGGTGATGCGGTATTTGAGCCAGAAACCGCGCCAGAAATCGCCGTTCGGGCAGTCGATCAGAAACAGCCGCGCCTGATCGTCGATCAGCAGATTGCGCCACTTCAGATCGTTATGGGTGAAGCGATGGTCGTGCATGGTGCGGGTGTAACCGGCCAATTGCCGACTGACGCCATCGACCCAGGCGCGGTCGTCGAGCTTGGGATCCTTGCGCTCGGCCAGCGCCGAGAGATCCTCGGTGCGCGGCAACTCGCGAGTGATCATCGCGCCACGGTCGTACGCCGCGCCCCGACGCTCCAGGCCCCAGGCCACCACCTCCGCAGTGGGGATGCCCCACTTGGCGAAGCGCTTGAGGTTCTGCCATTCCATCTTCACCCGTGGCTTGCCGAGGTAGCGGCGCAAGCCCTTACCGGCGCCGACGTAGCGTTTGACGTAATAGTTGACGCCGTTGCGCTCGACGCGAATGACTTCGGACAACGGATCGCGGGTCAGCCGCTCGCCCTGCAGGGCAAATACCGCTTCGAGGCTGCCAAAGTCGGCGGCGAGATCGCTGTATTCAGGCTCAAGAATCCAACCCGCCATCAGAGCGCATCTCCGTAACGCTGTTTGCGCGCGTAGAGCTTGTTGGCTTTGCCTTCGAGCCAGCTCAACAGCGCCGCCTCTTCAGCGAGAATCTGCCGTAGCGGCTGCTGGAAATAACCCTTGAGGAAGCGCAACTTGTCGCGGCGGGTCAGGCCGATGTCCAGCGCGGAAAAGTACAGCGCCGCCAGATCCTTGTTGCGCCAGCGCTGGGTGATCTTGGCGCGGGTCTGGGCGCGGTGCAGGTCGATCACCGAGAGTTTGAAATCTTGCGGCGTGACCGGTTTGTCGGTGTGCAGCAGGAAGTGGCAGATGTAGCAGTCGCGATGGTTGACCCCGGCGCGGTGCATCATGCCGGTCATGCGTGCGACTTCGGCAATCAGCGCGCGCTTGAGTTTTGGCTCGGGCGGCTGTTTGATCCAGTCGATGCTGAAGTCTTCGAGGCTGATGGTCGGCGCCAGTTCTTCGGTGACGATGAACGAATGCTGATCTGCCGGGTTGCTGCCCTTTTCGCCATACGCGACGGCTGTCATGGTCGGCACGCCGACTTCCTGCAGACGCTGGATGGCCTTCCACTCCTGACCCGCGCCGAGCACCGGCAGCTTGGCGGTGAGCAGGTTCTTGAAGATTTCGCCCCAGCCGATGCCACGGTGGATTTTCACGAAAAATCCGTTCCCGTCGACTTCCGTGCGCAATGTCCGACGTGCTTCCAGCTCGCGGTATACCTCGCCCTGCAAGCCTTCGACTTCGGCGAACGGGTCGCGTCCGGCCCAAAGGCTTTTGAACGGTTCAGCCAGCATCAACTTCATTAAGCGTGCTCCGCCAGAATCACATCGGCCGCGTGCTGCGGCATGCTGTAGAGGTCGGCCGTCTCGGCGAAGGCCAGACCGTTGCGGCTCCAGGCCGCGCGTGCAGCGTCGTCGCTCAACATTTCGGTCAGGTATTGGGTCAGTTGCGCCTGATCGAACGGCTCGTCCAGCACACGCCCGGCGTCGGCCTCGGCGATGTAATGGGCGTAACCGCAGACCGCGCTGACCAGCACCGGCAGACCGGCCACCAGTGCCTCGAGCAACACCGTGCCGGTGTTTTCGTTGTACGCCGGGTGGATCAACAGATCGGCACCGAGCAGGAAGCGCGGGATATCGCTGCGGCCCTTGAGGAACGTCACGTTGTCACCCAGGCCCAATGTCGCACTCTGCATCTGGAACAATTTGGGGTCATCCTGGCCGATTACAAACAGCCGGGTGCGTTTTTTCAGTTCCGCAGGCAATGCGGCCAATGCTTTGAGGCTGCGATCGACGCCTTTGGTCTTGAACCCCGAACCGATCTGCACCAGCAGCAGTTCGTCGTCCTTCAAATTGAATTCGGCACGGAAACCGGCACGAATCTCGTCGGCATCCGCTGGACGCCGACGATCCTGAGCGATACCCGGCGGCAGCAAGTGAAAGCGCTCCAGCGGCGTGTCGTAATGCTTGATGAACAGCGGCTGCTGCACTTCGGAAATCATCAGCACTTCGGTTTTCGCGTCTTTGGCGAACACCGCGCGCTCGTACTCGGCGAAGTGGCGATAACGGCCCCAGCGGCGGTACAGCGAATGGCGCAGGTTCTGCGCCTTGTCTTCGAAACAGCCGTCGGCGGCGTAATACACGTCGAGCCCCGGCATCTTGTTGAAACCAATCAGGCGATCGACCGGGCGCTTGGCCAGATCCGCTTCCATCCACGCGCTGAGTTTTTCATTGCGACGATGGTTGAAGAATGCCTTGACCGGCGCCACCAGCACTTCGAACCCCGGCGGCACATCACCTTCCCAGATCAACGTGTAGACACGGATCTGATGACCGCGCTTCTGGCATTCAAGGGCGATGCGCATGAAATCGCGCTGCAAGCCGCCGAACGGGAAATATTTGTACAGGACGAATGCCAATTGCATCAGCGCAGCTCCTCAGCCATTAACAACGTGCTCAGTCGGCTGGCGACACGCTCGGGGTTCACACGCGTGAAGCACAAAGGCTGCTCGCGCTTGAGGTCAAACTGACGGGCATCCTGCTCGGTCGGTTGATAAGTACATTTCTTTTGCATGCACGGCGCGCACGGAAAGTCGCTGGCCAGATGAATCTGCAATTTGCCGTAGGCGCCGGTCAGGCCCGGGTTGGTCGGGCCGAACAGCGAGATGGTCGGCACGTCGAGTGCGGCGGCCAGGTGACCGAGGCCTGTGTCCACCGCAACGCAGGCTTGCGCCCCGGCAAGGACTTTGCCGACGCCGGCCAGATTGAGTTTCGGCAGCACTTCGGCGTGCTTGAAGCCGGCGGCGATGCGCTCGGCGCGGGCCTTTTCCTGCGGATTGCCCCACGGCAACTTGACGCCAACCCCAAGGTAGCCGACCCGTTCGGTCAGTTCACGCCAGTAGATTTCCGGCCAATGCTTGGTGTCCCAGGTGGTGCCATGCAAGAACACCACGAACGGATTCTTGCGCGGCAGCTCGACCAGTCGCTCAACGTTGAGGCCGTAATCGCCCAAGCCTTTGGGCAGGTCATAACCGAGGGCGATGGCGAACAACTGACGTACACGTTCGACAGCGTGCTGTCCGCGCGCCACGGCCAGTTTGCGGTCGTAGAAACGCGCAGCCATCGGTTCGCGAGCCGAACCTTTGTCGAGGCCGGCGACCGGGGCTTTGACGCAGCGGGTCAGCCAAGCGCTTTTCAGCAAACCTTGAGCGTCAATTACCAAATCGTATTTGTTCGCCCGCACGCTTTGCTTGAAGCGCTTCCATTCGCCGCTGGTGAGGGTCTTCCAGAGGTTTTTGCGCCAGCGGCGGATGGCCACCGGGATCACTTTGCCGACGGCGGGGTGCCACGTCGGGATTTCGGCGAAGCCTTCCTCTACGACCCAGTCGAACTTGATCCCGGGAATGGCCCGGGCGGCGTCGGTCAGCGCTGGCAACGCATGAATCACGTCACCCAGCGATGAGGTCTTGATCAGCAATACCCGCAAGTTAATGAACCTCGATCACAGAGCCCTGCAACTTCTGCAGGGCATCGTCGACCGCGTCCGGCATCAGCTGGCGCAGGCAATTGTAATGGCCGAAACGGCAGGTTCGGTCGAAGCAAGGACTGCATTCGATACCCAGGCGAACGATCTCGACCTGCTCGGCCAACGGCGGCGTGAAGCCCGGCGAGGTCGAGCCGTAGACGGCGACGAGCGGGCGGTTCAACGCAGCGGCCACGTGCATCAGGCCAGAGTCATTGGATACCACCGAGTCGGCGCAGGACAACAGATCAATGGCCTCGGCCAGCGAGGTGCCACCGCTGAGGTTGACCGATTCTTCGCGCAGGCCGGGAATCAGCCGGGCGCGAATGTCTTCGCCGACCGCGTGATCGTTTTTCGAGCCGAACAGCCACACCTGCCAGCCTTCGCGGATGCGCGATTCGGCGACTTTGGCGTAGTGCTCGGATGGCCAGCGCTTGGATTCGCCGAACTCGGCGCCGGGGCACAGGGCCAACACCGGACGGTCGAGGCTCAAGCCGAACTTGGCGAGCGCCGCTTCGCGGGTCACCGGATCGATTTGCAGACTCGGGCGCGGATACGGTTTTGGCAGCTCCGCATTGGCTTGATAGGCCAGCGCCATGAAGCGCTCGATCATCAGCGGATAGCGTTCTTTATCGAGGGTGCGCACATCGTTGAGCAGGCCGTAGCGGAATTCGCCGCGCCAACCGGTGCGTTTCGGAATGCCGGCGAAAAACGGCACCAGCGCCGACTTCAGCGAGTTGGGCAGCAGGATCGCCTGATCGTACTGACCGCGCAGGGATTTGCCGATGCGCCGGCGCGTTGCCAACTCCAGCGCGCCATGGCCGAGCGGGAAGCTCAAGGCCTTGCGCACTTCGGGCATGCGCTCAAGGATCGGCCGGCTCCACTCGGGGGCCAGCACGTCGATTTCGCATTGCGGGTGGCGCTGTTTGAGACACTGAAACAGTGTCTGCGCCATCACCATGTCACCGACCCAACTGGGCCCAACGATCAGAATATTCATGTGGTTTCCAAAAACGAACCGGGGAGGCATTTACGCCTCCCCGCCTCGAGAATTCTACAAACACTGTAGATCTACTGTGGGAGCGAGCCTGCTCGCGATGGGGTCTTCACATTCAACATTATTGTCGTCTGATACTCCGCTATCGCTGGCAAGCCAGCTCCCACAGGGTTATTCGTTTTGCCGCAAAACCTTGAACACGGCAGGCTCACTCCTACAGGGTTTTGCATTACCCACAAGTCCGTGTATCAGCTTAGCCCCATCTCTTTCCAGATCCGCAACACCTGCCGGCGTTCTTCGGCAAACTGGTCGCCCGATATGACACCGGGATCCTTTTGCAAGGCCTGCCGGTGAGCGGCGGAGCGGTAGGCTTTGTAGGCCTCGCGCAACAGGCTGGCGTCTTCGGCAGGCATCAGCCCTTCGTGTTCCAGCTCTTCCAGAATGCGGATGTTATCGGTCCAGCGCAGCAGTGGCGGGTGACTTTGCGACCACGCCAGGGCCGCGTATTGCACCATAAATTCAATATCGACGATACCTCCGGCGTCCTGCTTGAGGTCGAACGGCGACGCGGCGTCGAAAGCATTTGCTGCCATACCGGCCGCAGTGCTCTTGGTGCCAAGGTTGTCGCGCATCTTCGCGCGCATCTCGCTCACTTCCTGTTGCAACTTCGTCAGATCGCGAGCTTTGCCCAGCACCTGCGCGCGTACTTTCTCGAACGCCTGACCAACATCCTGACTGCCCACCAGCACGCGGGCGCGCACCAGTGCCTGATGCTCCCACGTCCAGGCTTCATTTTCCTGATAGCGGGCGAAGGCGCCGAGCGAACTGACCAGCAGCCCCGAAGCACCGGACGGCCGCAGACGCATGTCCACCTCGTACAACTGGCCCGAGTTGGTCTGCGCCGTCAGCAAGTGAATGATCCGCTGCCCCAGACGGGTGAAGAACTGCGCGCCATCAATTGGTTTCGCCCCATCGGTTTCCGCCTGGGGATCGCCGTCGTGGATAAACACCAGATCCAGGTCCGAACCATGCCCGAGTTCCAGACCGCCGACTTTCCCGTAACCGACAATGATGAAGCCGGGATCGCACAAGGTGCCGTCGGTGCGTAGCGGCGTACCGTGTTTGGCCACGGTCTGGCGCCAGGCCAGCGCGAGTACTTGCTCGAGAATCGCCTCGGCCAGCCAGGTCAGGTAATCGCTGACTTTCATCAACGGCAGGCTGCCGGCGATCTCCGAGGCGGCGACGCGTAAACGGTGCGCCAGTTTGAAATGGCGCAGGGCCTCCATTTGTTGCTCGAGATCGTCCTCGGGGATCCGCGTTAAACGCTCGCGCAGCTCGGCGGCCAGCTCCGGCGCCAGCGGTGGCTTGAACAAACGCCCTTCGTTAAGCAATTCATCCAGCAGCAAAGGGAAACGGGTGATCTGCTCAGCGATCCACGGGCTCGCCGCGCACAGCGTCAGCAAGCGGCGCAGGGCGCTGGGGTTTTCCGTCAGCAGGACGAGATAAGCCGAACGTCGCGCGACAGCTTCAACCAGCGGCAACACCCTTTCCAGCACCAGATCCGGATTGGCATGCTCAACCGCCTGCGCCAACAGGCGTGGAATAAAGGCATCAAGACGCTCACGCCCGAGCCGCTGCATTGCGCGCAATTGCGGGCTGCCGCGCAATCCCGCCAGCGCCTTCAGGGCCTTGCTCGCATCGGCAAAACCACCCTCTTGCAACTGCCGGCAGGCCGCCTCTTCATCCTGCGCTTCTTCCCACAGCGGCAGCCACTCGCCACCCACCACTACTTCGCTTTCGGCGCCCTCTTCTTCGTCAGGGTCAGCGATCACCTGGGCAAAATGCCAAGCGACGCGGCCGCGCCAGAACATCAGCTTTTCGTGGAACGTCGCCCAATCGGAAAAGCCGAGCATGAAGGCGATGCGCGCCTGATCCTGTGCGCCGTCCGGCAACATCTGCGTCTGGCGGTCGGCAATCGCCTGAATCGCGTGTTCCGTGTATCGCAGAAATTCGTAGCCCTCGCGCAACTCGCTGATCACCGCCGGCGGCAGATAACCCTGCCCTTCCAGTGTGCTCAAGACCTTTAATAGAGGACGCTGCTGCAAGCTCAGGTCGCGGCCCCCGTGGATCAATTGAAAGGCCTGGGCGATAAATTCGACTTCACGGATGCCGCCCGAGCCGAGCTTGATGTTGTCGGCCATGCCCTTGCGCCGCACTTCCTGCTGAATCAACTGCTTCATGGTGCGCAGCGCTTCGATGGCAGAGAAGTCCAGATAACGCCGATAAACGAACGGGCGCAGCATGTCGAGCAACTGCGCGCCGGCCACCTGATCGCCGGCCACCACCCGCGCCTTGATCATCGCGTAGCGTTCCCAGTCGCGGCCCTGATCCTGGTAATACTGCTCCAGCGCATTGAAGCTGAGCACCAGCGCGCCGGACGAACCGTAGGGGCGCAGGCGCATGTCGACGCGAAACACGAAACCATCGACGGTCATCGGATCGAGCGACTTGATCAGACGCTGGCCGAGACGGATGAAGAATTCCTGATTATCCAGCGAGCGCTTCACGCCCACCGTTTCGCCGCCCTCGGGGTAGGCGAAGATCAGATCGATGTCCGAAGACAGGTTCAATTCGACCGCGCCGAGCTTGCCCATGCCGAGAATGACCATTTGCTGCGGCAGGGCACTGCGGCGACCGGTCGGCGTACCGAATTGTTCGCAATGGCGGCGGTACAGCCATTGATACGCCTGGTCGATGCTGGCGTCGGCCATGTCCGAGAGATCGCGGCAGGTTTGTACCAGATCGGCCTGGCGGGTCAGGTCACGCCAGATGATTCGCACCTGATGGCGGGCGCGCTGGCGACGCAGGGCGCGACCCAGCTCTTCCTCGGTCTGCGCGGCGTCGACCGCGGCGGCGATCTGCGCGCACAGCTCGCCCGGCGCGAAGGCCCGGTCGAGTTCGCCTGACTGCACCAGCGACAGCAACATCAAAGGGTCACGAACGCTCTGTTCAATGACAAACTCGCTGGCGGCGGTGACGCGGGCGAACTGCGCCCAACGCTCCGGCGTCCAGGTCGAGAGGCCGTGATCGTCTTCCAGCTCGGCGACGGCCGTACGGAACGACTGCTCCGATCGGCTGACCAACGGCAGGAGAATGGCGGGCAGTTCGGCAAGCACGGGCAGGGTCATGGTCTATCCTTGATCGGCGTGTAAAGGGCCACTTGTAGTGAATGATGAAAACCCGCTACGTGAAGGACTGTCGAACAAAAGTTAGAAATAGCTGAAATCTCTTCTTCTTTGGCATCCAGCATCAAACTTTCACCTTATTCGGATGGAAATCGACCCGCCTTAACGATTATTCTCACAACGCAGTCGGAGGCCACAAGCCTTTCATCTGTAGTTTTACTACTCGTCTATACATTCGAAAGGCTGAAATGCCGGAAGATTTGTAGTAAAACTACACGCCGCCGGAACAACCTGTCGGCAATCCAAGAATTTTAAATCGTCTGCCCACAAGGCCAGTCGCAAACTCAGGCAACCGATTCTGGAAGCCTTTCCGCCCTGGAGCAAGCCATGCAAGACCTCGATCCCGTCGAAACCCAGGAATGGCTGGACGCCCTGGAATCGGTTCTCGACAAAGAAGGCGAAGACCGTGCTCACTATCTGATGACCCGTATGGGTGAACTCGCAACCCGCAGCGGTTCGCAGCTCCCTTACGCCATCACCACGCCTTACCGCAACACGATCCCCGTTACCCACGAAGCACGCATGCCTGGCGACCTGTTCATGGAACGCCGCATTCGCTCGCTGGTACGCTGGAACGCGATGGCCATGGTAATGCGTACGAACCTGCGAGATTCGGACCTGGGTGGTCACATCTCCAGCTTCGCTTCCAGTGCGACCCTGTATGACATCGGCTTCAACTATTTCTTCCAGGCCCCGACCGACGAACACGGCGGCGACCTGATCTATTTCCAGGGCCACACCTCGCCAGGCGTTTACGCCCGCGCATTCATGGAAGGCCGCATCACCGAAGACCAGATGAACAACTTCCGTCAGGAAGTCGATGGTCAAGGCCTGTCGTCCTATCCGCACCCTTGGCTGATGCCAGATTTCTGGCAGTTCCCGACCGTATCGATGGGTCTGGGTCCGATCCAGGCGATCTACCAGGCGCGCTTCATGAAGTACCTGGAACACCGCGGTTTCATCCAGCCGGGCAAACAGAAAGTCTGGTGCTTCCTGGGTGACGGCGAGTGCGACGAGCCGGAATCCCTGGGCGCGATCTCCCTGGCCGGCCGCGAGAAGCTGGACAACCTGATCTTCGTCATCAACTGCAACCTGCAGCGCCTCGACGGCCCGGTTCGCGGCAACGGCAAAATCATCCAGGAACTCGAAGGCGTGTTCCGCGGTGCACAGTGGAACGTGACCAAAGTCATCTGGGGCCGTTTCTGGGACCCTCTGCTGGCCAAGGACGTCGACGGCATCCTGCAGCGTCGCATGGACGAAGTCATCGACGGCGAGTACCAGAACTACAAAGCCAAAGACGGCGCGTTCGTGCGTGAGCACTTCTTCAACACGCCTGAACTCAAAGCGATGGTTGCAGACTTGTCCGACGACGAGATCTGGAAGCTCAACCGTGGCGGCCATGACCCGTACAAGGTCTACGCGGCGTACCACGAAGCGGTCAACCACAAAGAACAACCGACCGTCATCCTTGCCAAGACCATCAAGGGTTATGGCACCGGTGCCGGCGAAGCGAAAAACACTGCGCACAACACCAAGAAAGTCGACGTCGACAGCCTGAAGTTGTTCCGCGACCGCTTCGATATCCCGGTCAAAGACGAAGAGCTGGAGAACCTGCCGTTCTTCAAGCCAGAGCCGAACAGCGCCGAAGGCCGCTACCTCGCCGAGCGTCGTGCTGCACTGGGCGGTTTCGTGCCACAGCGCCGCGCGCAGAGCTTCAGCGTGCCGACTCCGGATCTTGACACCCTCAAGGCCATTCTCGATGGCTCGGGTGATCGTGAAATTTCCACCACCATGGCGTTCGTGCGGATCCTCGCGCAACTGGTCAAGGACAAGGAAATCGGCCCGCGCATCGTTCCGATCATCCCGGACGAAGCCCGTACCTTCGGTATGGAAGGCATGTTCCGTCAGTTGGGCATCTACTCGTCCGTCGGCCAGCTTTACGAGCCAGTCGATAAAGACCAGGTGATGTTCTACAAGGAAGACCAGAAAGGTCAGATCCTTGAAGAAGGCATCAACGAAGCGGGCGCCATGAGTTCCTTCATCGCTGCCGGTACTTCGTACTCCAGCCACAACCAGCCAATGCTGCCGTTCTACATCTTCTATTCGATGTTCGGCTTCCAGCGTATTGGCGACCTGGCCTGGGCTGCCGGCGACAGCCGTACCCGTGGCTTCCTGATCGGCGGCACCGCCGGCCGTACCACCCTGAACGGTGAAGGTCTGCAGCACGAAGACGGTCACAGCCACTTGCTGGCCGCGACCATCCCGAACTGCCGTACCTACGATCCGACCTACGGCTACGAGCTGGCGGTGATCATTCAGGACGGCATGAAGAAGATGACCGAAGAGCAACAGGACATCTTCTATTACATCACCGTGATGAACGAGTCGTACCAGCAGCCAGCCATGCCGGCCGGTGCCGAAGAAGGCATCAAGAAAGGCATGTACCTGCTCGAAGAAGACACCCGCGATGCGGCGCACCACGTTCAGCTGATGGGCTCCGGCACCATCCTGCGTGAAGTGCGTGAAGCGGCGAAGATCCTGCGTGAAGAGTTCAACGTTGGCGCTGACGTGTGGAGCGTTACCAGCTTCAACGAACTGCGTCGCGATGGTCTGGCTGTAGAGCGCAGCAACCGTCTGAAGCCGGGCCAGAAGCCTCAGCTGAGCTACGTCGAAGAGTGCCTGAACGGCCGTAAAGGTCCGGTGATTGCTTCTACCGACTACATGAAGCTGTTCGCCGAGCAGATCCGTCAGTGGGTACCGTCCAAGGAATTCAAAGTCCTCGGCACCGACGGTTTCGGCCGCAGCGACAGCCGCAAGAAACTGCGTCATTTCTTCGAAGTCGACCGTCATTTCGTGGTGTTGGCAGCCCTGGAAGCACTGGCTGACCGTGGTGATATCGAACCTAAGGTTGTGGCTGAAGCCATCACCAAGTTCGGCATCGACCCGGAAAAACGCAACCCACTGGACTGCTGAGGAGACATTTTGTGAGCGAACTCATTCGCGTACCTGACATCGGCAGCGGTGAAGGTGAAGTAATTGAACTGTTTGTGAAGGTCGGCGACCGTATCGAAGCCGACCAGAGCATCCTGACCCTGGAATCGGACAAGGCCAGCATGGAAGTGCCGGCCCCGAAAGCCGGCGTCATCAAAAGCCTGAAAGTGAAGCTGGGCGACCGTCTGAAAGAAGGCGACGAACTGCTTGAGCTGGAAGTCGAGGGCGCCGCTGAAGCGGCCCCTGCTCCGGCTGCTGCACCGGCTAAAAAGGCTGAAGAAAAACCGGCGGCCGCTCCTGCTGCTGCCGCACCCGCCGCTGCTCCTGCTGCCGCTTCGGTGCAGCAAGTGCACGTGCCGGACATCGGCTCGTCGGGCAAGGCGCAGATCATCGAGATCCAAGTCAAGGTCGGCGACACCGTCGAAGCTGATCAATCGCTGATCACCCTGGAATCCGACAAGGCGAGCATGGAAATCCCGTCGCCTGCCGCTGGCGTGGTCAAGGCCATCAGCGTCAAGCTCAACGACGAAGTCGGCACTGGCGATCTGATTCTGGATCTGGAAGTGGCGGGTGCTGCGGCCCCTGCTGCAGCCGCTCCGGCTCAGGCTGCTGCCCCGGCCGCTGCCGCTGCGCCTGCTCCGGCAGCCGCGCCAGCAGCACCGGTTGCCGACAGCGTTCAGGACATCCACGTTCCGGACATCGGCTCGGCTGGCAAAGCCAAGATCATCGAAGTGCTGGTCAAGGCTGGCGATACCGTTGAAGCCGATCAGTCACTGATCACTCTGGAATCCGACAAGGCGAGCATGGAAATCCCATCGCCTGCCGCTGGCGTGGTCGAAAGCGTTTCGATCAAGCTGGACGACGAAGTCGGTACCGGCGACCTGATTCTCAAGCTGAAAGTCAAAGGCGCGGCGCCTGCTGCTGCCCCGGCTGCTGCCGCTGCTCCAAGTGCTCCAGCCGCTGCGGCTCCGGCTGCACCTGCACCTGCACCTGCTGCCGCTCCAGCCTCCGCACCGGCTGCTACGCCAGCGAAACCGGGCGCCAAAGTTCACGCCGGCCCAGCCGTGCGTCAACTGGCCCGCGAATTCGGCGTTGAGCTGAACGCTGTCGGCGCCAGCGGCCCGCACGGTCGGATTCTGAAAGAAGACGTGCAGGTTTACGTCAAAGCGATGATGCAGAAGGCCAAGGAAGCACCGGCCGCTGCAGCGGGCGCAACCGGTGGCGCGGGCATCCCGCCGATTCCGGTCGTCGACTTCAGCCGTTTCGGCGAAATCGAAGAAGTGCCGATGACTCGCCTGATGCAGATCGGCGCGTCGAGCCTGCACCGCAGCTGGTTGAACATCCCGCACGTGACTCAGTTCGACTCGGCTGATATCACCGAGCTGGAAGCGTTCCGCGTAGCGCAGAAAGCCGTTGCAGAGAAGGCTGGCGTCAAGCTGACCATCCTGCCGCTGCTGCTCAAGTCGTGCGCGCACATGCTCAAGGAGCTGCCGGACTTCAACAGTTCGCTGGCGCCAAGCGGCAAAGCGATCATCCGCAAGAAGTACGTCAACATCGGCTTCGCCGTCGATACGCCGGATGGTCTGTTGGTACCGGTCATCAAGAACGTCGACCAGAAAAGCCTTCTGCAGCTTGCGGCTGAGGCGGCTGCGCTGGCCGCCAAAGCCCGCGACAAGAAGCTCACCGCTGACGACATGCAAGGCGCCTGCTTCACTATTTCCAGCCTCGGCCACATTGGCGGCACCGGCTTCACGCCGATCGTCAACGCGCCGGAAGTGGCGATCCTCGGTGTTTCCAAGGCAACCATCCAGCCAGTCTGGGACGGCAAAGCCTTCCAGCCGAAACTGATGCTGCCGCTGTCGCTGTCCTACGATCACCGTGTGATCAACGGCGCCGCTGCCGCACGCTTCACCCAGCGTCTGGGCAGCCTGCTGGCGGACATCCGGACCATCCTGCTGTAATCCCCGGCGGCCCTCTGGTAACGGAGGGCCGCTGGTGTTTCACGTTTTCGAGCGCCACACGCTCGTACCTCAACCCCGTCAGTTTGACGGGGCTTTTTTTTGCCTGAAATAAACCTGGCCGGGTTTTTTCCCACAACTTGCGCTGATATCGGCCACAGCTCTGGTCCACTTAACGCCAATATTTTCCGCCGCCGGCCAACTAACCTCTACTCATGGAAGTTGAATAAACGCGCTGCGCTTATTTATTTATCATTAATCAAACACAGTCGAACGGAATCGATCATGTTCAAACCTGTTATTGGCCCGATCGTGGGCCACACCACAACTAACCAAGTACGCATCTTTGTTCGCGGCGAGCAGCAGGATAGAAAACGGGTATTTGCAGGCATTCGCGCACGTAAAGCCGGCGCGGAAAAATGGTCCAACAGCGTATTCACACTCTTGAACCCGGCCAATGACATGTCGGGAGTGCTGGTATTGCAGGATCTGGAAGCTGATTGTGAATATGAATATCAAGCCGGCTGGTTAAGCCCGATGAATCCGGTGCATACCATCGACACGGTAGTGGAGTTTCCACTGCAATGGCCGCGTCAACTCTATCGCTTTCGCACCCGCACCGAGCAAGCCCGGCAGCCTCGGGCGTTTATCGTCGGTTCGTGCCGTTATCTGCGTATCACGGCAGGCATCGCCTCGTTGCCGCAATTGGGCGATCGCATCTTTGGCTCCATCAACAAACTTATTGAAAACAGTCAGCCCGCGGTGAGCGCGATGATCATGACCGGGGATCAAGTGTACGTAGATGATCTGAATATCATTGCGCCGGATCGCGAAGCCAAAGACATTCTGAAGAAGTATCGAACGGCGTTTTCGCAACCCAATATTCAACGCTTGATGTCCAGCACGTCGACTTACATGATCCTCGACGATCATGAAATCGAAGATAACTGGCCCGCCAATGCCAGCAAAGATGACAAGGACTTATATCGCAACGCCATGGCCGCTTATGAACTTTATCAAGCCAGCCACAGCCCGGTTTATGCCTGTAACAACGATGGTCAGATAGATCGCGATACCTTGAAGCATTACTGGTATCAATTCGGCGACAGCGATATCGCCTGGTTTGTGACCGACAGTCGCACCCGGCGCAACTTGTCCAGAGAAGACCGGCGCATCCTCGACGTCGAGCAAGAGGAAGCGCTGCTCGATTGGTTGATCAGCAGTCCGGCGCGGGTCAAATTCGTGGTGACCAGTGTCATGTTCTATCCCGATCGCAAATTACACGGTGACGACGCCTGGAAAGCATTTCCCGAACAGCGTCTGCGCCTGCTGGAAACCATTCGCACCCAGCGGATCAGGAACGTGATATTCGTCTCTGGCGATGTGCATGGCTCACTGACCAGTCGCCTGACCCACAGCGATGACGCTGATTTCGAAGTCCACACCATCGTCTCCTCGCCGCTGCACAACAGCAAACTGCTGCCGTATGCCAAGGCCTCGACGTTCATTCTCGATCAACCGCTGATTCGCACGGTGGCTGGCGATTATCGGCATGAACTGACCAGCGCTGTGGTGAGCCAGGACAACTTTGCCCATTTGGTCGTCGAGGCTGAGCAGATTTTGGTGAATTACCATGATCGGGATGGCAGGAAGCTGCAATCGATCAGCATCAAATTGCGTTGAACCCTTCAAAGATCGCAGCCTTCGGCAGCTCCTACAGGTCCCATGTAGAAGCTGCCGAAGGCTGCGATCTTTCGCTCATTTCAATCCCGCGCTGGAGAAATGTTCACTGCAGCCGACATATTCTTATAGCACTTGGCCTTCATCTCTCTTGTCAGTCGGTGCCGCAATGATGCAACCTTGCCGCAGCCAACAATCAAGAGGGCGAGAGCCCGGCGCATTCAGCATATTCCAAGCGAGTTCCCTTCATGAAGAGCCAACCCGATGCTGCCAGCCGTATGGCGGCCGAGGTAGTGACGCAGTTGCCTGTGCCCTCGCGGCTCGGCATGCTGCGTTTCGAGCGCTTGAATGAAGCCAGTTGGGCGATGCTGTTTCTCGATCCCAACTGCGAACGCCAGTTTGGCCAACCGGCCGTCGAGCTTTGCGCGCTGGTCGGTTCGCCCTACGCCAGCCTGATGGAGCCCGAAGCGCGCTATCAACTGCACGACGCGATCCAGCAACAACTGACCGCGAGCCCGCATTATCTGGTGCGCTACACCTTGCACACACCGGCCGGTGCGCTAAACATTCTTGAACTCGGCGAAGCCTACAAACAGCACAACCGGCATCTGCTGCGCGGCTATCTGCTGGCGGTCGATAATCTGTTCGACGAAGCGACGCTGACGCCTTCGGTCGATCTGGAAACCCAGAACTCACGGCTGCAGATCGCTCTCGAACTGAATCAACGCGCGCAGCAGGAGCAACTGCTGCATCTGGAACGCGTCCGCGCCCAGCAGGATCTGATTCTGCTGCTCGCCCGTCAGCGCTACAGCTCGCATAACTCATTGCAAGAGGCCGCCGAGCTGATCACTCGCTGTGCCTGCGAAATCTATGAAATCGACTGCGCCAGCCTGTGGAATCTCGAAGACCAGCAACTGGTGCCGATTTCGGCGTACCACCGCGCGACTCAAGAATACATCCTGCAGGCCCCGATCGACATCAGCACCTTCCCGGACTACATGGAAGCGTTGCACAGCAGCCGCGCCATCGACGCCCACAACGCAATGCGCGACCCGCGCACACGGGAAATGGCCGAGGCGCTGCGCCCGCGCGATGTCAACGCGATGCTCGACGCCAGCATTCGCGTCGACGGCCAGGTCGTCGGTGTGCTGTGTCTTGAACAAACCGGTGCGACCCGCGCCTGGCAGTCCGATGAAATCGCCTTTGCCGGTGAGCTGGCCGATCAGTTCGCCCAGGTCATCAACAACCATAACCGCCGCACCGCCACCAGTGCCCTGCATTTGTTTCAGCGTGCAGTCGAGCAAAGTGCCAACGCGTTTCTGCTGGTCAACTGCGAGGGCGTAGTCGAGTACGTCAACCCGAGCTTCACCGCGATCACGCAATACACCACCGAAGAAGTCCACGGCCAGCGCTTGTCCGAGCTGCCGGCCCTGGAAAACCTCAGCGAATTGCTGTTCGACGCGCCCTCGGCACTGGCCCAGAGCAACAGCTGGCAAGGTGAATTCAAGAGCCGCCGCAAGAACCTCGAACCGTACTGGGGCCAGTTGTCGATTTCCAAGGTCTACGGTGACAACCGCGAGCTGACGCATTACATCGGCATCTACGAAGACATCACGCAGACCAAACTGGCGCAGCAGCGCATCGAGCGTCTGGCCTACACCGACAACCTGACCAACCTTGGCAATCGTCCGGCGTTTATTCGCAACCTCGACGAACGCTTCGCTCGCGACAGCGATACGCCGATCAGTCTGCTGCTGGTGGACATCGACAACTTCAAGCGAATCAACGACAGCTTGGGCCACCAGACCGGCGACAAACTGCTGATCAGCCTCGCCCGACGCCTGCGCAACAGCCTCAGCCCGAGCGGCAGTCTGGCGCGTTTTGCCAGTAACGAATTCGCCGTGCTGCTGGATGACACCGACCTTCCGACCGGCCAGCAGATCGCCAACCAATTGCTGGCGACGCTGGACAAACCGATGTTCGTCGACAACCAGCTGATCAGCGTTACCGGTTCAGTGGGTCTGGCCTGCGCGCCGCTGCACGGTCGCGATCCGCAGACGCTGATGCGCAACGCCGGCCTGGCGCTGCACAAGGCCAAGGCCAACGGTAAACATCAGGTGCAGGTGTTCACCGAAGCGTTGAACGCCGAGGCCAGCTACAAGCTGTTCGTCGAGAACAACCTGCGCCGCGCCCTCACCCAGAACGAACTCGATGTGTTCTACCAGCCGAAACTGTGCCTGCGCAGCGGTCGCTTGCTGGGCATGGAAGCGCTGCTGCGCTGGAATCACCCGGAACGCGGGATGATCCGCCCAGATCAATTCATCAGCGTTGCCGAAGAAACCGGCCTGATCATTCCGATCGGAAAATGGATTGCGCGACAGGCTTGCCGCATGAGCAAAGCCCTCACCGCCGCCGGCCTGGGCAATCTGCAGGTGGCCATCAACCTGTCGCCGAAGCAGTTCTCGGACCCGGATCTGGTCGCCTCAATCGCCAACATCCTCAAGGAAGAAGCGCTGCCGGCCAATCTGCTCGAACTGGAGCTGACCGAAGGCCTGCTGCTGGAAGCCACCGAAGACACCCACTTGCAGCTCGACCAGCTCAAGCGTCTCGGCCTGACCCTGGCCATGGACGATTTCGGCACCGGTTATTCGTCGCTGAGCTATCTGAAGAAATTCCCGATCGACATCATCAAGATCGATCGCAGCTTCATCCATGAAATCCCGGACAACCAGGACGACATGGAAATCACCTCCGCCGTGATCGCCATGGCGCACAACCTGAAACTCAAGGTCGTCGCCGAAGGTATCGAGACCGCCGAGCAACTGGCGTTCCTGCGCCGCCACCGTTGCGACGTTGGCCAAGGCTATCTGTTCGACCGACCGATCCCCGGCAGCGAACTGATTCAGGCACTCAAACGCTACCCACGCGGCCCGCTCTGCCTCTAGCCCCCGCCGCCCTCTCATGTAGGAGCTGCCGAAGGCTCGGGCCGCGATCGGACGATCTTTTGATCCTGTTTTTTGAGACAAGATCAAAAGATCGTCCGATCGCGGCCCGAGCCTGCGGCAGCTCCTACATTGGATAGTGCGAATTCCGGCATCATTCGGCACACTGGCGGTCTGACTTTTCAAATCCAACCTGACTGAGAGGAACGCTCATGGTTCTGCGCTCGGAAATTCTGGTGAACAAAAACGTGCTTCCAACCAAAGAACAAGCTCTGCCCGGCCGCGAAACCGCGATGACCCTGCCTGAAAAACACTTTGTCTTCGAAGACACCCCATTGCTCGGCCCGTTTTTTCAGGATGTCGACTTTGCGATCTTCGGCCTGGGCTGTTTCTGGGGCGCCGAGCGTCGCTTCTGGCAGCGCGAAGGTGTCGTCAGCACGGTTGTCGGTTATGCCGGCGGTTTCACGCCGAACCCGACCTACGAAGAAGTCTGCTCGGGCCTGACCGGCCACGCCGAAGTGGTGTTGGTGGTGTACGACAAGGCACAGCTCAGCTACGAAGAACTGCTGGCGATGTTCTGGGAATTGCACAACCCGACTCAGGGCATGCGCCAGGGCAATGACATCGGCACGCAGTACCGCTCAGTGATCTACGCGACCACACCGGAGCAACTGGATGCCGCGCTGAAAAGCAAAGATGTTTACCAGGCCGAACTGTCGAAAGCCGGCCTTGGTGAAATCAGCACCGAGATTGAACAGGCCCCGACCGTGTATTTCGCCGAGACGTATCACCAGCAATATCTGGCGAAAAATCCTGAGGGTTATTGCGGCATCGGCGGCACCGGCGTTTGCATGCCGCCGAGTCTGGCGGGTAATTAAAGCCTGAAAGCAAAAGATCGCAGCCTGCGGCAGCTCCTACAGGAGATCAGTGTTCGTCCGCACATTTGTGAACGACACCGAACCGTGTAGGAGCTGCCGCAGGCTGCGATCTTTTGATCTTGCCGTTGATCAGCTCTCCGCGATCAGCCAATCCATCTGCCAGCCACCCTGAGTCTGCCCCAGCTTCTTAGACAACCACGGCAGCAGCTCGCGCAACTCTTCCTCCAGCCCCCACGGCGGATTGGCAATGGCCATGCCCGAACCGTTAAGGCTGTTCGGCGTATCCAGGGGATGCACCAACAACTCCACGCGCAGCAACTTCGGTGCGCCCGTGCCAGCCAGATCCTGATAGAAGCGCCGCAGTGCACGCTGCTCCTTCACCGGATACCAGATCGCCGCTACCGTCTGGCGCATGCGGCCAATCGCTTCTTTCAACGACGCCGCGCAACGCTGCATCTCGTCGAGCTCTTCGAACGGCGGGTCGATCAACATCACCGCGCGTTTTTCCTGCACCGGCAACATCGCCCGCGCAACGTGCCAGCCCTCGCCGAGATGAACCTTGACCCGACGATCACCAGCCATGTTGTCCTTGAGCAACACGCCGTCTTCCGGGTGCTTCTCGTTGAGCATCACGCGATCCTGCGGCCGGGTCAGACGCCGCGCCAGCTCCGGCGAACCGGGGTAGTAGCGCAACTGGCCATCCGGGTTCATCTCGTGCAGCACCTTCATGTAGTCGGCAGTCAGCGTCGGCAGATCCGGCTGATCCCACAAGCGCGCGATGCCTTCCAGGTACTCGCCCGTGCGATTGGCCTGATCGCCCTGCAAGTCATACAAACCGATGCCGGCGTGCGTGTCGAGATAGGCAAACGGCTGCTCCTTGCGCGACATCAGGGCGATGAGGCGGGTCAAGGTCAGGTGTTTGAACACATCGGCGTGATTGCCGGCATGGAAGGCGTGACGATAATTCATGGCTGCTCCTGCGAAGGGCGCAAAGTTTACCTTTTACCGCGCGGCAAGTCAGGGGTTCGCAGCCGAGCGGCCCTCAACATCAAAAGATCGCAGCCTGCGGCAGCTCCTACAGGGTGAACGTGTAGGAGCTGCCGCAGGCTGCGATCTTTTGATTCTTCAGGCAGGCATAGCGCTCAGGCGTTTGCCGATGACATCGAGCACGTCACAGCCGTCGCGCAGGGGGATGGCGGTTCCTACACCCGCCACCACTCTCGCAGTGACAACGAAAAGACTATCCCTGCAACCCATCGCCCACCATTTCATGCAATCCGCCGCAACTCGAAGGAATCGTCCGAGAGCTTCGCCCCGAAACGTCACGCTGACTCTGCCAGCAAAAACGCCAATAATGCCGATTTCGAGGAATCTTCCGACATCGAGACCTGAAAAAACTGCCTGACCTTGCAGCGCAAAACAGCCTCGGGGAATGCCTCGAAAACTGCCGGATGTTCTTCGCTCAACCACTGCAATGCGTTGGCGGTGCGAACATCCTCACCCTGCTGCGCCAGCACTGAATCCGGCACCTGCCACCACGGGAAAGCATGGTCTGAAATCAGCGCCCTGCCGCCAATTTTCAGGGCACGGCCATTGACCAGAGCACGCCCGATCATTGGCAACAGTTGCGCCGGATCGACCTCGTTCGCCTGCAAAATGGGCAACAGAAACCGGCCATCCCAGAAACGGAAAAATACCTTTTTGCCATCCGGCATCAGTACCTGCGTCAGGCTGCGAAAGTGCGCCACCACTTGTTCGAGATTCGCCGAAGACACCGCCAGCCAACCCCAATCCTGCGACTCGGTAGTAGCCACCCAATGCAGAAACTTACTGTCGGCGGCGACGATTCCCACATAAGGCATCACTGCTTCCCACTCGGCGTAGATCGTCTCAGCCCAGATAGGGCTCGCCGGTTCTCGCCAGGCCTTGCGCGGGTTTGCCTCGCTGGCGTTGCTGAACACCGCGAACAATCGCTCGGAAGCAGTCAACGGCTCACTGGCCAACCATTCGGCAGGCGAAAACACCTCAGGCTGCACAGACACCGTCCTTGCAACGCTCACATTCTTCGCAGAATGGCGCATCGCTTTTGAAACTCATGATTTGTGCGGCGGTGAGCATGGCAGCCGGCGCTGCGAGCAATTTTCCCGGCAACCCCGGTACAACCGGCGCCGCACTCATCGCCGCCATCGGCGCACCACCGACGACAATCGGTACGCTGCTGAAAATCCCGCCCGGACCGATGTTGATCCACTGCCCGCCGGCCTGAATCGTTGCACTCGCGCCGCCATCGATCACCACGTGCTGGCCGGCGCTGACATGGAGTTGCGCTGCGGCACTGAGGGTTTGGTTGTTCACGCGAATATGCCGGTCGCCTGCGACGGTCAGGTGATCATCCTGCTTCACTTCGGCCTGGCGCTGGCCGTGGGTGATGCGTTGCTCATCGGCCTTCAACTCATGCCGGGCAGTGCCGGTGACGACAATGCTGCGCTGGTTGCCGACCTGCACCTGTTGGTCATTCAGCACATGCTGCGTCCAGTTGCGCTGGGCGCGCAGGTAGATCTCCTCGGCGCCTTTCTTGTCCTCGATGCGTAACTCGTTGTAGCCACCACCGCCGGGGCTGCTCTGACTGCGGAAGATGCTGCGGGTCTTTTCGGCCGGCAGATCCAGCGGCACTGGCGTCGCGGCGTTGGGCAGGCAGCCGACCACCAACGGTTTGTCGGCATCGGCATCAATGAAACCGACCAGCACCTCCATGCCGACGCGGGGAATCAGCACACTGCCGTAACGATCATGGGCCCACCCCGTGGCGACCCGCAGCCAGCAACTGGAATGCTCGTTCATTTCACCTTCGCGATCCCAGGCCAGTTGCACCTTCACCCGGCCGTATTCGTCGCAATGGATTTCCGTGTCCTGCGGCCCAGTCACCACCGCCGGTTGGTAACCGAGCATGCGCGGCTTTTCCGGCCCCAGGGCCGGGCGAAAGAACACGGCCCACGGCGTGGCGCGAAACGTATTACGGTAACCCTGGAATCCTTCCCCATCGCTGGTTACCGACTCCTCCAGCACTTGCGGCTGTCGGCCATGGTGCTCGACTGTGGTCAGCAACCACAAATCGTTCCAGTCGTTACGCGGGTGGTCGATCAGTTGAAGGAAATGTCCGCACACCAGTGCGGATTCGTCGCTGACACCTTCGGCCTGACGGTAATCCGCAGCCTGACGTTCAAGCGCTCGCTGCGCCACATGCTTGCCGGTTTCACGATCATTGAACTGGCCGGGAAAGTGATAATCCTCCAGAACCGGCCGTTGTTCGCCGTCGTAGCGCCCTTCCAATTGCAGTCGCGGTTTGAGGAAGTTGTAATCGCGTCGAGTGACCACGCTGGTGCGGGTTTCCACCCGTACATTGAACCGCTGGATCGCCGGCGCACCCGCAGACATCCCGCTGCCCGGCAGGTACAGCGTCGGTCTGGCGAGGCGTGGGAACACGGTTTGATCGTCACCGAATACCAGCAGATGGCCTTCGGCGCTGTGTTGAAAGTGGTAATGGATACCGACCTCTGCGCACAACCGCTGGATGAACGCCAGGTCGCTCTCGGCGTACTGCACGCAATATTCGCGGGGCGGATAGTCGCTGCCGAGGCGAAATGCGAAAGCGTCACGCAGGATTGAATGATCCTTGAGTACCTGCTCGACAATCTGCGGCACGCTCAGGTGCTGGAAAATCCGCTGATTGATGCGATGCCCCAGGTACGTCAGACGCGGGACAAGGCTGAGGTGATAACGCGTCAGACGTTTCCCGGAGTCGCCCTGGCCCACTTGATAAATCTGACCGTGAACGCCGGAACCGTTGGCGTCGAAACTCAGAAACGCCTCACAGTGCAGCAAGCTCTCCAGGTCCAGATCCGGTCGTTCACTGACCAGTTCCAGCTCGAAACGAAAAGGTTGGCTGATGGCTTCCTTGCCCGTGAACTCAAGGACTTTGAGGTCATGCTGGGCGCCTTCAAGGGTCAACGTGAAACGCGGTTGATTGGCAGGCGCGAACATCCGATGTCTCTCTGCGGTGTGAGGGCGGGCGATTCTGCATGAGGGGCAAGGGGTGATGAATGGGTGACGGGAAAATCAGATTTGCCCTACTTCTATTGTCGAAAAACCATCTGAAAATTGGCACATCCGACTACAGACAAATCCGAACAAACACCACAAAACCCTGTGGGAGCTGGCTTGCCAGCGATGAGGTCAGCACATTCGACTTATTCATTGACTGACGCACCGCCATCGCTGGCAAGCCAGCTCCCACAGGTTTCTCCAGTGTCCGCAAGAAATCACAGGCAACAAAAAACGGCCCGCTTCCTGTAGGAAACGGGCCGTTTTCGTGTGAGCCGAAGCTCAGCGCATTACTTGTTCAGATTGAAATCTTTTTCCGCTGCCTGGAAGCGCTCAACCATGCCGCGAGTCGGTTCGCCCGCCTTGCTGACAAAGTAGATCGCCAAACTGGCAAAGATGAAGCCCGGGATGATTTCGTACAGACCCAGCAGTTCGAAATGCTTCCACACCACCACGGTCACCGCACCAACGATGATGCCGGCCAGTGCGCCGTTGCGGGTCATGTCTTTCCAGATCACGGAAATCAGTACAACCGGACCGAACGCCGCACCGAAACCAGCCCAGGCGTAGGACACCAGGCCCAGTACGCGGTTTTCCGGGTTGGCGGCCAGGCCGATAGCGATCAGGGCAACCAGCAACACCATCGCACGGCCAACCCAAACCAGTTCAACCTGGGAAGCGGATTTGCGCAGGAAGGTTTTGTAGAAGTCTTCGGTCAAAGCGCTCGAGCACACCAGCAACTGGCAGCTCAAAGTGCTCATCACGGCAGCCAGAATGGCCGACAGCAAGACACCGGCAACCCATGGGTTGAAGAGGATCTTGGCCAGTTCGATGAACACACGCTCAGGGTTTTCGGTGACCGCGCCCGCCACTTCCGGGTGCGCCGAGAAGTAAGCGATACCGAAGAAGCCCACCGCCACGGTGCCGCCCAGGCACAGGATCATCCAGGTCATGGAAATGCGACGCGCCTTGGCGATCGATTTCACCGAGTCCGCGGCCATGAAACGCGCGAGGATGTGCGGCTGACCGAAGTAGCCCAGACCCCAGCCCATCAGCGAGATGATGCCGATGAAAGTGGTGCCCTTGAGCATGTCGAAGTTGCTCGGGTCCTTGGCTTCGATGGCCAGGAACGTGGTATCGACGCCGCCGGTGGCCAACAGAACGATGATCGGCGTCAGGATCAGCGCGAAGATCATCAGCGTGGCTTGCACAGTGTCGGTCCAGCTCACCGCGAGGAAACCGCCGATGAAGGTGTAGGCAATCGTCGCCGCCGCACCGGCCCAAAGTGCCGTTTCGTAGGACATGCCGAAGGTGCTTTCGAACAGGCGGGCACCGGCCACGATGCCGGAAGCGCAATAGATGGTGAAGAACACCAGAATCACGATCGCCGAGATAATCCGCAGCAGGCCGCTCTTGTCTTCAAAACGGCTGGCGAAGTAGTCCGGCAGGGTCAGGGCGTCGCCGTTGTGCTCGGTCTGGACGCGCAGACGGCCGGCAACAAACAGCCAGTTCAGGTAGGCACCGATGACCAGACCGATGGCGATCCAGCTTTCGGAAAGACCGGACATGTAGATGGCGCCTGGCAGGCCCATCAGCAACCAGCCGCTCATGTCGGAGGCACCGGCAGACAGCGCGGTAACGACACTGCCGAGGCTGCGACCGCCGAGAATATAGTCAGAAAGGTTATTGGTGGAGCGATAGGCCATCAAGCCGATCAGCACCATTGCTGCGATGTAGATCACGAATGTGATCAGGGTTGGATTGCTTACGCTCATTGAGTTACGCCCTGGCTTTGTTTTTATGTAGCGGCGGTGGTGAACCGCTCGCAAACGACGACGTTTGGCAGACGATCCGGGATCCCGCGCATTTAGGTCTGATGTTTCCCCAGGAAAGCCATCAGCCGGTGCGCCGGATTAATTCCGGTTGCACCTTGGGCGCGAATGCTATGCAACAAATCAAATAAGGTGCAACCAATTTCATGAGATTAAGTTGCACCTAGTCGGATTTATCGATAATCACCCCGTTTTTGCTCCCTTTTATCGCAGTCATGGCCCTTTGCTAGAAGCAAAAGCACCAAGCGGGGGCGGCACTTTCGCCGAGGAATTTATTTCCTGACGAGTTGCGCTTTTTTCCGACAAAAAAGGGTTGCACCCGGTTGCACCTCATTCAGTGCGCAGCTAATCTTGCCGCCAGCTGATGCCACGCAACTGTGGCAACCATGAGGATAAAAATATGGCTACCACCACCCTTGGGGTCAAACTCGATGACCCGACCCGCGAGCGCCTGAAGGCTGCCGCAACCTCGATTGATCGCACGCCGCACTGGCTGATCAAGCAGGCAATTTTCAATTACCTGGAAAAACTCGAGGGTGGTGCAACCCTGACCGAGCTGAACGGTTTGACCGCCAAGGACGCCGATGAGGCGGGCGAAGTCCACACCGATCACGCTCACCAGTGCTTCCTCGAATTCGCTGAAAGCATCCTGCCGCAATCCGTTTTGCGCGCTTCGATCACCGCCGCTTACCGTCGCCCTGAGCCAGAAGTCGTGCCGATGCTGATCGAGCAGGCACGTCTACCGGCACCAATGGCCGAAGCCACCAATAAACTCGCCGCGACTATCGCGGAAAAACTGCGTAACCAGAAAAGTGCCGGCGGTCGTGCGGGCATTGTTCAGGGGCTGCTGCAGGAATTTTCCCTGTCGTCGCAGGAAGGCGTGGCGCTGATGTGCCTGGCTGAAGCGCTGCTGCGTATCCCGGACAAGGGCACTCGCGACGCACTGATCCGCGACAAGATCAGCACTGGCAACTGGCATCCGCATTTGGGCAACAGCCCATCGCTGTTCGTTAACGCTGCGACCTGGGGCCTGCTGCTGACCGGCAAACTGGTGTCGACGCACAACGAAGCCGGCCTGACCTCCTCGCTCAGCCGCATCATTGGCAAGAGTGGCGAGCCGATGATCCGCAAGGGCGTCGACATGGCCATGCGCCTGATGGGCGAGCAGTTCGTCACCGGCGAAACCATCGCCGAAGCGTTGGCCAACGCGAGCAAGTTCGAAGCCAAAGGCTTCCGTTATTCCTACGACATGCTCGGTGAAGCGGCACTCACCGAAGTCGACGCGCAAAAATACCTGGCCTCGTACGAACAAGCGATCCACTCGATCGGCAAAGCCTCCCACGGTCGTGGGATTTATGAAGGCCCGGGCATTTCCATCAAGCTTTCGGCACTGCACCCGCGTTACAGCCGTGCGCAGTACGAGCGGGTGATGGATGAGTTGTATCCGCGTCTGCTGTCGCTGACCTTGCTGGCCAAGCAATACGACATCGGCCTGAACATTGACGCCGAAGAAGCCGACCGTCTGGAACTGTCGCTGGATCTGCTCGAGCGTCTGTGCTTCGAACCGCAACTGACCGGCTGGAACGGTATCGGTTTTGTTATTCAGGCTTACCAGAAGCGTTGCCCGTACGTGATCGACTACGTGATCGATCTGGCGCGCCGCAGCCGTCACCGTCTGATGATCCGCCTGGTAAAAGGCGCGTACTGGGACAGCGAAATCAAGCGCGCCCAGGTCGAAGGTCTGGAAGGCTATCCGGTCTACACCCGCAAGGTGTACACCGACGTTTCCTACATCGCTTGCGCACGCAAACTGCTGTCGGTGCCGGAAGTCATTTACCCGCAATTCGCCACGCACAACGCCCATACCCTGTCGGCGATTTACCACATCGCCGGTCAGAACTATTACCCGGGCCAGTACGAATTCCAGTGCCTGCACGGCATGGGCGAACCGCTCTACGAACAAGTTGTAGGCAAAGTTTCCGAAGGCAAGCTGAACCGTCCGTGCCGCGTGTACGCTCCGGTTGGCACTCACGAAACCTTGCTCGCCTACCTCGTCCGTCGCTTGCTGGAAAACGGCGCGAACACCTCGTTCGTCAACCGCATCGCCGACCAGTCGATATCGATTCAGGAACTGGTCGCCGATCCCGTGGCGCAGATCGAGCAAATGGCGACCGTGGAAGGTGGTTTCGGCCTGCCGCACCCGCGCATTCCGCTGCCGCGTGACCTGTACGGTACCGAGCGCGCCAATTCCAGCGGCATCGACATGGCCAACGAGCATCGTCTGGCGTCGTTGTCTTGCGCCCTGCTGGCGACTGCACACAACGACTGGAAAGCCGCGCCGATGCTCGGTTGCGCCTCCAGCAACGAAACACCGGTTGCCGTTCTGAACCCGTCGGACCACCGCGATGTGGTCGGTCATGTTCAGGAAGCCACCGTCGAAGACGTCGACAACGCCATTCAATGCGCGCTGAACGCCGCGCCGATCTGGCAGGCCACCCCGCCGGCCGAACGTGCGGCAATTCTGGAACGTGCCGCTGACTTGATGGAAGGCGAGATCCAGCCGCTGATGGGCCTGTTGGCTCGTGAAGCCGGCAAGACCTACGCCAACGCCATCGCTGAAGTCCGCGAAGCCGTCGACTTCCTGCGCTATTACGCGGTGCAAGCGCGCAACGATTTCAGCAACGACGCCCACCGCCCACTGGGTCCGGTGGTGTGCATCAGCCCGTGGAACTTCCCGCTGGCGATCTTCAGTGGTCAAGTGGCTGCAGCGTTGGCTGCCGGTAACCCGGTACTGGCCAAACCCGCTGAGCAAACCCCGCTGGTCGCCGCTCAGGCCGTGCGCCTGATGCTCGAAGCCGGGATCCCGGAAGGCGTTCTGCAACTGCTGCCGGGTCGCGGTGAAACCGTCGGCGCTGGTCTGGTAGGCGACGAGCGCGTCAAAGGCGTGATGTTCACTGGCTCCACCGAAGTTGCGCGTCTGCTGCAACGCAACATCGCTGGCCGTCTCGACAGCCAGGGCCGTCCGATTCCGCTGATCGCCGAAACCGGTGGCCAGAACGCAATGATCGTCGACTCCTCGGCACTGACCGAACAAGTCGTGATCGACGTGGTGTCGTCGGCGTTCGATAGCGCCGGTCAGCGCTGCTCGGCGCTGCGGGTACTGTGTCTGCAGGAAGATTCCGCCGATCGCGTCATCGAAATGCTCAAAGGTGCGATGGCCGAAAGCCGTCTCGGCAACCCTGAGCGCCTGTCCGTGGACATCGGCCCGGTGATCGACGCCGAAGCCAAGGCTGGCATCGACAAGCACATCCAGGGCATGCGCGATAAAGGTCGCAACGTGTACCAGGTAGCGATTGCCGACAGTGAAGAGGTCAAACGCGGCACCTTCGTCATGCCGACGCTGATCGAGCTGGAAAGCTTCGACGAGTTGCAACGTGAGATTTTCGGCCCGGTGCTGCACGTGGTGCGCTACAAGCGCAAAGAGCTGGATCAGCTGATCGGCCAGATCAACGCTTCCGGTTATGGCCTGACGCTGGGTGTGCACACGCGCATCGACGAGACCATTGCCAAGGTGATCGACAACGTCAACGCCGGTAACGTCTACGTCAACCGCAACATCGTCGGTGCCGTGGTCGGTGTGCAGCCATTCGGCGGCGAAGGCCTCTCGGGTACTGGCCCGAAGGCCGGTGGCCCGCTGTACCTGTACCGCTTGTTGGCGACACGTCCTACCGACGCCATCGAACAATCCTTCGCTCGCGGCGATGCCGTTATCGCCCCGGACGTTCGACTGCGCGATGCAATGAGCAAACCGCTGCATGCGCTGAAAGCCTGGGCCGAGAGCAACAAATACGCGGACCTCAGCAGCCTGTGCGTGCAGTACGCTGCGCAATCGCAGAGCGGCATCACCCGTGTGCTGGCCGGCCCGACCGGCGAGAAAAACAGCTACGCGATCCTGCCGCGTGAACACGTGCTGTGCCTGGCGGAAGTTGAAGGTGATCTGCTGACGCAACTGGCTGCGGTATTGGCCGTCGGCGGTTCGGCAGTGTGGCCGGAGTCCGACATCAGCAAGGCATTGTTCGCACGCCTGCCGAAGGACATTCAGGCGCGGATCAAACTGGTTTCCGACTGGGCCAAGGACGACGTGGTGTTTGACGCGGTACTGCATCACGGCCATTCCGACCAGTTGCGCGGCGTTTGCCAGCAGATTGCCAAGCGTGCCGGCGCGATTGTTGGGGTTCAGGGCTTGTCCCAGGGCGAGACCAACATTGCGCTGGAGCGTCTGGTGATTGAGCGGGCGTTGAGCGTCAACACTGCTGCTGCGGGTGGTAATGCCAGCTTGATGACCATCGGCTAAACCGCTGTAAGCCCGGCGACCGCAATGGTCGCCTGGAATTACGCCTACAGAAGATCAAAAGATCGCAGCCTTCGGCAGCTCCTACAGAGAACGGTGTAGGAGCTGCCGAAGGCTGCGATCTTTTGCTTCTGTATCACGCACATCAATCATCCTGTTCAGCCTTTATCAGCACGCCTAGACTCGGCCCAATCCCAATTTCCAGGTAGGCCGCCATGTCCGAGACGCTGCTCAGTTCCCGCAATCTGGCTTTCGAGCTGTATGAAGTCCTCGATGCCGAGGGCCTGACCCGGCGTGAGCGTTTTGCCGAGCACAATCGTGAGACCTTCGACGCCGCCATCGGCACTGCGCGCAACATCGCCGAGAAGTATTTCGCCCCACACAACCGCAAGGGCGACGAAAACGAGCCGCGCTATGAAGATGGCCAGGCAATTCTGATTCCCGAGGTAAAACCTGCGGTGGATGCCTTCCTCGAAGCCGGATTCCTCAACGCCGCGCGAAGTTTCGACGCCGGCGGCATGCAACTTCCTACGTTGCTCTCGCAAGCCTGTTTCGCGCATTTCCAGTCAGCCAACGCCGCTTCGACGTCCTACCCGTTTCTGACCATGGGCGCAGCGAACCTGATTGAAAGTTTCGGCAGCGACGAACAGAAACAACGCTTCCTGCAACCGATGATCGATGGCCGATTCTTCGGCACCATGGCCCTGACCGAACCGCACGCTGGATCATCGCTGTCGGATATTCGCACCCGCGCGGAGCCTGCGTCCGACGGCACCTATCGTCTCAAGGGCAACAAGATTTTCATCTCCGGCGGCGACCACCCGCTTTCGGAGAACATCGTGCACATGGTGCTGGCGAAACTCCCGGACGCGCCGCCGGGGGTCAAAGGCATTTCGCTGTTCATCGTGCCGAAATTTCTGGTTAACGATGACGGCAGCCTCGGTCAGCGCAACGACGTGTTGCTGGCCGGGCTCTTTCACAAGATGGGCTGGCGCGGCACAACATCGACCGCACTGAATTTCGGCGACAACGGCGAGTGCGTTGGCTATCTGGTGGGCAAGGCGCATCACGGGCTGAGCTACATGTTCCAGATGATGAACGAAGCGCGCATTGGCGTCGGCATGGGCGCGGTAATGCTCGGCTATGCCGGTTACCTGTATTCGCTGGAATACGCCCGGGAACGCCCGCAAGGGCGGGTGCCGGACAGCAAGGACCCGTCGACCGCGCCGGTAGCGATCATTCAGCACGCCGATGTCAGACGCATGCTGTTGACGCAGAAATCCTACGTCGAAGGTGCCTTTGACCTCGGCCTGTATGCCGCGCGCCTGTTCGATGACACCACGACGCTGGAAACCGAGGCTGAGCGCAAGCAAGCCCATGAGTTGCTGGATCTGCTCACCCCGATCGTCAAATCCTGGCCGTCGGAGTTCTGCCTCAAGGCCAACGAACTGGCGATCCAGATTCTTGGCGGCCACGGCTACACCCGCGAATATCCGGTGGAGCAGTATTACCGCGACAACCGTTTGAACCCGATCCACGAAGGCACCCACGGCATCCAGTCGCTGGATTTGCTCGGGCGCAAACTGGCACAGAACGGCGGCGCGGGGTTGAAGCAGTTGGTTCGGCTGATCGCCAACACCGCTGAGCGCGCATCAGCCCACGAAACGCTGATTGCGTTGCGCGAACCATTGGAAAAACTGGTGGCGCGCCTGCAAACGGTGACCATCGGTTTGCTGACCGATCTGGCTCAAGGCAAGGTCAACAGCAGCCTGGCAAACTCGGCACTGTACTTGAAGGTATTCGGGCATACGGTGATCGGCTGGCGCTGGCTGGAGCAAGCGATTCGTGCCGAGGAAGGCTTGGCCAAAGGCAACGCCGCGGATGCTGACTTTTATCAGGGCAAGTTGCAGGCGGCACGGTACTTCCTGACGTGGGAAGTGCCGGGCTGTCAGCATGAGCTGGATTTGCTGGAGGCGCGGGATGATACGTGTCTGGCGATGCAGGATGCGTGGTTCTGAAAGCCTACCCTCACCCCAGCCCTCCCGAAACGTCGGACCGCCCAGAGGGAGAGGGGGCCGAACGGGGGATGCTTGAATACTCCACCGACCTGAAAGAGGTTCACCGAATCCATAATCAACTGGCATTCAGGTCGATGTATAGCCAAAGACACCTCGGTAAGTCCCCTCTCCCTCCGGGCGGTCCGACGTTTCGGGAGGGTTAGGGTGAGGGGCTTTTCTGGCTCAACACTCAACTCAACTTGAACCCACCCATCTGCCGCGCCAGGTCATCCGCCAGTTTCTGCAACATCTGACAATCCTCACGACACGCCCTGACCTCCCCCGCCGTCGCCCGCGCCAGATCGGAGATCCCTTGCACATTGCGGTTGATCTCTTCGGTCACTGCCGACTGCTCTTCAGTTGCCGTCGCCACCTGATGGTTCATGTCGCTGATGCGCTCGACCTGGCCGGTGATTGCGGTCAGTGATGCGCCGGTGCGCTGGCTCGACTCAACTCCAGTGCCGGTCGCAGCCTGACCCGTGCGCATCGACGAAACGGCGTTTTCCGCCCCTTGCTTGAGGCTGCCAATCATCAGCTGGATTTCGTCGGTGGAGGCTTGGGTTCTGCGGGCCAAGGTGCGGACTTCGTCAGCAACCACCGCAAAGCCCCGGCCCATATCTCCGGCCCGCGCGGCTTCGATGGCAGCGTTCAGGGCCAATAGATTGGTCTGCTCGGAGACCCCGCGAATCACCGCCAGCACCGAGTCGATCGACGCCACCTGTTGGGCCAATTCACCGACCGCGCCAGCGGCCACGCCGACCTCATCCGACATGCTTTCGATATGCCGAATCGAACCGCCGACCACTTCACGTGCCTGCAGCGCTTCATCCCGGGCGGTTTGCGAGGCCAACGCGGCATTGCCAGCGTTTTGCGCAATTTCCTGCACGGTCAGGCCCATTTCGTGAACGGCCGTTGCAACCATATCGGTCATTTCCTGCTGGCGTCCGGAACGCTCGGCCGTGTTTTCGACGACCTTCGCCACTTGCCCCACGGCTACACGCAGACGCTCGCTGGTGGTCAGCACTTCGCCGATCATGCCGCGCTGGCTGTCGAGGAAACGGTTGAAGCCACGGGCAAGGTCGCCCAGCTCATCGGCACGACTGGAATCTAACCGGTGGGTCAAATCTCCACCACCGCTACCGATTGCTACCAGCGCCGCTGTTACTTGCCGAATCGGTCGCACCAAGCCTTGCGCCAGCCACACCACCAGGGCGAGACACACCAGCGCCACGGCCAGACCGATGCCGCCACTTATCCACATCGCCTTGCGCGCTTCGGCGTAGATCTGCGATTGCGGCACTTCGGCCACCAGGGTCCAGCCCAGATCGCGCAGCGGCAGGCTGAAGGCGAGGAAGTCTTCGCCATCCCTTTGAAAGCTGCTGCTGACCGCGTCTTTCTGCCCCATGACCGATTGCGCCGCATTGGCGCCGATCTGCTCGCTCAAGGTGCGCTTGCCGCTGAATTGCGCCTCCGGATGCACCTGAATCAGACCGTCGGAACGCACGAGATAGACTTTGCCGCGCTCGCCAAAGCTGAAATTGTGAATCAGCTCGGACAGCTCTTTCATGCTCAAGCCAAGCCCGGCAACGCCCACGACTTTTCCAGCCTGCTCGACTTTCAAGTCGATGAACAAGGCCAACTCTCCGGTGGCGGTATCGTTATCGATATTCAAGGTGCGCGGGTGATTGCTGTCGAGGAAGGAGTAGAACCAGGCATCGGCCGGTGTGGCGCGACTGAGGGTGCGATCCAGGCCTTTTTCGGTGATGTAATGATTGGATTCAGCACCAATGATCAGCGCTGTGAACGCCTTGTGTTCGGCGCGGATGCCTTCAAGATACTGTGCGAAGCCAGCGGTTTTGCCGCTGTCTTCCCCTGAAGCGAGCCAGTCACGGACCATGGTGTTGCTGGCAATGTCTTTGGCAGCGGTGAGCGGCTGGACGAGGATGCGCTCGATATCGTTACGCGTCGCTTCGATGCTCGACGGCAAGGCTTGTTCGACCAGATAGCTCTGGGCGAGGCGGTTGACCACCAGGGTATAAATGCCAACCACGATCAGGATGCTGACCAGCAGGGCGGTGCCCATGCTGAGAATCAGCTGCCATTGAATACTGCGTCGCCACAATTGCATGGAGCACCCCCAAAGAATAAGTGGCCGAAACAATGCAACAGCCGTGCCGATTGTATACAACCCAATCGACAATCTATTCTTTGGTTGTGCGCACCGCCATCAGCCCTGATTGATGGTCTTGGCGATGGTATCGACCGTGGCGCTGACTTGCTCTTGATAACGGTCGAGTTCTTCCTGATGTTGCTTCTTCATCTCGATCTGCTGCGAACACAGGTTCATCGCGGCAAGCACCAGCAAGCGGTCACCGATCAGCGTCGGGTATTTGCGCTTGGTGTCGGCCAAAGCGGCCTTGAGCATCAATGCCGCGTCCAGCAGGGTCTGTTCTTCCCCGGCCGGTGCCTTGATCGAATAGTCCTCCCCGAGAATGGAGATGACTTTTACCCCTGCTGTGCCGTGGTTCATGCGCTGACCGGACCGGCGTTGACGCGATCAACCAGGGCTTGGATGCGGGCAGCCGTGGCGCCGTGTTTTTCTTCCTGCTCCATCAGGTTCAGTTGCAGGCTTTCGTTTTCATCCCTGGCCTGAGCCAGTTCGGTGGACAGAGTCTGGTTGGTTTGCGCGAGGGTCTGGTTCTGTTGCACCAGATCGCTGACGAGCTGTTCCAATTGGCTGAGGGATGCTTCCAACATTTTGATCTTCCAGGCATTTTCAAAGGGCGCGTACGATAAAGAAAAGTCACCACGGATGCCAGGGTTAAACCGGCGCAAGGCCTTGATTTTCCTGGGTGGCGAAGCTTCTTGCGAGTTTAAAAGACTGTGATTGGCCGATCTGGTTCCTGCACTTCGTCGATCAATACCCGGTGCGACAAATAAGCACAGGACCTCAAGAGTTGATCGGGCTGACCGATAAGTCATGCAATTGCAGTCTCAGCCCGCATGGAAGCGGCCCTTTTTCCGGTACCCCTCCATGTCCCTTCGTAATATGAACATCGCCCCACGGGCATTCACCGGCTTCGCCCTGATCGGCGGTCTGATGCTGATTCTCGGCATCTTCGCCCTGAACCAGATGAGCAAGATCCGCGCGGCCGGCGAAGACATCGCCACCGCCAGCGTGCCTTCGATCAAGGCCCTCGACGAGTTCACCCAACTCACCCTGCGCCTGCGCGTGTTGTCCTATCGCCTGCTGATCAACCGCGAAGCGGACGTTCAGCAAAAGACCATCGAACTGTTCGACATGCGCAACCGCCAGATCGCCGACGCTCAACGTGCCTATGAGCCGCTGATTTCCAGCGCCGAGGAACGTGCGGCCTACGACCAATACGTGCAGTTGCTGACGCAATACCGGCAACTCGAAGAACGCATGAAAACCCTGTCGCGCAATAACCAGATCGACGAGTTGCGACAGATGCTCAACAGCGATCTGCTGAGTAACTCGGAAGCGGTGAATACCGCACTCGCGCGCTTGCTGGAAATCAACACCCAGCAAATCGCCGAGACCGATCAGGGCGCCAAGGATCAGTATTCGATGTCCTTCGATCTGGTGGTGACGTTGCTGGTGATCGCCAGCGGCCTGACCCTGCTGTTCGCATGGCTGCTGACCGTGAGCATTACCAAGCCGATTTCCAAGGCACTCGAGGCGGCGGAAACCATCGCCGAAGGCAATCTGACCCAGCCGATTCACGTCGACGGCGAAGATGAAGCGGGCCGTTTGTTGGCGGCGATGGCCAAGATGCAGGACAAATTGCGCGACACCCTGCAGCGAATTTCCGGCTCGGCCACGCAGCTTGCGTCTGCAGCGGAAGAACTGAACAGCGTCACCGACGAAAGTGCACGGGGCCTGACCCAGCAGAACAACGAAATCGAACAGGCGGCCACTGCCGTCAACGAGATGACCAGCGCCGTCGAAGAAGTCGCGCGCAATGCGGTGAGCACCTCGGAAGCCTCGAAGAACGCAACGACGTCGGCCGGTGACGGTCGCGATCTGGTACAGGAAACCGTCAGCGCCATCGAACGCATGAGCGCCGATGTGCAGAGCACCGCTTCATTGATCGGCGATCTGGCCAACGAATCCCGTGACATCGGCAAGGTCCTGGACGTGATTCGCGGCTTGGCGGATCAAACCAACCTGCTGGCGCTCAACGCGGCGATTGAAGCCGCACGTGCCGGCGAGGCGGGTCGCGGTTTCGCGGTGGTTGCTGATGAAGTGCGCGCACTGGCGCATCGCACCCAGCAGTCGACCAGCGAGATCGAGCGCATGATCGGCAGCATTCAGAGCGGCACCGAGCATGCCGTGGACTCGATGCGCAATAGTACCGAGCGCGCCGAATCGACATTGAACATCGCCCGTGGCGCCGGGATGTCGCTGGACACCATCAACACCGCCATCGTCGAAATCAACGAGCGCAACCTGGTCATCGCCAGCGCCGCCGAGGAACAGGCGCAAGTGGCGCGGGAGGTTGATCGCAACCTGGTGAACATTCGCGATCTGTCGGTGCAATCGGCGACCGGCGCCAATCAGACCAGCGCGGCGAGCAACGAACTGTCGCGGTTGGCGCTGGATCTGAACAATATGGTTGGGCGCTTTAGCCTTTAACCTTTAAAAGCGAAAAAGATCGCAGCCTGCGGCAGCTCCTCCAAAAAGAACGATGTCGTCCCCGTAGGAGCTGCCGCAGGCTGCGATCTTTTGATTCTGATCGTTCCCACGCTCTGCGTGGGAACGATCAGTGACCGCAAAAGCTTTTTGACAGCATCACATTTCAACAGGTTAGAATCGCTGGCACGCAGACTGCATGGTCAGCTTGCGCCCTCGTCTTTACGCTTCTGGAGTACTGCCTTTGAATGCGACGACCATCAACAGCCTGTTCTTGATCGGCGCGTTGCTGGTAGGCGCAAGTATTCTGGTCAGCTCGCTTTCTTCACGCCTCGGCATTCCGATTCTGGTCATCATTCTCGCCGTCGGCATGGCGGCCGGGGTCGATGGCGGCGGGATCATTTTCGATAACTACCCGACGGCCTATCTGGTCGGCAACCTCGCCCTGGCTGTGATTCTGCTCGACGGCGGTTTGCGCACGCGGGTGTCGAGTTTCCGCGTGGCGCTATGGCCGGCGCTGTCGCTGGCAACGGTCGGCGTGCTGATCACCACCGGCCTGACCGGCATGGCCGCTGCCTGGCTGTTCGATCTGAACCTGATTCAGGGCCTGCTGATTGGCGCCATCGTCGGCTCAACGGACGCCGCTGCGGTGTTCTCGCTGCTCGGCGGCAAGGGCCTGAACGAACGGGTCAGCGCCAGTCTGGAAATCGAATCCGGCAGCAACGACCCGATGGCGGTGTTTCTCACCGTGACCCTGATCGACATGCTCGCCAGCGGCGAGACCGGTCTGCACTGGAGCCTGCTGACCCACCTGATCCGCGAGTTCGGCATCGGTGGTGTGATCGGGCTGGGCGGCGGCTGGGTGATGCTGCAATTGGTCAACCGCATCAATCTCGCGGCCGGGCTGTATCCGATCCTGATCATCGCTGGCGGCCTGGTGGTCTTCGCACTGACCAACGCCCTGCACGGCAGCGGCTTCCTGGCTGTCTACCTGTGCGGTCTGGTGATTGGCAACCGCCCGGTGCGCAGCCGCCACGGAATTCTGCACATGCTCGACGGCATGGCCTGGCTGGCGCAGATCGGCATGTTTCTGGTGCTGGGCCTGCTGGTCACGCCGCACGATCTGTTGCCCATCGCCCTGCCTGCCCTCGGTCTGGCGCTGTGGATGATCCTCTTAGCGCGGCCGCTGTCGGTGATGGTCGGCCTGCTGCCCTTCAAAGCGTTTCACGGCCGCGAAAAAGCCTTTATCTCCTGGGTCGGCCTGCGCGGCGCGGTACCGATCATTCTTGCGGTGTTCCCGCTGATGGCCGGCCTGCCGCAAGCGCAGCTGTATTTCAATCTGGCATTCTTTATCGTGCTGGTGTCGCTGCTGGTGCAGGGCACGAGCCTGCCTTGGGTCGCCAAACTATTGAAAGTGACGGTACCGCCAGAGCCCGCACCGATTTCCCGGGCGGCGCTGGAAGTGCACGTGACCAGCGAGTGGGAGCTGTTCGTTTACAAGCTCGGCGCCGAAAAATGGTGCATCGGTTCGCCGCTGCGCGAGCTGAAAATGCCCGAAGGCACACGTATCGCGGCGCTGTTTCGCGGCCAGCAACTGCTCCATCCGTCGGGTAGTACGGTTCTGGAAGTCGATGATTTGCTGTGTGTTATCGGCCACGAACACAACTTGCCAGCCCTCGGCAAACTGTTCAGCCAGGCACCGCAGCGCGGCCTCGATCTGCGTTTCTTCGGCGACTTTGTCCTCGAAGGAGACGCCCAGCTTAAAGCGGTTGCGGCCCTCTATGGCTTGCCGGCCGAAGGCATTGATCCGGGCATGACCCTAGGCACGTTTATCGCCCAGAAAGTCGGCGGTGCACCCATCGTCGGTGACCAGGTGGAATGGAACAACACCCACTGGACGGTTGCGGTCATGGACGGGAACAAGATCGGCAAAGTGGGCGTCAGATTCCCCGAAGGAAGTCGCCCGGGCCCCGGACTCTTCCTCTAAACTGCGTCCACTCTCACTTGCTTGACCGGTCTCTATGCCTACCCTGCGCTCCTTTTTCGCCGCGGCCCTGCTGGGCCTGAGTCTGACTGTCGGCCCGCTTTATGCCGCCGAACCGCCGTCCACCGAAACCGTACAGGCGAGCCTCGACAAGCTTGCCGACAGCAAGCTGCCGGACGCCGACAAAAAGGCCCTGCAAACCGTCCTGCAAAGCACGCTGACTCAGCTGAACAACCGGCATGATTACGAGCAGAAGCTGGTCGATCTCAAGCAGCAAGTGGCGACCGCGCCCCGGCAGACCATTGAAAACACCCGCGAACTGACACGCCTCAAGGCCACCCCGGTGGTGCCGGTGGCGCAGCGTTTCCCGCGAGAGTCGATCCAGCAGCTGGAACAGATCCTCACCGATCGCTCCACCCAGCAGAGCGATCTGCAAAAAGCGCTGGCCGAAGCCAACAGCCTGATCATCACTGCGCAAACCCGCCCGGAACGCGCGCAGGCGGAAATTTCTGCCAGCCAGACGCGTATTCAGCAGATCAACAACATCCTCAAATCCGGCAAGGACACCGGCAAAACGGTCACCGCCGAACAGCGTGACCAGTTGAATGCCGAGCTTGCCGCCCTCAATGCGCTGATTCCGCTGCGCCGTCAGGAATTGGCCGGCAATACCCAATTGCAGGATCTGGGTAACGCGCAGCACGATTTGCTTTCGGAAAAATCCGAGCGCCTCGACCGCGAAATTCAGGAACTGCAAACCCTGATCAACCAGAAGCGTCTGGCGCAGTCGCAGGAAACCGTTACCCAGCAATCGATCGAAGCGCAGAAGGCCGGCGGCAGCAGTTTGCTGGCGAGTGAGAGCGCCACCAACCTCAAGCTTTCCGACTATTTGCTCAAGAGTACCGATCGTCTCAACGAGGTCACCCAGCAGAACCTGCAGACCAAGCAGCAACTCGACACGCTGACTCAAAGCGACTCGGCGCTGGATGAGCAGATCAACGTGCTCAAGGGCAGCCTGTTGCTGTCGAAAATTCTCTACAAACAGAAGCAGGCGCTGCCGCACTTGAAGGTTGATCGCGACCTCGCCGACCAGATTGCCGATATTCGCCTTTATCAGTTCGATGTCAGCCAGCAACGCGAGCTGCTGAGCAACCCGTCGACCTATGTCGACAATTTGCTGGCCACGCAGCCGCCGGAACAGGTCACCCCGCAACTGCGCAAGAGCCTGTTGGATCTGGCCAACACCCGCACTGATCTGCTCGAACGACTCAATCGCGAACTGAGCGCGATGCTCAATGAATCGATCACCTTGCAGCTCAACCAGAAACAATTGCTGAGCACCGCACAAAGCCTGCGCGCGACCCTCGACGAACAGATGTTCTGGATTCCAAGCAACAAGCCCCTGGATCTGGAATGGATGCGCGGTGTGCCGGAGCGCCTGGAGCGCCAGGTCAACACCCTGCCTTGGGCGTCGAGCCTGAGTGAGCTGACTGACGGCCTGATCCAGCGACCATTGCTGTTTCTGCCTCTGGCGCTATTGATCGGCGCGCTGCTGTGGCGACGCAAGGCCCTCTACGGAAGACTGAACAAGGTCCATCAGGACATCGGCCACTTCAAACGCGACAGCCAATGGCACACGCCTCAGGCCATCCTGATCAATATTCTGTTGGCGATGCCGGTGGCGCTCGGTCTGGGATTGTGCGGTCTGGCGCTGCAGATCGACGCCCGCGGTCAGAACGCCAACATGGGCGCCGCACTGCTGCAGATGGGTCAGGCGTGGCTGGTGTTCTATACCGCATACCGGATTCTGGCGCCGGGCGGCGTGGCGGAACTGCACTTCCGCTGGGAGAAACCGCAGGTTGAATTCCTGCAAGGCTGGGTGCGCCGACTCGGGCTGGTGGTGATGGCGCTGGTCGCCGTGGTGGCGGTCGCCGAACTGCAACCAGCCGCGCTGGCCGACGATGTTCTGGGCATGCCGGTGGTGCTGACCTGCTACGCCTTGATGGCCTGGCTGCTCAGTCGCCTGCTGATCAGCAGCCCGACGCATCAGAATGCCTCGCTGTTCCGCAAAGCCGTGGGTGTGATGTTCACTCTGCTGCCGATCGCCCTCTTCGTCGCGGTGTGTTTCGGCTATTACTACACCGCGCTGAAACTCAGCGACCGTTTGATCAACACTCTGTATCTGCTGATGTTCTGGCTGGTGATCGAAGCCACTTTCGTGCGCGGTCTGAGTGTTGCCGCACGCCGTCTGGCCTACCAGCGTGCCCTGGCCAAACGGCAGGCGGCAAAAGAGGCCGGCGATGGCGAAGCGGTGATCGAAGAGCCGACGCTGGACATCGAAAAGGTCAACGAACAATCCCTGCGCCTGATCCGTCTGGCCCTGCTTGGCGGTTTCATCGCTGCGCTGTATTGGGTCTGGTCGGACCTGATTTCGGTGTTCTCGTATCTGGACAACATCACCCTCTACGAATACACCAGCGGCACCGGCGCCAACATGAGCATGGTGCCGATCAGCATCGGCGACATGCTCGGCGCGGTGATCATCATCGGCATCACCTTTGCGCTGGCGCGCAACTTGCCCGGCCTGCTTGAAGTGTTCGTGTTGTCGAAGCTTAATCTGGCGCAGGGCAGTGCTTACGCAACGACGACGCTGCTTTCGTACGTGATTGCCGGCGTCGGTTTCGTCACCACCCTGTCGACACTCGGCGTCAGCTGGGACAAGTTGCAATGGCTGGTGGCGGCGCTTTCGGTTGGCCTGGGTTTCGGCATGCAGGAGATCTTCGCGAACTTCATCTCCGGCATCATGATTCTCTTCGAGCGCCCGGTGCGGATCGGCGACACCATCACCATCGGCAACCTGTCGGGCACGGTGAGCAAGATTCGCATCCGCGCGACTACCATCACCGACTTCGACCGCAAGGACATCATTGTCCCGAACAAGACGTTCATCACCGGGCAACTGATCAACTGGTCGCTGACTGACACCATCACTCGAGTGACTCTGAAACTCGGTGTCGATTACGGCTCGGATCTGGATCTGGTCAAGGAACTGCTGCTCAAGGCTGCCCGCGAGAACCCGCGCGTGCTGAAAGAACCGGAGCCGCACGTGTACTTCCTCAACTTCGGCGAAAGCACCCTCGACCACGAACTGCGCATGCACGTGCGCGATCTCGGCGACCGTAATCCGGTGCTCGATGAGGTCAACCGCTTCATCAACCGCGAGTTCAAGAAGCAGCACATCAATATCTCGTTCCGGCAGATGGAGGTTTATCTGAAGAACCTCCACGGCCAGGAATACAAGATGGTCCCCGTCGAACCCGAGAACAAAACCATCATGCCGATCGTCGACGGGCAGAAACCCTCGCCGGAACCGCCGCCGGCCAAACTCGACTAACGGACATGATCCCAGCAGAATGCTCGGACATTCTGCTGGAGCCGGCCTGTGAAAGCCCTCGACGAACTGACCTTCGACAACCGCTTCGCCCGTCTTGGCGACGCGTTCTCCGCGCACGTACTGCCCGAGCTGATCGACAACCCGCGTCTGGTCGTCGCCAGCCCGGCCGCTTTGGCCTTGCTGGATCTTGATCCGGCCAGCGCCGAGACCGAAGAATTCGCGCAACTGTTCGGCGGTCACAAGCTGTGGGCCGACGCCGAGCCACGGGCCATGGTCTATTCCGGGCATCAGTTCGGCGGCTACACGCCACAACTCGGCGATGGCCGGGGCTTGCTGCTGGGCGAGGTCTACAACAACGCCGGCGAACATTGGGACTTGCACCTCAAGGGCGCCGGGCAGACGCCGTTTTCGCGCATGGGCGATGGGCGTGCGGTGCTGCGCTCTTCGATCCGTGAGTTTCTCGCCTCCGAAGCGCTTTATGCGCTGAACATTCCTTCTTCGCGCGCCGCCTGCGTGATCGGCTCCGACACGCCGGTCTGGCGCGAGAAGCAAGAACGCGCGGCGATGGTCCTGCGTCTGGCGCCGAGCCACATCCGCTTTGGCCATTTCGAGTATTTCTATTACACCAAGCGCCCCGAGCAGCAGAAACAGCTCGGCGAGCATGTGCTGGCGATGCACTTTGCTGAATGCCTCGAGCAGCCGGAGCCGTACCTGGCGATGTTCCGCGAGATCGTCGAGCGTAACGCCGAGCTGATCGCCAAGTGGCAGGCCTACGGTTTCTGCCATGGTGTGATGAACACCGACAATATGTCGATTCTCGGCATCACCTTCGACTTCGGCCCGTTTGCCTTCCTCGATGACTTCGACGCCAATTTCATCTGTAACCACTCCGATGATCAGGGCCGCTACTCGTTCAGCAATCAGGTACCCGTCGGCCAGTGGAACCTCAGCGCATTGGCGCAGGCACTGACGCCATTCATCAGCGTCGAAGCGCTGCGTGAAACCCTGGGTTTGTACCTGCCGCTGTTTCAGGCGCACTACCTCGACCTGATGCGCCGCCGCTTCGGCTTCACCACTGCCGAGGAGGATGACCAGCAGTTGCTGGAAAACCTGCTGCAACTGATGCAGAACAGCGGCGTCGATTACACGCTGTTCTTCCGCCGCCTCGGCGAAGCTTCAGCCGAACAGGCCATCGGCCGACTGCGCGATGACTTCGTCGATATCAAGGGATTCGATGCCTGGGGAGAACGCTACGTGGCGCGGGTTGCGCGCGATGGCAATGCCGATCAGGAACAGCGTCGCACGCGGATGCATGCGGTCAATCCGCTGTACATTTTGCGCAATTACCTCGCGCAAAAAGCTATTGATGCGGCTGAACAAGGCGACTATTCCGAAGTGCGCCGGCTGCAGGAAGTCCTGAGCAGACCCTTCGAGGAACAGCCGGGGATGGAAAGTTATGCCGAACGACCTCCGGAGTGGGGCAAGCATCTGGAGATCAGTTGTTCGTCTTGAGGCGGATTCAGGTAAACACGTCGATGGGCACATTGAAGCGCTCAGCTAACCAACGAATCTGGCGTAAGTTGAGCTTGCGCTTGCCACTGAGAATTTCCGAAACGACGGATTGAGTGCCCACGCCTGGCAGATCGCTCTGGGTCAGGCCGTGCTCACGCATCATGTACCCCAGAACTTCCTCGCCACTCGCTTGGGCCATGGGATGATGAGTGTGATCCCATTCTTCGATCCAGTCACCGATGATATCGACAAGGCTCATCAAGGGATGGGACTCATCATCACCGGTAATCTCAAGTAGCTCATCAACTGCCCGTACCAAGCAGTCATAGTCGTCCTCGCTCTTGGGTTTTCGAACCAGGGGAGAAACAAACTCCCAATGCTCGGCGACTGTTTTGATCAAAACACTCATATCCCTCCCTCCTTCCACTTGCCGCGATCATATTCGCGGTGCTCCATTACGTGCTTTATGTAGAGCCGCTGAGACCGGTAACTGACAAAAGCAATTAACCTCAGTTTATTGCCGCCGATATCGAAAACGTGGAATTCGCCCACCTTATCGGTTGCAGGAAATATCGATTTCATTGCCGCGAAATCCTTTGGATAACTCCTGCTTGCCAGACGAAACCACTGGGCTAGCGCGTTCGCTGCGTGAGGCCAATTCGCTTTGGCCTCACGAATGGGCTTTTCACTAAACACATGCATGCAACATCCTTATCGCATTCTGCTATTGGGAAGTTAATCACAACGCCAAGATATCGCAAGTTGCGATACTGGTAGACGGACAAGCGGCTTCGCCTGTGCCGTTTTCAGCCTAGGCACAGCGCAAAAGACTGCACGATTGAAAATATGAGCAAACGTCACCAACTAGGTGTTAACAGCTCTCTTTCGGATTTCGCTCATGACCACTCCACTGCTCATCCCCTGCCCCACCTGCAACGGCCTGAACCGCATCCCAGCCGAGCGCTTGGCTGACCAACCCAAATGCGGGCGCTGCAAATCCGCGGTGTTGTTGAGCAAACCGTTCGAGCTCAAGCAAGGCGATTACGCCAGTCAGATCAAAGGCGATCTGCCGCTGTTAGTGGATGTGTGGGCGGACTGGTGCGGGCCGTGCAAGTCGTTTGCGCCGGTGTTCGAACAGGCCGCGGCGCAGTTGGCGGGCAAGTGCCGGTTGGCCAAGCTCGACAGCGAGGCGAATCAGCAGTTGTCGGCGCAGTTGGGGATTCGCTCGATTCCGAGTCTGATTCTGTTCAAGAACGGCAAGGAAGTGGCTCGGCAGAGTGGCGCGTTTCCGTTGCCGCAATTGATGGCGTGGCTGCGCAGCCAGGGGATCTGAAACAGCACAGAAACCTGTGGGAGCTGGCTTGCCAGCGATTGCGATCGATCAGTCACGAAAGATGCTGAGTCTGCTGCCCTTATCGCTGGCTAGCCAGCTCCCACAGGGATTGTAAATTCTTCGAGGGATCAGTGGCCTTCGAGCAAGTTATGCAGTTCGACAAACTGCTGGGTGAGCTTGTGTCGTGGATCGAGATGGATCAGCGGCATGCTGGCCTGGTGCGATTCGCGCATGCGCACGGAGCTGCTCAGATACACCGGCAACACCGGCAAGCCTTCCTCGATCAACTCATCGAGGATCTGCTGCGGCAGACTGGCCCGCGCCTGAAACTGGTTGACCACGATGCCCTCAACTTCCAGGCCTTCATTGTGGTCTTCCTTAAGTTCTTCGATCTCGGCGATCAGCCCGTATAGGGCCTGACGGGAAAAGCTGTCGCAATCGAAGGGGATCAGCACGCGATCCGCCGCAATCAACGCCGAAACCGCATAAAAATTAAGCGCCGGCGGAGTATCCAGGTAAATCCGGTCGTAATCTTCGGACAATTCATCCAGCAACTTACGCAGCTTGTTGATCTTGTGCTTGGCCTCGAGCTTGGGCTGTAGATCAGCCAACTCGGCGGTGGCAGTAATAATGTGCAGGTTATCGAACGGGGTTTCGTAGATATCCGCCTGATTCTTCTTCGAGAACGGGCCGGAAGACAGGGTCTGTTTGAAAAAATCCGCAATGCCCATCGGGATATCGTCGCCGGTGAGCCCCGTCAGATACTGAGTGGAGTTGGCCTGGGCATCGAGGTCAACCAACAACGTGCGATAACCCTCGCTGGCGCTGACCGCCGCGAGATTGCAGGCAATGCTGGATTTACCTACGCCACCTTTCTGATTGAACACCACGCGCCGCATGACCAAACCTCCGTGTATCAAAGAATGACCGAGTGTAGATGCGTGCAGCCTCGCTTCGCTACCTCAACGGACGTGGACTACAGCGCTCGACGGCAAAATCCACAGACAACAAGGGCAAAAGCCAGCCAGGATCGCCGAGATGCCTGACAGACAAGCGCTGAAGAATCTGGATAATGGCCAAGTGACAGTTAGTGCGCGGACCACTCGGTACATTTCGTTGCACAAAATGTAACCAACGTTTGCTACACGCCCGTCGCACCGGGATAATGCGCGCCACTCGGCGCCAGGCACCATGCGACGCCTATAAACAACGCAGTCGCGGCTTTGGTGATTCAACGCGTCAATGGAAGCCCGCAGGGGCGGGATGAATGTTCGTGATCAACTTCAACATCGCCCAATGGCGCGCGTGGGCTCCGGGGCTCGACAGCGCGGACGCCTGGCAGGCCTGGAGCCGGCAACCGGTCGTGCTCCAGAGCAGTGATGCCGCGCCCGATGTGTCGTTTTTACCGGCCATGCAACGTCGCCGCCTCAGCCGTCTGGCACGGATGGCGTTCAGCGTCGGCTGGCCGTTGGCCGACGGACGGGAAAACCTGCCGCTGGTGTTTGTCTCGCGTCATGGCGAAACGCCGCGCACGTACGAAATCCTCAGCGATCTGGCGACTGAGCAGCCGCTCTCGCCGACCCAGTTCAGCCTCTCCGTGCACAACGCGATCATCGGCCTGTGGTCGATCATGCGCGGTGAAACCAGCGAAATGACCGCCCTCGCCGCCGCCGGCGACGGCCTTGAACACGGCATGCTCGAAGCCGCGGCGCTGTTGCATGAAGGCGCGCCGGCGGTGCTGCTGATCATCACCGAAGAGCAGCCGCCCGCCGCCTATACGAAGTGGATCGACGACGTGCCGTTCCCCTACGCCGTGGGCCTTTTGCTCACCTCCGGTACCGACTGGCGGCTGACCCTGAACAGCACGTCGCAAGCACTGTCCAACGCGCGCTGGCCACACGCGCTGAATCTGTTGCGCACCCTGCTTGGCCAGCAATCCCTTTGCCAACATGCCTGGAAAAATCGCGTATGGACCTGGCAACGCAGCCTGTGACCAGGAAACACCGCGACGCCTATTACTGGCGCCTGCTGGCCACCGCCGCAAGCTTCGCGTTGTTCGGGCTCGGCGGCCTGTGCCTGCGGCTGCTGGTGTTTCCACTGCTCGGCTGCCTGCCCGGTGACGCACTCAGACATCGCCAGCGTGCGCGCCTGACCGTCAGTCGGTTGTTCTGGTTTTTCGTACGTTTCATGGCCCGCAGCGGCGTGCTGACCTACGACATTCAGGGTGCCGAACGCCTCGGCCGACCGGGTCAGATGATCATCGCCAACCACCCGTCGCTGATTGATGTGGTGTTCCTCATCGGCCTGGTGCGCCACGCCAATTGTGTGGTGAAGCAGAGCCTGTGGGAAAACCCCTTCACCCGCGGGCCGCTGCGTCGTACCGAATACATCAGCAACGACGGCAGCATGGACATGCTCGACGCCGCCGCGCAGTCGTTGCAAGACGGCCAGACGCTGATCATCTTTCCCGAAGGCACCCGCACCCAGCCCGGCCAGGCGCCGGCCTTTCATCGGGGTGCGGCGGCGATTGCCCTGCGCGGTGCGAAAATCGTCACACCGGTGATTATCAAGGTCAGCCCGACCACTTTGACCAAAGCCGAACCGTGGTATCGCATCCCCAATCGCCGCGTGCACTTCAGTTTTCGCGTCGGGGCCGATATAGACCCACAGACCTTCGCCGCGCAAGGGCCGGCACCGCAGGCCTCGCGCAAGCTCAACGATTATTTGCATGACTATTTCAATAAGGAGCTCGCCGCAGATGAGCGAACTGAACACCGCTAGCCTGATGCGTGACATCAAACTGCTGATCATCGACGCCCTCGGCCTCGAAGACATCAGCCCCGACGACATCGGCGACGAGCAGACATTGTTCGGCGAAGGCCTCGGACTGGATTCGGTCGACGCGCTGGAGCTGGGGCTGGCGATCCAGAAAAAGTACGGCATCAAGATCGACGCCGACGCCAAAGACACACGCAACCATTTCACCAACGTGGCGAGCCTTGCGGCGTTCGTCACGGCAAAACAGGCAGCTTGAGACCGGACCATGCAAACTCGTGACGATATTTTCAACACCCTGCGCGATGCCCTGGTCGAGCTGTTCGAACTGGATCCGGCCCGTGTAAGCATGGACGCCAATCTGTATCAGGATCTGGAAATCGACAGCATCGATGCCGTGGACCTGATCGATCACATCAAACGCCAGACCGGCAAGAAAATCGCCGCCGAAGAATTCAAATCGGTGCGTACCGTCGGTGACGTGGTCGACGCGGTATTCCGTCTGGTTCAACCGGCCGCATGAGCCGACTGATCGGCCTGGGCCTGCTGCTGGCCGGTCTGCTGTATCCCTTTGCGGTGTATTTCGGCATGGAGCACTTCGCCCCGTGGCAGTTCGGGCTGCTGCTGGGCGGGTTATGGCTGGCGCGGGCACTGACCGGCGAGCGCAAACCCGGCAGTTTGTCCATGGCCGTTGTGGCGATCGTGTTCTGCCTGCTGCTGGCAGTGTTCGACAGTCCGCTTTTGCTGCGCTGGTACCCGGTGCTGATCAGCGCCTTCATGCTCGCGCTGTTCAGCCTGAGCCTGAAATTCGGCCCGCCGATGGTCGAGCGCTTGGCACGTCTGCGCGAGCCGGAACTGCCTGATATCGCGATTCGCTACACGCGCAAGGTCACGGTGGCCTGGAGCGTGTTTTTCTTTTGCAACGGTTTGTGCGCCGCCCTCCTGACCCTGTGGGCGCCGCTGAATTGGTGGATGTTGTACACCGGCCTGATCTCCTACGGATTGATCGGCCTGATGTTTGCCATTGAATGGCTGATACGACAACGGGTAAGAGGCCGTACATGAATTGGATAAAACTTGAGCAGCTATTGCTCAAGGCACTGCCGGCGCGGGCGATCAGCCATGCGCCGGCACTTGATCATGCGCAACTGCGCGAGCAGGCGTTGAGCGTGGCCGCCGGATTGCAGAACCAAGGCGTGAAGCGTCTGGCCGTGCATCTGGAAGACGCCGCCGATCTGGCCATCGCCCTGCTCGGTGCCTGGCGCGCCGGCGTCAGCGTGTTGCTGCCCTCGGATCTGCAAGCGCAGACGCGCCAGCGCTGGTCGAGCGAAGTCGATCGGTGGCTGACCGATCAGCGCGATGACGCGCATCTGGATGATTTCATGCAGGCGCCACTGTCGGGCGCCGAGCTGGATCTCGATCAATGTCAGCTGAGCCTGTGTACCTCCGGCTCCAGCGGCGAGCCCAAGCGGATCGACAAGACTTTGCGCCAACTGGCCAATGAAGTCGAAGCCCTCGAACAACTATGGGGTGCCGATCTGGCGCAAGCCTGCATCATTGGCAGCGTCGCCACCCAGCACATCTACGGTCTGCTGTTTCGCGTGCTGTGGCCGTTGTGCGCCGGACGGACGTTCGTGCGCAAACAATTGGCCTTTTCCGAGGATATGCAACGCGCCAGCCGCGAACATCCAGCGTTCGCCTGGGTCGCCAGCCCGGCACTGCTCAAACGCATGGGCGACAACCTCGACTGGCCGGCCCTGAGCGCTGTGCGCCGGGTGTTTTCTTCTGGAGGCGCGCTGCCGACCGAGGCTGCGCAAGCTCTGCAGCAACGCTTGCAGCAATGGCCGACGGAAATTCTCGGCAGCTCGGAAACCGGCGGCATCGCCTGGCGTCAGGGCGAATTGCTGTGGCAACCCTTCGCCGGGGTGGAACTGAGTCAGGACAACGACGACGCTCTGCTGATCGCTTCGCCTTACCTGCCCGCCGGGCATATCGAACACACCGCCGACGCTGCACGCATTGCTGCCGACGGTCGGTTCGAACTGCTGGGACGGCTGGACCGGATCGTCAAACTGGAAGAAAAACGCATCTCCCTGCCCATGCTGGAACAAGCCTTGATGGCGCATGACTGGGTCGCCGAAGCGCGTCTGGGCGTCGTTCAGGAAAACCGTGCGTCCCTCGGAGTGTTGCTGGTACTCAGCGAGGCGGGCCTGTTTGCGCTGCGCGAGCATGGCCGGCGCAGCCTGACCGCGACCTTGCGCCAGCATCTCGCTCAGCATTGCGAAGCCCTCGCCCTGCCACGACGCTGGCGTCTGTTGCGGCAATTGCCGCTGAACAGCCAGGGCAAATTGCCGCAAGCCGACGTCGAAGCGTTGCTGACGGCAGCGCGACCGAAAGCTCCCGAAGTGCTGGAGCAAACCGAGAGCGGCGGCGAATGGAGCCTGCAACTCAGCGTGCCGCCAGATCTGGCCTACTTCAGCGGCCACTTTCCCAAGGCGCCGGTGTTGCCCGGTGTGGTGCAGGTGGAATGGGCGTTGAATCTTGGTCGGCAGTTGCTGAACCTGACCGGTGCGTTCGCCGGAATGGAAGTATTGAAATTTCAGCAATTGGTGCGTCCGGGCGACCAGATCCAGTTGCATCTGCGCTTCGATCCAGAGCGCGGCAAACTGTATTTTGCTTATCGCAATGACACGGCAACGTGCTCCAGTGGCCGGATTCTTTTGGGGACTGCCCATGCATAACCCTTGCGCCGTGATCCCGGTCTACAACCACGAAACCGCTATCGGCACCGTAGTCGATGCGCTGCTCGCCCAGAACTTGCCGTGCATTCTGGTGGATGACGCCAGCGCGCCGTCCTGCGCTCGGGTGCTCGACTCCCTCGCCGGGCGTGACAACGTTTTTCTGGTGCGCCTGGCCGTCAATCAGGGCAAAGGCGGCGCGGTCATGACCGGTCTGCGGGAAGCTGCGCGGTTGGGGTTCACCCACGCGCTCCAGGTCGACGCCGATGGCCAGCACGATTTGCACGACGTCGCCCGTTTCGTCGAGCAATCACGCGCACATCCACAGGCGATGATCTGCGGTTATCCGCTGTTCGACGACAGCGTGCCCAAGGGTCGTTTGTACGCGCGGTACCTGACCCACGTAATGGTGTGGATCAACACGCTGTCGTTGCAGATTCGCGATTCGATGTGCGGTTTCCGCGTTTATCCGCTGGCCCCGACGCTGGCAGTCATCGACTCGGCGAAAATCGGCAAACGCATGGATTTCGATTCGGACATTCTCGTGCGTCTGGCCTGGCGCAATCAGCCGATGCGCTGGCTGCAGACCAGCGTGCATTATCCGCTCGATGGCGTGTCGCACTTCCGCCTGTTCCACGACAACGCGCTGATCTCGAGCATGCACACCCGGCTGTTCTTCGGCATGCTGCTGCGTCTTCCCGTCATTCTCTGGCGCCGGTGGCGAACATGAGCAGCGAAATCGACAAGAAGCATTGGGCCGACCGTGAAGAGCGCGGCAGTTTCATGCTGATGAAATTTACCGCACTCGCCGCCAAAGTCTTGGGCAGACGCCTGCTTAGCCCGTTGCTGTATGGCATCGTCCTGTATTTCTTTCTGTTCGGCCGCACCGCGCGGCGCAGTGCCTGGCAATTCCAGCAGCGCCTGGCCGAGTGGAGCCAACGTGACGATTTGCGGCCGAGCCACTGGCGGGTTTTCAGCCAGTTCATGACGTTTGCCGATTCGCTGCTGGACAAGCTCGATGTGTGGAACGGCAAACTGAGCATCGAGCAGATCGAAATCATCGACCCGGCGCTGTTGCGCCAGCAGTTGCGTGGCAGTCGCGGGCAATTGCTGGTCGGCGCGCATCTGGGCAATCTTGAAGTGTGCCGAGCACTGGCGGAAATCGGCGAAAAGGTCACCATGAACGTGCTGGTGCACACCAAACACGCCGAGCAATTCAACCGCTTGCTGGGCGAGGCCGGTGCCACCAATCTGCGTCTGATTCAGGTCAGCGAGCTCGACCCGGTGATCATGCTGCAACTGCACGAACGACTGGAGCGCGGCGAGTGGCTGGCCATTGCCGGCGACCGCGTGCCGCTGCACGGTGGGCGCAGTGTGACAGTGGATTTTCTCGGCCACCCGGCAGCGTTCCCGCAAGGGCCATGGCTCCTCGCCGGGCTGCTGAAATGCCCGGTCAATCTGCTGATGTGCCTGAAACAACCCGACGGCCACTATCGCCTGAACCTCGAACCGTTCGCCGACGCCGTGACCTGGACACGCCGCGAGCGCGAGCAGGTCATTCATCAGTGGGCCACCCGCTACGCGCAGCGCCTGAGTCACTATTGCCTCGAAGCGCCACAGCAATGGTTCAACTTTTACCCTTTCTGGAAGACCGATGACGACGCCAACTCATGAGCCGGTAACCTTCGGCGAACGCCCTTTGCGCATCGAAGACGTGCTGGCCCTGGCCAACCGTCAGGCACTCGTGCGATTGCAGGATGACGCCGACTACCGCGAGCGTATCGCCAAGGGCGCGCGGTTTCTCGATTCGTTGCTGGACAAGGAAGGCGTGATCTACGGCGTCACCACCGGTTACGGCGATTCCTGCGTCGTGGCGGTGCCGCTGCATCACGTCGAAGCGTTGCCGCGTCATCTCTATACATTCCACGGTTGCGGCCTGGGCAAACTGCTTGACGCGCAGGCCACTCGGGCGGTGCTGGCGGCGCGTTTGCAGTCGCTGTGCCACGGCGTTTCCGGGGTTCGCGTGGAACTGCTCGAACGTCTGCACGCGTTTCTCGAATACGACATCCTGCCGCTGATTCCCGAAGAGGGCTCGGTCGGTGCCAGCGGCGATCTGACACCGCTGTCTTACGTCGCTGCGACCCTGTCCGGCGAGCGTGAAGTGATGTTCCGTGGCGAACGCCGCCAGGCCGCCGATGTGCATCGCGAACTGGGCTGGACGCCACTGGTGCTGCGCCCCAAAGAAGCGTTGGCGCTGATGAACGGCACGGCGGTGATGACCGGCCTCGCCTGCCTAGCCTTCGCCCGCGCCGATTACCTGCTGCACCTGGCGACGCGCATCACCGCCCTCAACGTGGTGGCGCTGCAAGGCAATCCGGAACATTTCGACGAGCGCTTGTTCGCCGCCAAACCGCATCCGGGACAAATGCAGGTGGCCGCGTGGCTGCGCGAGGATCTGGCGATCGACGCGCCCACCGCGCCGCTGCATCGTCTGCAGGATCGCTATTCCCTGCGCTGCGCCCCGCATGTGCTCGGCGTGCTGGCCGACAGCCTGAACTGGCTGCGCGGCTTCATCGAAACCGAACTGAACAGTGCCAACGACAACCCGATCATCGACGCCGAAGCCGAGCGCGTTTTGCATGGCGGGCACTTCTACGGCGGGCACATTGCGTTCGCCATGGACAGCCTGAAAAACCTTGTCGCCAACATCGCCGACCTGCTTGATCGGCAACTCGCCTTGCTGGTCGATGAGCGCTACAACCACGGTTTGCCGAGCAACCTGTCCGGCGCCCCGGCGGATCGGGCGATGATCAATCACGGCTTCAAGGCTGTGCAGATCGGCACCAGCGCCTGGACCGCCGAAGCGCTGAAAAACACCATGCCCGCCAGCGTGTTCTCGCGCTCCACCGAGTGCCACAACCAGGACAAGGTGAGCATGGGCACCATCGCCGCCCGCGATGCGATCCGTGTGCTGGAGCTGACCGAACAGGTCGCCGCCGCCACCTTGCTCGCGGCCAACCAAGGCGTGTGGCTGCGCGCGCAGGCCGAAGACGCCCGGCCGCTGCCGCCGGCGCTGGCCGCGATGCACGAAGAACTCGGCAAAGACTTCCCGCCGGTCATCGAAGACCGAGCGCTGGAAGGCGAGCTGCGTTTGTGCCTGCAACGCATCGCCGCACAGCACTGGAGGTTGCATGCGTAGCGCCGGAGTGCTTCACGCCGATACGGAAATCCTCGTGCCGTTTTTCGACGTCGACACCATGCACGTGGTCTGGCACGGCCATTACGTCAAATACCTCGAAGTGGCACGGTGCGCGCTGCTCGACAAGATCGGCCACAACTACACGCACATGGTCGAGTCAGGTTACGCCTGGCCGATCATCGACTTGCAACTGCGTTATGTACGCGGCGCGGTGTTCGGCCAACGGCTGAATGTGCGCGCCAGTCTGGTCGAGTGGGAAAACCGTCTGAAGATCAACTATCTGATCACCGACCTGCAAACCGACGAACGCCTGACCCGCGCCAGCTCGGTGCAGGTCGCCGTTGAAGTCAGCAGCCGCGAGATGCAACTGGCGTCACCAAAAGTGTTCACCGATGCCGTGGAAAGGATGCTGCGATGAATGTGTTTTTCAAAAGCCTTGGCGCACTGGTACTGCTGGCCGTGTCGTCATGGGCCAACGCTTTCGACCTGCAACAACTCAGTGAACAACTGGCGAAACCAGAAGTGATTCACGGCCAGTTCACTCAGGAAAAACACCTGCGCGCCCTGCCGCAGCCGCTGATCAGCAAGGGCCGCTTTGTCCTGGCGAAAAATCACGGCCTGTTGTGGATGTTGAAAACGCCGCTGCAACAGGACTATCGCATCACCGCCAAAGGCATCGCGCGCCGTGACGCCAATGGTTGGCAAGTCCTGCCAAACAAGAGCGCCGGGGCCGAGCAAAATCGCTTGTTCCTCGCCGTGCTGCAAGGCGACAGCAGCGGCTTGCAGCGCGATTTCGATCTGGCCCTGAGTGGCGATGCGCAGCAGTGGAAACTGACGTTGACCCCGCGTTCGATGCTGCTCAAGCAAGTCTTCAACCAGATCAATATTGACGGCGGCGCCTTGGTGCAGACCATCGAGTTGCTGGAAACCCAGGGCGACAGCACGGTACTGCGCATGCAGGACAGGACGGCAGGGCAACCACTGAGCGACGCGGAGCAACATGATTTTGCCGAGTGAACGCAGGCTGCCCTGGCTGTTTCTGATCCTGCTGCTGGCCGTCGCTGCGCTGGGCGGTTGGCAGTGGCGCGACGGTTCGCCGCTGTCGGCCAACCTGATGGAGCTGGTGCCCGGGACCAATCCCGACGCCCTCGAGCTGCGCGCGGAACAGCGCATGCAGGAGCCGCTCAATCGCGAAATGCTTGTGCTGGTCGGTCACGTCGATCGCCAGCAGGCAGTCGCCATGGCGCAGCAACTCGGTGAGCAATGGCAGGCCAGCGGCCTGTTCGAAAAGGTGCAGTGGAACCTGCAAGCGGATCTGCCGGCGCTGCGCACGCAATTGCTGCAAGGGCGCTTGGCGATGCTCTCGGCGGACGACCGGCAATTGCTCCGCGAACACCCCGACGTGTTCATTCAGCAGCGGGTGCAAGCGCTGTTCGATCCTTTCACCGGTTTCAGCCTGGTGCCGAGTCAGGATGACTGGCTCGGCCTGACCGGGCGTATCCAGAACAGCCAGCCGAAACACCGCGCGGTGCAGCTGGACATCGGCAGCGGCGCGCTGGTCGCCGACGCTGATGGCAAAAGCTGGGTGATGCTGCGTGCGCGCACCACCGGCGATGCGTTCGATATGAATCTGCCGCTGAAAGTCGCCGATCTGCTGCAGCACAGTCGCGAGCAGGCGGCGAAATCCGACGTACAACTGCTCGCCGCCAGTGGCTTGCTGTACGCCGCCAACGGCCAACAACAAGCGACCCGCGAGATGACCTGGGTCGGCGGCGGCGCCACCGTTGGCATTTTGTTGCTGCTGCTATTGGCGTTCCGGCGCTGGCGTGTGTTGCTGGCCTTCGTGCCGGTGCTGGTGGGCATGCTGTTCGGCGCAGTGGCATGCGTGGCGCTGTTCGGCCACATGCATGTGATGACACTGGTGCTCGGCTCCAGCCTGATCGGCGTCGCGGTGGATTATCCGCTGCACTATCTGTCGAAGAGCTGGAGCCTGAGGCCATGGCGCAGTTGGCCGGCGCTGCGACTGACGTTGCCCGGGCTGACCCTGAGCCTGATCACCAGCGCCATCGGCTATCTGGCGCTGGCCTGGACGCCGTTCCCGGCGCTGACGCAAATTGCCGTGTTCTCGGCCGCCGGTTTGCTTGGCGCTTATCTTTCGGCGGTGTGCCTGTTGCCGGCGCTGCTCAATAACGTTGAATTACGTCCGACGCAATGGCCGCTGAAACTTGCCGAGCGCTTGATCAGCGTGCGCGAAGCACTGCTCCAACGCGTGCACACCCCGGTGCTGCTGGCGCTGCTGATCGCCTTCTGCATTGGCGGACTGATGCAGCTGCAAAGCAAGAATGACATCCGCCAATGGGTCGGCGCCCCGCAACATCTGACCGATGAAGCGCAGACCATCGCACGGATCACCGGGTATCAGCCCACCAGCCAGTTTTTCCTGGTGCGCGGCGCCAACCAGCAGGAGTTGCTGGAGCGCCAAGGCGCGCTGAGCGAGCGCCTTGAGCAACTGGTCAACCTCGACAAACTGCAAGGCTATCTGGCCCTCGATCAACTGGTCAGCCCGCCGAGCCAGCAACAGCAAGTGCGCGAAGCACTGAACAAACTGCCGGCATTGTGGCAGCCGTTGCTCGATCTCGGCGTGCCGTTGGCGGCGTTGCAAAGCGAATTGCAGCAGCTGCAGACGTTGCCCGCCGAAGACATCGACGCCGCACTGGCCGGGCCGCTTGGCGAGCCGTATCGCACGCTGTGGCTGGGGCCGAGCGCAGAGGGTGTGGCGGCCATTACCAGCCTGCAAGGCTTGAACAACCCCGCCCTGTTACGGATCCAGGCGCTGGATTTGCCGGGGGTGCGGCTGGTGGATCGTCTCGGCGAGCTGAATGAAGTGTTTGCCGCTACGCAGGTCAGCGCCGCCGAATTGAAGCTCGCCTCCTGCGTCTTGATCGTCTTGATATTGATCCTGCCGTTCGGCTTCGGTGGCGCCTTGCGCATCGTTGCCCTGCCGCTGCTGGCTGCGCTGTGCAGCTTGGCCAGCCTCGGCTGGCTCGGTCAGCCGCTGACCCTGTTCAGCCTGTTCGGCCTGCTGCTGGTGACTGCGATCAGCGTCGACTACGCGATCCTCATGCGTGAGCAGGTCGGAGGTGCGGCGGTGAGCCTGCTCGGCACGTTGCTCGCCGCGCTGACAACGTGGCTGTCGTTCGGCTTGCTCGCGGTTTCCAGTACACCGGCGGTGAGCAACTTCGGTCTGTCGGTGAGCCTCGGCCTGGCGTTCAGTTTCATCCTCGCGCCATGGGCCGGGCGTCACGTCCACAGCGCCAGCGTTGCGGAGCCCAACGCATGATGGTCGCAGTCTTCTGGCTGTTGGCTTTGGCGCTGTTCGCCATGGCCACCCGCGTCGGTCGCTGCGTTGGATTGATTCCGATTGTCAGCCAGTTATTGCTGGCGAGTTTCGGTCTGCCGCTGCTGATTTATTTCTGGATCGAACCCGGCTGGCAACTCAGCGGCGCTGCACTGATTGCGCCCGCCTGGCTGAAAAATCTCTACAGCCTGAGTTTCGCCCTGCTGCTGGGGCATATTCTCAGCGATGTCATCGATCTGAAGCTCGATCGCCAAAGCGTGAAAATCGCCATCCCGAGTTTCGCCGTGCCCTTTACCTGTGGCTTGGCGGCCGCGTATTGGCTGCTGCCGGCGCAACCCTGGCTGAGTTGGCTGGCCATCGGTCTGGTGTTCGCGATCACCGCGATTCCCGTGCTGTACCTGTACCTGCGGCACATCGATTATCCGCCCGCCGCCACCCGGCGTCTGGTGCAAACCGCAATCCTCATCGATCTGACCTGCTGGACGCTGTTCGGCCTCGGTCAAGGCAGTCTGCACCTGAGCGGTTTGCTGCTGCCGCTGGGATTGGCCTGTGCGCCGCTGTTGCTGCGCCTGCTCGGTGTACGCCGACCACTGACCTACAGCCTGGGTTTCTTCGCACTGTTGGTGATGGCCGAGCATTACAAACTCAACGCGCTGATTTTCGGCATCGGCTATCTGCTGTGCATGGCTGCGCTCAAGGTGCCGCTGGTGCTGCCACTGCCGGCGCGCTGGATGAGCCGATTGCAGACGTGGATCGCGATTCCGCTGATTCTGACCTTCGGCATCGTGCAGATCGATGTGCACAGCGCCCTCGCCAGCCTCGGTTGGGGGCAATGGGCCGCGCTGTTGCTGTTGCCGATTGCCAGTAAACTGCTCGGCAATTGGCTTGGCCTCGGCTGGGCCGGCGCCTCGTTCGAAGGCGCCAGCCGCTGGCGCGAAAGCGTGCTGCTGAACATTCGCGGCCTGAGCGAAATCGTCTTTCTCAATCTGCTGCTGCAACAACAACTCATCACTCCGGCGCTGTATTTCGCGCTGATGTTGATGGGCCTGACTGCGACGCTGTTGCCCGCCCTGATCGGCCTGCACAGCGCGTCCTTGAACTTGAATAGCCCTTTGCCCCGGAGCTCGCGTGCCAATCGTTGAAATGGAATCCCGTCAGGTCGTGATCATCGGTGCCGGCCCGTCCGGCGCTATCGCTGCTGCCCTGCTCAAGCGCAAGGGCCACGATGTGCTGGTGCTCGAACGCCAGCATTTCCCCCGCTTTTCCATCGGTGAGAGTCTGCTCAGTCATTGCCTGGATTTCGTTGAAGAAGCCGGCATGCTTGATGCCGTCAACGCCGCCGGATTCCAGCGCAAGACTGGCGCGGCTTTCGCCTGGGGCGAGCGCTACAGCGCTTTCGATTTCAGCGACACCTTTACCGACGGCAAGCCAACCACGTTCCAGGTGCAGCGCGCCGATTTCGACAAACTGCTGGCCGATCAAGCGGCACTGCAAGGTGTCGAAATTCGTTATGGCGACGCCATCGTCAGCGTCGATTTCGACCGGGCAAAACCACAGCTGAATGTGCGTCGCGAGGACGACAGCGAGTACCGCGTCGAAGCGGATTTCGTCCTTGATGCCAGCGGTTATGGCCGCGTACTGTCGCGCTTGCTCGACCTTGAGGCGCCGTCGAATTTTCCGGTGCGTCAGGCGGTGTTCACCCATGTCGAGGATCACATCGACAACCCGGCCTTCGACCGCGAAAAAATCCTCGTCACCACCCATCCAGAGCACCGTGATGTGTGGTTCTGGACGATCCCGTTCAGCAATGGACGCTGCTCAGTCGGCGTGGTGGCCGCCGCCGCGCATTTCGCCGGTCGCGACGCCGACCTTGATGCGTGCCTGCGCAGCTTCATCGCCGAAACGCCGAGCCTCGCCGGGGTCTTGAACAATGCCGTGTGGGACACCCCGGCGCGCACCCTCGGAGGTTACGCGGCCAACGTGAAAAGCCTGCACGGGCCGGGTTTTGCCTTGCTTGGCAACGCCGCAGAATTTCTCGACCCGGTGTTCTCCTCCGGCGTGACCATTGCCATGCGTTCGGCAAGCATGGCCGCAGCCGTTTTGCACCGTCAGTTGCAGGGTGAAACGGTCGATTGGCAAAGCGAATTTGCCGAGCCGCTCAAGCGTGGCGTCGACACCTTCCGCTGCTACGTCGAGGGCTGGTACGCCGGCACTTTTCAGGACGTGATTTTCTATGAGGATGGTCAGGCGGAAATTCGTCGGATGATCTGCTCGATCCTCGCCGGCTACGCCTGGAATGAGCGCAACCCGTTTGTCAGCGAAGCGCGTCGACGGCTGAAGATGATCTCTGAACTCTGCGCACAGGATGCCTCATGAACTACCTGAGCGACAGTTACGTCGAGGAAACCCGCTTCGGTTTCTGGTTCCTGCGCAGCCACACTTGGCAGCACCATGTGTTGCGAGTGGCGATCAATGATCTACGCGGATTGTTTACTCATGCGCTGCCGCAAAACCCGGTGCTGCTGGACGCCGGTTGCGGTCAGGGCAAGTCGTTCGCACATCTGCGCCAGACGTTCGCCCCCCACCGCTTGATCGGCGTCGATGCCGACCCGCACAGCCTGCAACTCAGCGCCGAAGAGGCCGCGCGGTTGGGCCTCGACGTCGAACTGATCGGCAGCGATTGCGCAACGCTCCAGGTTGCGGACGCCAGTGTCGACCTGCTGTTCTGCCATCAGACTTTCCATCACCTGGTCGAGCAGGAAAAAGCACTCGCCGAGTTTTATCGGGTGCTGAAACCGGGTGGTTATCTGCTGTTCGCCGAGTCCACCGAGGCTTACATTGATACCTGGGTGATTCGCTGGCTGTTCCGCCATCCGATGCACGTGCAGAAGAGCGCCGCCGGGTATCTGGAAATGATTCGTGGCCAGGGTTTCGAGTTTGCCGAGCAGAACGTTTCCTACCCGTACCTGTGGTGGAGTCGGTCAAAGGATTTTGGTCTGCTGGAGCGATTGGGCTTGAGCAAGCCGAAGCCATTCGGTGAGCGCGAAGAGACCCTGGTGAATGTCGTCGCGCGCAAGCCGCTTGCAGGTGCTATCTGATGCGCCACTTTCCATCTGCACACATAGAGTCCTGTGGGAGCTGGCTTGCCAGCGATAGCGGTGGACCAGTTAGGCTCAATACTGGAGCTGCCGACGCTATCGCTGGCAAGCCAGCTCCCACAATGTCCGCGGTTTGGCGACTTTTTGTGGTGAGCTTGGTGCTTCTGTTGAGTGCCTGCGCCAGCCAGTCGCCATTGCCCGCCGGCAACCCGACGCTGCCCCTGCCGCTGCAATTGCACATTGAGCGCCTGCAAGCCGATCAACGCCAGGACTGGCTGTTGGTGATCCAGCGCGAAGGCCCGGGCATTCGCTGGTCGATGATGGACCCGCTGGGCATTCCCCAGGCGCGTCAGCAATTGATCGATGGGCATTGGCAGGCCGATGGCCTGCTGCCGCCGAACCCGGAAGCCCGGGAGCTGTTCGCCGCGCTGCTGTTCGCCCTGACTCCGTCGGGCGAGCTGCTGCGCAATTACCCCACCGCGCAGCAGCAGGCCGGGCAACGCGCCCTGCCAGCGCGCTGGGACGTCCGCTACGCACAACCGTTGAGCTTCGAATTGAACCTGCCCCAAGGCCCGCAATATCGCGTATCCCAGCTCGGTGAATCGACGCCATGACCGCTTACCTCAATGCCCTCGGCGTGATCTGCGCTTTGGGTCGCGACAAGTCTGAAGTCGCGCGCAATCTGTTCGCCGGCGACTGTTCGGGCATGCGCCGCACAGCCGGCTGGGTGGCCGAGCGTGAATTGCCGGTGGCTGCCGTGCACGGCGAGCTGGCAGCGATTCCTGCGGAACTGGTCGACCAAAGCAGTCGCAACAATCAACTGCTGCTGGAAGCCGCGTTGCAGATCCGTGATGATATCGACCGCGCGATCCAGGCCTACGGTCGTGAGCGCATCGGCGTGGTCCTGGGCACCAGCACCTCGGGCATCGACGAGGCCAGCCGGGGCCTGGCGCATTACATTCGCGAGCAGCAATTCCCGACTGAATACGATTACCGCCAACAGGAGCTCGGTGCCCCGGCAAATTTTCTTGCTGAATGGCTGCAACTGAGCGGCCCGGCCTATGTCATTTCCACCGCGTGCACTTCCAGCGCACGGGCGCTGATGAGCGCCCAACGCCTGCTTGATCTGGGCCTGTGCGACGCGGTGCTGTGCGGCGGCGTCGACAGTTTGTGCAAACTGACGCTCAATGGTTTTTCCGCGCTCGATGCGGTGTCCGATGAGCGCTGCAATCCGTTCTCGGTCAATCGCAACGGCATCAACATCGGCGAGGCGGCGGTATTGTTCATGATGAGCCGACAGCAGGATGACGGGCCGGCGATTGCCCTGCTTGGTGCGGGCGCGAGTTCCGACGCGCATCATATTTCGGCACCGGAGCCGACTGGACGCGGCGCCCTGCAAGCGATGCAGAAAGCCTTGAGCCGCGCACACCTGCGAGCGCCGCAGATCAACTATCTGAACCTGCACGGCACCGCCACCCAGCACAACGACGCCATGGAAAGTCTCGCGGTCGCGACACTGTTTCCGGATGGCGTGGCCTGCTCGTCGACCAAACCACTGACTGGCCATACCCTCGGTGCCGCTGGCGCGCTGGAAGCGGCGTTCTGCTGGCTGAGCCTGAGTGCAGAGAATCCTCAGCACGCATTGCCGCCGCATATCTGGGACGGCCAGGCCGATCCGGCCTTGCCACCGCTCAAATGGGTGACCGCGAGCGAGCGCCTGACGTCCATTGCACCGCGCTACCTGATGAGCAACTCGTTTGCCTTCGGCGGCAATAACGTCAGCCTGATTATCGGAGACGCCCCATGAGCCACTGGCCGCTCGCCGAACTGCTGCCGCATGCCGGCGACATGATTCTGATCGATGCGATCGAGCGCTTCGACGATGAGCAGATTTTCACCCGCCTCACGGTCAAGCCCGACGGCCTGTTCAACCTGCCCGACGGCAGCCTGCCGGCGTGGGTCGGCGTCGAGCTGATGGCGCAAAGCGTCGCCGCTTTCGCCGGTTGCCATGCCCGGCAGAAAGGCAATCCGGTAGAGCTGGGCTTTTTGCTCGGCACGCGCAAATACGAGTGCAATGTCGAAGCCTTTCCAGCGGGGAGTGCGTTGACCATCCACGGTTTGCGCTCGCTGGAAGACGACAATGGCATGGGTGTATTCGAATGCCACATCAATGGCGACGGGATTCACGCCAGCGCCCGGCTGAACGTATTCCGTCCGCCCGAAGCCAACCAATATCTGCAACAGACAAAGGAGTCGAACGATGACTGAATCCGTACTGGTCACCGGCTCCAGCCGTGGCATCGGCCGCGCCATTGCCTTGCGTTTGGCGCAAGCCGGGCATGACATCGTCCTGCATTGCCGCAGCGGCTTGAGCGAAGCGCAGGCGGTGCAGGCTGAAATCGAAGCGTTGGGCCGCCGTGTGCGCGTCCTGCAATTCGACGTCGCCGATCGCGAAACCTGCAAACGCATTCTCGAAGCCGACGTCGAAAGCCACGGCGCCTATTACGGCGTGGTGCTCAACGCCGGGTTGACCCGCGACGGCGCGTTTCCGGCGCTGAGCGACGACGATTGGGACGTGGTGCTGCGGACCAACCTCGACGGTTTTTACAACGTTTTGCACCCGGTGATGATGCCGATGATCCGTCGTCGTGCCGCCGGGCGCATCGTCTGCATCACTTCCGTTTCGGGTTTGATCGGCAACCGTGGCCAGGTCAATTACAGCGCTTCGAAGGCCGGCGTGATCGGTGCGGCAAAGGCATTGGCGATCGAGCTGGGCAAGCGCAAAATCACCGTTAACTGCGTCGCCCCGGGTCTGATCGACACGGCCATGCTCGACGAAAACGTGCCGGTGGAAGAGCTGATGAAAATGATTCCCGCACAACGCATGGGCACCCCTGAAGAAGTAGCGGCTGCGGTGAATTTCCTGATGTCGGCGGAAGCTTCGTACATCACCCGCCAGGTGCTGGCGGTCAACGGAGGCTTGTGCTGATGAAGCGCGTCGTCGTCACCGGCATGGCCGGTATTACCTCGCTGGGCAGCGACTGGCAGACCATTGCCGGCAACTTCGCGGCCAACCGCAGCGGCATTCGCCAGATGGACGAGTGGGATCGCTTCACTGAACTCAATACACGTCTGGCCGGACCCATCGATGATTTTCTCGTGCCGGCGCACTGGACGCGCAAGCAATTGCGCAGCATGGGCCGGGTCTCGCGACTGGCGGTCGGCGCGGCGGAAAAAGCCCTCGCCGACGCCGGCCTGCTCGGCGACGAATCGATCAAGGACGGGCGCATGGGCGTCGCCTGTGGCTCTTCCACCGGCAGCACCGACGAGATCAAAGCATTCGGCAATATGCTGCTCAACTCGGTGGCCGAGGGCCTCAACGCCAACTCCTACGTGCGGATGATGCCGCATACCACCGCCGCAAACATCAGCATTTTCTTCGGCCTTACCGGTCGGCTGATCCCGACGTCCAGCGCCTGCACCAGCGGCAGCCAGGGCATCGGCTATGCCTACGAAGCGATCAAGTTTGGCCGCCTGCCACTGATGCTCGCCGGCGGCGCCGAAGAGCTGTGCCCGACCGAAGCCATGGTTTTCGATGCGCTGTACGCCACCAGCCTGAAAAACGATGCACCGCAGACTAGCCCTCGCCCTTACGACAAGGGCCGCGATGGCTTGGTGATCGGCGAAGGTGGCGGCATGCTGGTGCTTGAAGAACTGGAACACGCCCTCGCCCGTGGCGCGCACATTCACGCTGAAATCGTCGGCTTCGGCAGCAACGCCGATGGTCAGCACACCACTCGCCCCGAACAAGTGACCATGCGCCGCGCAATGGAGCTGGCCCTGGAAGATGCCGGCCTGACGCCGGACGCCATCGGCTACGTAAACGGCCACGGCACCGCGACCGAACAGGGCGACATCGCCGAAACGCTGGCCACCAGCAGCCTGTTCGGCGAGCACATGCCGATCAGCTCGCAGAAGAGTTTCCTCGGTCACACCCTCGGCGCCTGCGGTGCGCTGGAGTCATGGTTCAGCATCGAGATGCTCAACAGCGATCAGTATGTGCACACCTTCAACCTCGACGAAGTCGACCCGCACTGCGGCAAGCTCGATTACCTGCGCGGTGAATTCCGCCAGATGCACCATGAATACGTGATGAACAACAATTTCGCTTTTGGTGGCGTCAACACTTCGTTGATTTTTCGCCGCTGGCCGCAACCGAATTAATCCAGGTCAAGGAGACCTTCATGCACCTCAAGAAACTCGCTGCCGTCACCCTGCTGCTCTGCGCCTTGCCAGCCGTCAGCCAGGCCCGCGATACGGCGGTCTACCTGCCGTTCGACAAAGCCGTGGCCGAAGCGACCCGCTCCGGCAAAATTGACGGCAGCGTGAAATTCTATCTGGCCGGCAACACCCCGGCTGGCAAAGTCACCGTCGTCAGCCCCGGCGCCGTGACCAACAAAAAAACCAACGCCTTCAACAAATCCGATGAAGTCGCCTGCGAGTGGGTCGCCCAATCAGCAATCATCAGCCTGCACCAGGCCGCCAAAAGCGCCGGCGCCAACGCTGTGACCAACATCGTCAGCTTCTACAAGAGCAACGAGCGCAAGGACGCGCAGACCTATGAATGCCATGCAGGCGCGATCATGGCCGGCGTTGCGTTGAAAGGTGATCTGGCGAAGGTTCAGTAACCGCCAGAAACGACACAGGGCGCCGTTTGGCGCCCTTTCGCAGACAGGTTGGCTTGTCATCGCCGCTCACCTGCCTGGCTCTGCGATGGCTGGTTCGGCAGATTGTCAGAGGCTCACCGCAGCCTTAAAGAGCAAAGTCAAAAGATCGCAGCCTTCGGCAGCTCCTACAGGGATCGGTGTAGGAGCTGCCGGAGGCTGCGATCTTTTGTTTTCAGGTTTTCAGAGGTTCGACTTTGCGCGTAAGCAGTTCGACAAACGCCTTGGCCATCGGTGATTTCTGGTCTTTGCGCTGCACCAGCCATACCGCTGAAATCGCTTCCGGGTCGAGCAACGGGCGGTAGACCACGCCGTCGATGCGCATGCGTTGATAAGACGCCGGCAACACCGACACACCCAGGCCCGCTGCGACAAGACCGATGATGGTCATTGCCTCGCCGGCCTCTTGCGCAAAATGCGGGCTGAAGCCGGCGTCGCGAGCCAGGCTGAGCAGTTGCGCATAGAGACCACTGCCATAGCTGCGCGGAAAAAACACGAACGGTTCCAGCGCCAGCGCCGACAGAAACAGGCCTTCGTCACTGTCCTGCGCCAACGGATGCTTGGAACTGAGCACCGCCACCAATGGCTCGCGCATCAATTCCACCACGCTCAACGAATCCGGCAACCCCAGCGGGCGCATGATACCGACCTCGATTGATTCGTCGACCAAGGCTTCCGCGACCATGGTGCTGCTCATCTCGCGCAGGTTCAGGTGCACCGCAGGGAAGCGCTGCCTAAAGGAAAAAATCGCCTGTGGAATCGTCGAATTGAATGGCGCCGAAGAGGTGAAACCGATTTTCAATTCACCCAGCTCGCCGAGCTGTGCACGCCGGGCGACATCCGCCGCTTTATCAACCTGCGCCAGCACCAGCCGTGCCTCTTGCAGAAACAACCTGCCCGCCTCGCTCAGCTCGACCCGACGATTGGTCCGTTCAAACAAGCGCGCGCCGACTTCCTGTTCCAGCGCCTGAATTTGCTGGCTCAGCGGTGGCTGGGAAATGCCCAGCACCAGCGCGGCGCGGCCGAAATGCAATTCTTCGGCAACGGCGATGAAGTAGCGCAGATGACGCAATTCCATGAAAACCCCGTTAGGTCGTAAATGCTATCAAACAGGTCGAACAATATATTGGATAGAAACATTAGCCAGCTATATGCTTTTTTCATTGCCTGCCAGGCTGTGCTTTCCGAGGTCTGAAGTGAAAACTGTTGTCGCGCCCCTTGCCCACGAAGTCCCGCCCGCTGCCGGCGACGATGCTTTCGCCGAGCTGCAGGAGATTTACATCGAAAAAGGCACACCGGCGTTCATGCGCACGGTGTTGGCGTTGTTCTGCGGCGGCTTTGCGACGTTCGCCCTGCTCTATTGCGTGCAACCGATGATGCCGCTGCTGTCCCACGAATACCGGATCAATGCGGCGCAGAGCAGCCTGATCCTCTCGGTCGCAACCGGCATGCTCGCCTTCGGTCTGCTGATCACCGGGCCGATTTCCGATCGCATCGGACGTAAACCGGTGATGGTCGCCGCGCTCTTCGCGGCAGCGCTGTGCACCATCGCCAGTTCAATGATGCCGAGCTGGGAAGGCGTACTGATCATGCGCGCGCTGATCGGATTGTCGCTGAGCGGTCTGGCCGCTGTGGCGATGACTTATCTCAGCGAAGAAATTCATCCACAGCACATCGGCCTGGCGATGGGCTTGTACATCGGCGGTAACGCTATTGGCGGGATGAGCGGACGCTTGATCACCGGTGTCTTGATCGACTTCGTCAGCTGGCACACGGCGATGCTGGTAATTGGTGCGCTGGCAATGATTGCTGCGGCGGTGTTCTGGAAGATTTTGCCGGAGTCGCGCAATTTCCGCCCGCGCTCGCTGCACCCGCGCAGCCTGCTCGACGGCTTCACCATGCACTTTCGCGACGCCGGCCTGCCGCTGCTGTTTCTTGAAGCGTTCGTGTTGATGGGCGCGTTTGTCACGCTGTTCAACTACATCGGCTATCGCTTGCTGGCGGCGCCGTACAACCTCGATCAAGTGTTCGTCGGCTTGCTTTCGGTGGTTTACCTGTCGGGCATCTACAGCTCGGCGAAGATCGGTTCGCTGGCGGATAAACTGGGGCGGCGCAAAGTGTTGTGGGCAACCATTGCGCTAATGTTCGCCGGGCTGGCGCTGACGATGTTCACGCCGCTGCTGCTGGTGATCGTCGGCATGCTGGTGTTCACCTTCGGCTTCTTTGCCGCGCATTCGGTGGCGAGCAGCTGGATCGGTCGGCGTGCGTTGACGGCCAAGGGGCAGGCATCGTCGCTGTATCTGTTCAGTTATTACGCCGGCTCGAGCATTGCCGGGACGGCGGGCGGGGTGTTCTGGCATTTGGGTGGCTGGAACGGCATCGGCCTGTTTATCGGTTCGCTGTTGTTGATTGCGCTGCTGGTGGCGCTGAAGCTCGCGAAGTTGCCGCCTCTCGGTGGTGCCAAAGCTTAAAAGCAAAAGATCGCAGCCTTCGGCAGCTCCTACATCAATCCCATGTAGGAGCTGCCGCAGGCTGCGATCTTTTGATCTTGAAAAAACGCCCGGCATTGGCCGGGCGTTTTTTATTACAACGCGATCACTCGTGATACTGCGCCGACAACTCATGCACCGCGCGCAGGAACGCGCCGGCATGCTCCGGATCCACCTCCGGAGTGATGCCGTGGCCAAGGTTGAAAACATGGCCGCTGCCTTTGCCGTAGCTGGCCAGGATGCGCCCGACTTCAGTGCGAATCGCTTCCGGTTTGGCGTAGAGCACGGTCGGGTCCATGTTGCCTTGCAGCGCGACCTTGTCGCCGACACGGGCGCGGGCGTTGCCGATGTCGCAGGTCCAGTCCAGGCCCAGCGCGTCGGCACCGGCTTCGGCGATGCTTTCCAGCCACAGGCCGCCGTTCTTGGTGAAGAGAATCACCGGCACTTTGCGCCCGTCGTGTTCGCGGATCAGGCCGCTGACGATTTTCTTCATGTAGGCCAGCGAGAACTCCTGATACGCCGCTGCCGACAGATTGCCGCCCCAGGTATCGAAGATCTGCACCGCTTGCGCGCCGGCCATGATCTGGCCGTTGAGGTACGCGGTCACCGACTGCGCCAGCTTGTCGAGCAGCAGGTGCATGGCTTGCGGGTTGTCGTAGAGCATCGCTTTGGTCTTGCGGAAGTCTTTCGACGAGCCACCTTCGACCATGTAAGTCGCCAGCGTCCAAGGGCTGCCGGAGAAGCCGATCAGCGGCACGCGGCCGTTGAGTTCGCGACGGATGGTGCTGACCGCGTCCATCACATAGCCAAGATCCTTGTGCGGATCAGGGATCGGCAGGGCTTCGATATCGGCGAGGGTGCTGACGACTTTCTTAAAGCGCGGACCTTCACCGGTTTCGAAGTACAGGCCTTGGCCCATGGCATCAGGAATGGTGAGGATGTCGGAAAACAGGATCGCCGCGTCCAGCTGTGGATAGCGGTCGAGCGGTTGCATGGTGACTTCGCAAGCGAATTCCGGATTCATGCACAGGCTCATGAAGTCCCCGGCGTGGGCGCGGCTGGCGCGATATTCCGGCAGATAGCGACCGGCCTGGCGCATCATCCACACAGGCGTGACGTCAACGGGTTGCTTGAGCAGGGCGCGGAGGAAACGGTCGTTCTTCAGGGCAGTCATGTCGGCATCCGGAAAAAAAGTGCGGGCATTTTCTCAGAGCGCGAGGCAAAAGGCACGGATGTGGGTCAGCCTTTTGTCTATCGGGTCAATTTATTGCGTTGGAATGCTGACTTTGCAACACCACAAAACACTGTGGGAGCTGGCTTGCCAGCGATGCAGACACCTCGGTTTGTCAGGTAAACCAAGGAGATGCTATCGCTGGCAAGCCAGCTCCCACAGGTATTGCATTGCAGTTTCGAGCAGCGTTTAGACGCCCAGGTAATCGAGGATCCCTTCGGCGGCATTACGTCCTTCGAAAATCGCTGTCACCACCAGATCGGAACCACGCACCATATCGCCACCGGCAAAGATTTTCGGGTTGCTGGTCTGGTGCTTGTACTGACCTTGCTCAGGCGCAACGACGCGGCCCTGGCTGTCGGTCTGGATCTCGAACTGTTCGAACCACGGCGCCGGGCTCGGGCGGAAACCGAAGGCGATGACCACGGCGTCGGCCGGGATGATCTCTTCGGAACCCGGGATCGGCTCAGGGCTGCGACGGCCACGGGCGTCCGGTTCGCCGAGACGGGTCTCGACCACCTTCACGCCTTCAACCTTGTCTTCGCCGACAATGGCGATCGGCTGGCGGTTGTAGAGGAATTTCACGCCTTCTTCCTTGGCGTTCTTTACCTCTTTGCGCGAGCCGGGCATGTTCGCTTCGTCACGACGATAAGCACAGGTCACCGACTTGGCGCCTTGGCGGATCGAAGTACGATTGCAGTCCATCGCGGTGTCGCCGCCACCCAGAACCACCACCTTCTTGCCTTTCATATCGACGAAATCTTCCGGCGACTTTTCAAAGCCCAGGTTGCGATTGACGTTGGCAATCAGGAAGTCCAGTGCGTCGTAGACGCCCGGCAGGTCCTCACCGGCAAAGCCGCCCTTCATGTAGGTGTAGGTGCCCATGCCCATGAACACGGCATCGTATTCGGCGAGCAGTTGCTCGATGGTCACGTCTTTGCCGACTTCGGTGTTGAGACGGAACTCGATGCCCATGCCGGTGAAGACTTCGCGACGATTGCTCAGCACGGTCTTTTCCAGCTTGAACTCGGGGATGCCGAAGGTCAGCAGACCACCGATTTCCGGGTTCTTGTCGAACACCACCGGGGTTACGCCACCGCGTACCAGCACGTCGGCACAACCCAGACCCGCCGGGCCTGCGCCGATGATCGCAACACGTTTGCCGGTCGGTTTGACCTTGGACATGTCCGGGCGCCAGCCCATGGCGAAGGCGGTGTCGGTGATGTACTTCTCGACCGAACCGATGGTTACTGCACCGAAACCGTCGTTGAGAGTGCAGGCACCTTCGCACAGACGATCCTGCGGGCACACGCGGCCGCAGACTTCCGGCAGGGTGTTGGTCTGGTGCGACAGCTCGGCGGCCTGAAGGATATTGCCCTCGGCCACCAGCTTCAGCCAGTTGGGAATGAAGTTGTGCACCGGGCACTTCCATTCGCAATACGGGTTGCCGCAACCCAGGCAGCGGTGGGCCTGATCGGCCGACTGCTGGGGTTTGAATGGTTCGTAGATTTCCACGAACTCTTTCTTGCGTTGACGCAACAGTTTCTTCTTCGGATCTTTGCGCCCGACATCGATGAACTGGAAGTCGTTATTGAGACGTTCGGCCATCTTCAAAACCTCATAACAGCAGCTTCAAGCTACGAGCTTCAAGCTGCAAGAAAATCACTCTGCAGGCACATCGCGCACTGCTGTTAACTTGCGGCTTGTAACTTGCCGCTTGCAGCTGCGTCGTTATTGCGGACTCGCACGAGTACTTGAGAGCAGAGATTTCAAGCTCGCCGCCTTAGGCTTGACCAGCCAGAAACGACGCAAGTAATCATCGAGGTTTTCGGCGAGTTCACGACCCCACTCGCTGTCGGTTTCCGCGACGTACTCGTTCAGCACGTTTTGCAGGTGGCTGCGATAGGCTTCCATCGCCTCGCCGCTGATCCGCTGGATTTCCACCAGTTCGTGGTTGACCCGGTCAACGAAGGTGTTGTCCTGATCGAGCACGTAGGCGAAACCGCCGGTCATGCCTGAGCCGAAGTTGTAACCGGTCTTGCCCAGAACGCAGACGAAACCACCGGTCATGTACTCGCAGCAGTGATCGCCAGTGCCTTCCACGACCGTGTGGGCACCGGAGTTGCGCACGGCAAAACGCTCGCCTGCGGTGCCGGCGGCGAACAGCTTGCCGCCCGTGGCGCCATACAGACAGGTGTTGCCGATGATGGCGCTTTCCTGGGTTTTGTAGACGCTGCCCTTCGGCGGCACGATGGTCAGCTTGCCACCGGTCATGCCTTTGCCGACGTAGTCGTTGGCGTCGCCTTCCAGGTACATGTTCAGACCGCCGGCGTTCCACACACCGAAGCTCTGCCCAGCCGTGCCCTTGAAGCGGAAGGTGATCGGCGCTTTCGCCATTCCCTGGTTGCCATGCTTGCGCGCGATTTCGCCGGAGATCCGTGCGCCGATCGAACGGTCGCAGTTGCAGATATCCAGATCGAACTCGGCGCCGCTCATGTCGTTGATCGCCGACGACGCCATCTCGACCATTTTCTCGGCCAGCAGACCTTTGTCGAACGGCGGGTTGCGCTCAACGCCGCAGAATTGTGGCTTGTCCGCCGGGATGTGATCGCTGCCCAACAGCGGCGTCAGGTCCAGGTGGTTTTGCTTGGCGGTCTGGCCTTCGAGGATGTCCAGCAGATCAGTACGACCGATCAGCTCTTCAAGGGAGCGCACGCCGAGCTTGGCCAGCCACTCGCGGGTTTCTTCGGCGACGTAGGTGAAGAAATTCACCACCATGTCGACAGTACCGATGTAGTGATCCTTGCGCAGCTTCTCGTTCTGAGTCGCGACGCCAGTGGCGCAGTTGTTCAGATGGCAGATGCGCAGGTATTTGCAGCCCAGCGCGATCATTGGCGCGGTGCCAAAGCCGAAGCTTTCGGCGCCGAGGATCGCCGCTTTGATCACGTCGAGGCCGGTTTTCAGGCCGCCGTCGGTTTGCACCCGGACTTTGCCGCGCAGGTCGTTGCCGCGCAGGGTCTGGTGAGTTTCGGCGAGGCCGAGTTCCCACGGTGCGCCGGCATATTTGATCGAGGTCAGCGGCGAAGCACCGGTGCCACCGTCGTAGCCGGAAATGGTGATCAAGTCCGCATAGGCCTTGGCCACACCGGCGGCGATGGTGCCGACGCCCGCTTCAGCGACCAGCTTCACCGAAACCAGTGCCTGCGGGTTGACCTGTTTCAGGTCAAAAATCAGCTGCGACAAATCTTCGATCGAATAGATGTCGTGGTGCGGCGGTGGCGAAATCAGCGTGACGCCCGGCACTGCGTAACGCAGTTTGGCGATCAGCCCGTTGACCTTACCGCCCGGCAGTTGCCCGCCCTCACCCGGCTTGGCGCCTTGCGCGACCTTGATCTGCAGCACTTCGGCGTTGACCAGATATTCCGGGGTAACACCGAAACGGCCAGTCGCAACCTGCTTGATTTTCGAGCTCTTGATGGTGCCGTAACGCGCCGGATCTTCACCGCCTTCGCCGGAGTTCGAACGCGCGCCGAGGCGGTTCATGGCTTCGGCCAGCGCTTCGTGAGCTTCCGGCGACAGAGCGCCCAGCGAGATACCGGCGGAGTCGAAGCGCTTGAGCACCGATTCCAGCGGTTCGATTTCACTGATGTCCAGCGGGGTTTCGAGGGTCTTGACCTTGAACAGGTCGCGGATCATCGACACCGGACGGTTGTCCACCAGCGCGGTGTATTCCTTGAACTTGGCGTAGTCGCCCTGCTGCACAGCGGCTTGCAGGGTGTTGACCACGTCCGGGTTGTACGCGTGATATTCGCCACCGTGGACGAACTTCAGCAGACCGCCCTGCTGGATCGGCTTGCGCGGACTCCAGGCTACGACGGCCAGCGCTTTCTGCTCGGCTTCGATATCGACGAAACGCGCGCCTTTGATCCGGCTCGGCACGCCACGGAAGCTCAGCTCGCAGACTTCTTCGGACAGACCAATGGCTTCGAACAGCTGTGCGCCACGGTAAGAGGCGATGGTCGAGATGCCCATCTTCGAAAGAATCTTCAACAGACCTTTGGTGATGCCTTTGCGGTAGTTCTTGAACACCTCATAGAGGTCGCCCAGCACTTCACCGGTACGGATCAGGTCGCCCAATACTTCGTAGGCCAGGAACGGATACACCGCCGAGGCGCCGAAACCGATCAGCACAGCGAAGTGATGCGGGTCACGGGCGGTCGCGGTTTCAACGAGAATGTTGGAGTCGCAACGCAGGCCTTTCTCGGTCAGGCGGTGGTGCACCGCACCGGTCGCCAGCGAAGCGTGAATCGGCAGTTTGCCCGGCGCAATATGCCGGTCGCTGAGGACGATCTGGGTCCGACCGGCGCGCACGGCTTCTTCAGCCTGATCGGCGACGTTGCGGATCGCCGCTTCGAGGCCGAGGCTTTCGTCGTAGTTGAGGTCGATGACCGCCCGTTCGAAACCCGGACGTTCAAGGTTCATCAGCGAGCGCCACTTGGCCGGCGAAATCACTGGCGAGCTGAGGATCACGCGCGAGGCGTGCTCAGGCGATTCCTGGAAGATGTTGCGCTCGGCACCAAGGCAGATTTCCAGCGACATCACGATCGCTTCACGCAGCGGGTCGATCGGCGGGTTGGTCACCTGGGCGAATTGCTGGCGGAAATAGTCGTACGGCGTACGCACACGCTGAGACAGCACGGCCATCGGCGTATCGTCGCCCATCGAGCCAACGGCTTCGTAGCCTTGTTCGCCGAGCGGACGCAGTACCTGATCACGCTCTTCGAACGTGACCTGATACATCTTCATGTACTGCTTGAGCTGATCGACGTCGTAGAAAGCCGAACCGTGATCGTTGTCTTCCATGGTCGCCTGAATGCGCAGGGCATTCTTGCGCAGCCATTGCTTGTACGGATGGCGGGACTTCAGACGGTTGTCGATCGCATCGGTGTCGAGGATCTGCCCGGTTTCGGTGTCCACGGCGAAGATCTGACCAGGGCCGACACGGCCCTTGGCGAGCACGTCTTCCGGCTGGTAGTTCCACACGCCGATTTCCGACGCCAGGGTGATGAAACCGTTCTTGGTGGTAACCCAGCGCGCCGGGCGCAGACCGTTACGGTCGAGCAGGCACACCGCGTAGCGACCATCGGTCATTACTACGCCGGCCGGGCCGTCCCACGGTTCCATGTGCATCGAGTTGTACTCGTAGAATGCACGCAGATCCGGGTCCATGGTTTCAACGTTCTGCCACGCAGGCGGAATGATCATCCGCACGCCACGGAACAGGTCGATGCCACCGGTAACCATCAGTTCGAGCATGTTGTCCATGCTCGAGGAGTCGGAACCGACACGGTTGACCAGCGGGCCGAGTTCTTCCAGATCCATCAGATCGTTGGTGAACTTGGTCCGACGCGCCTGCGCCCAGTTGCGGTTACCGGTGATGGTGTTGATTTCGCCGTTGTGGGCGAGGAAGCGGAATGGCTGAGCCAGCGGCCATTTCGGCAAGGTATTGGTGGAGAAGCGCTGGTGGAACACGCAGATCGCGGTTTGCAGGCGCTCGTCACTCAGGTCCGGATAGAACGCGGCCAGGTCGGCCGGCATCATCAAGCCTTTATAGATGATGGTCTTGTGCGAAAAACTGCAGATGTAATGATCGGTGTCAGCGGCGTTGGCGACCGACGAACGGCGACGCGCACTGAACAGTTTTACCGCCATGTCCTGATCGCTCAGGCCTTCGCCGCCGATGTACACCTGCTCGATTTGCGGCAGGCGCTCAAGGGCCAGACGGCCGAGAACGCTGGTGTCGATCGGCACTTTGCGCCAACCGATCAGTTGCAGGCCTTCAGCGAGGATCTCGCGGTTCATGTTTTCGCGAGCGGCTTCGGCTTTGGCCGGATCCTGATTGAAGAACACCATGCCCACGGCATATTGCTTGGGCAGCTCGACGCTGAAGGTTTCCTGGGCAATCGCACGCAGGAACGCGTCAGGCTTCTGAATCAGCAGACCGCAACCGTCACCGGTCTTGCCGTCGGCATTAATCCCACCGCGGTGGGTCATGCAGGTCAGGGCCTCGATGGCCGTTGTCAAAAGGGTATGACTCGGCTCGCCCTGCATATGTGCTATCAGGCCGAAACCGCAGTTATCCTTGAATTCATCTGGTTGGTACAGACCTGCTTTCATAGACACTTTCTCACCAGGCTGCCTCTATTCGAGGCAAATTTCTTTTCAATTCAACCACTTGCGTTCCGCGCCGAACGTACGCCGGCTTCGCGGGGGCAAAAGGGTGGTCATTGTACACAGCGACACAGAGGCTCACAAATTTGACGACGAACTGTCGCAAATTCATGTCGCATTTGTGAAAGGTTTAAAGCGATCTGCTGTGCTAGTCAAAACTTTTTTAAATTCTGACTGCAACGACTCAAAAACTACTGTGACGCAGACACCACAAGGCACGCGACCTTTTCAGGCGGCGCGCACTCGTGGAGATTTTGAGGTGCCTGGAGAGGCGGCCTGGGTAAGGCCGCCGAATCTTCAGCGAGTTGTTGCCAGCTCTTGTTGGACGCTGGCGACAGTGCGAGGCCAAGGTTTACCAGCCTGAACCTTCGCTGGCAAGGCCTTGATGGCAGAAACGGCCGCATCACGGTTGGCAAAGTTGCCGTAGGTGATTACATAAAGCGGCTTGCCGTTGAGGACTTTCTTGAAGTAACGATACTCGCCACCCTGCTCTTTGACGAAGTTCTGCGCCGCGGTTTCCGAGCTGGTGCCGAGGATCTGCACGACGTAGTTACTGGTCGGCTGTCCGGCGTACCAACTGCCACCGGCCGCTTTGGCGACGGTAACTGGCTTCTCGGCCGGCTTGGCTGGCGCTGGCGCCGGTTTCGCGGCCGGCGCTGCCGGAGCAGGCTTGGCGGTTGCAACCTGGGTCGGCGCCGGAGTCGGCTTGGCCGCTGGCACCGGAACTGGCGTCGGCGCAGGACCGGCCGGAACACCGGCAGGAGGCGCCGAGGTCGTTACGGTTGGCGGCGTGGCGCTGGAGCCTTCGACCGGCACGCCATCGTCGCCTTCGGTGATGCCACCAGCCTCTTCGGCCAGCGGACCGCGCATGACCGGTTGAGAGTTACCGACCAGTGGCAGTGGCATCGGTTGGGTGTTACCGGCGAACTCGACGGATGGATTGGCACCGTTCGCTGCGCCCTGCCCCAATGGCAACTGTGCCTGTTCATTGGCTGGTGCGCCGGTGGTTGGCGCCTTGGTGCGACCCGGCATCAACCAGGCGGCGGCGACCGCGACCACAACGACGGCGGAAATCGCCAATACGTGTTTCTTCGGCATGTTGAACCCCATACTTGGACGCTTGACCGCGGAGCGGCTGGCAATCATGACTTCGATCAGAGCATCGCGAGCGACCTGGTTGATATTGCCCGGCCAACCCTCGGAGCTTTCGTGAATATCAGAGATCTGATCCGCGGTGAAAAGTTCGACACCGCGGCCCGCACCTTCAAGCCGTTGGTCGAGATACTCGCGGGTCTCTTCTTCGGTGTACGGCTGCAATTCGATGACGTGGAAACGTTCTTCTTCCAGCTGCAACGCTTCGAGTTGCGCGATCAGCGATGACTCACCGAACAGGAACACGTGCGGGCGACCTTCCGGCGTCCCCGCACCCAGCGCCATCAGCGCTTCAAGCGCGGACTCGTCGAGCTGTTCGGCGTCATCCACCAGCAAATAGACTTCCTGCCCGGTGAGGGCAAGTTGCACTACTTGTTCGAGAATCGCGCCGACTTCAGCCTGAGCGACGTTCAATGCCTGCGCCACTTGGCGCAACACACCGGCCGCATCACCGGCACCACGGGCGGAAACCACCACGCTCTGCACCGACTGCTTGTTGGTGCTGGCCACCAGCGCCTGACGCAGCAAAGTCTTGCCGCTGCCGTGGGGGCCAGTGACCACCAGCAGCAACTGGCTGTATCGCGCCAGATGATGCAGTTGCCCCAGCACGGGCTTGCGCTGGGCCGGGAAGAACTTGAAGCCCGGCACCCGCGGCGCGAACGGATCGTGGCTTAACTGGAAATGGCCGAGGAACGCCTCGTCGGCATGCAAACTAGTCATCGAATCTTATTAACCTTTAAGCTGAGCCAGAGCGCGGTAATCCGCTCCCAGCGTGGCCTGTAAAATCTCTTTCGGATAATCGGCGGTGACGACCGCTTCGCCCATCCGGCGCAGCAGCACCAGGCGCAGACGACCGTCGATCACTTTTTTGTCGATTGCCATGTGTTGCAGAAAATCGGCTTCGGTCATTTCCGTCGGTGGCACCACCGGCAGACCGGCGCGCTGAAACAGACGAATGCCGCGATCGCGCTCCTCGTTGCTGATCCAGCCCAGACGCGCGGACATTTCCAGCGCCATCACGGTGCCAGCCGCCACCGCTTCACCATGCAGCCAGACACCATAGCCCATGTGGGTCTCGATGGCGTGCCCGAAGGTGTGACCGAGGTTAAGGGTGGCGCGCACGCCGGTTTCCTTCTCATCGGCGCCAACCACCGCAGCCTTGGCCGCGCAGGAGCGCTCGATGGCATAAGTCAGGGCTGTTTGATCCAGCGCACGCAGGGCGTCGACATTGTCTTCGAGCCAGGACAGGAACGGCTCGTCGCAGATCAGACCGTATTTGATGACTTCCGCCAGACCGGCTGACAGCTCGCGCTCCGGCAGGGTTTTCAGGGATGCGGTATCGATCAGCACCACGTTCGGCTGGTAGAACGCACCGACCATGTTTTTGCCCAACGGATGGTTGATTCCGGTTTTGCCGCCCACGGATGAATCGACCTGAGACAACAACGTCGTGGGAATCTGGATGAAGTCGACACCGCGCTGATAGCAGGCAGCGGCGAAACCGGCCATGTCACCAATCACACCGCCGCCCAAGGCGATCACAGTGGTGCGGCGGTCATGACGAGCGGTCAGCAAACCGTCGAAGATCAGTTGCAGGGTTTCCCAGTTCTTGAAGGCTTCGCCGTCAGGCAGCACGACGGAAATTACCGAAAACTGCGCGAGGCTGCGGGTCAGACGTTCGAGATAGAGCGGCGCGACGGTCTCGTTGGAAATGATTGCCACCTGCCGCCCGTGAATATGCGGCGCCAGCAGCTCAGGCTGATCCAACAAACCTTCGCCAATATGAATCGGGTAGCTGCGCTCGCCTAGATCGACCTTGAGTGTCTGCATGTGTCCCCACAGTGAAGATGGAAAAGCAGGCGTCCTGCCCTGAATTATTGGTTATTGCGGCCCGGCGGATATGACACCGCTCGCTCGCCGTCCGCCACACCGCGGCGGGCTGTGACAGGACGCCGAGGATAGCGCATTTCGAGCGATGCTTTAACGGGGTGGAAGCTGCGCCAGACGATCGAGAATGTCGAGCACTACCATGCGTGGCGGCCGCTCGTCGGTTTCCACCACCAGATCGGCGATTTCCCGATAAAGCGGATCGCGAATGGCAAGCAGGTCACGCAGGGTTTTCGCCGGGTCGGCCGTGCGCAGCAATGGCCGATTGCGGTCACGCGACGTGCGCCCGACCTGCTGCTCGACTGAAGCATGCAAGTACACCACGCGTCCGCCTTCATGCAGGGCCTTGCGATTGGCATCGCGCATGACCGCGCCGCCGCCGGTTGCGAGAACCACGCCATCGAAGGCGCAGAGTTCGGCGATCATCGCCTGCTCACGGTCACGAAAGCCCGGTTCGCCTTCCTTGTCGAAGATCCACGGGATATTGGCGCCCGTGCGCAGTTCAATTTCCTTGTCGGAATCTTTGAACGGCAGGCGCAGCTCTTTGGCCAGCAACCGGCCGATGGTGCTTTTTCCAGCCCCCATCGGTCCAACAAGAATCAAATTTCGCACAGAATCAATGACTCACAGCAATCGCCTGATTGTTCATGATACGCGGAGTGAGAAACACCAGCAGCTCGGATTTTTTCTCCGAAACCACATCACGCCGGAAAAGGCGGCCAAGATACGGCACATCGCCAAGAAATGGCACCTTATCTACAACCTTGCTTTGAGTATTTGAGAAAACACCGCCAATCACGATGGTTTCGCCGTCATTGACCAGCACTTTGGCGTTGACCTCGTTTTTCTTGATCGGCGGCACATCCTGCACTTTGTTCAGGTAATCCGGTTCGTCTTTGGTGACCTTGACCTCCATGATGATGCGGTTGTCCGGGGTTATCTGCGGTGTCACTTCCAGCGACAGCGATGCCTCCTTGAACGACACCGACGTCGCACCGCTGGAACTGGCCTCCTGATAAGGAATTTCCGTGCCCTTGAGGATTTTTGCGGTCTCTTTGTCCGAGGTGACCACTTTCGGCTGCGAGACAATTTCGCCGTTGCCGGTTTTTTCCATGGCGGTCAGCTCAAGGTCGAGCAACACATTGTCGGTAATGAAGGCGATCCCGATGCCGGAGGTGTTGTTGACGGTGCCCATGTCGACGAACGGCGAGTTGGTACTGGTGCTGCCCGGCGTGCCAATGGTGGTCGATGAACCGTTGCTCACCCCCGAGGTGTTCCAGTTGCCCTTGTTCTGCACCGAACCACCCCAGCGCACGCCCAGACTCTTGTCGTAATCGACGTTGGCTTCGACGATGCGCGCTTCGATCATCACCTGGCGTACCGGAATATCCAGTTGCGCCACGATCCGCCGCAGTTCGTCGAGACGATCCTGAGTCTGGTAAGCAATGATGTTGTTGGTCCGCTCGTCGACAGTGATCGAGCCGCGCTCATCGACTTTCGCCTCGGCACTGGTCACAGACTGGAACAGCTTGGCGATGTCTGCCGCCTTGGCGTAGTTCACTTGCAACAGCTCACGACGCAGCGGAGCCAGTTCGGCGATCTGCTTCTGCGATTCCAGTTCCTGACGCTCGCGGGCGGCGATCTCGTCGGCCGGCGCGACCAACAGGACATTGCCGACCTTGCGTTTATCCAGCCCCTTGGTTTTCAACACCAGATCCAGCGCCTGATCCCACGGCACGTTCTGCAGGCGCAAGGTGATGCCGCCCTGCACGGTATCGCTGGCTACCAGATTGAGATTGGTGAAGTCGGCGATCAGTTGCAGCACCGAGCGCACATCGATGTCCTGAAAATTCAGCGAAAGCTTTTCGCCGACGTAAGCCTGCCGATCGGCATTGCGCTTTTGCAGGTCGTCGAGTGTCATCGGGCGGATGCTGACGGTCAGTTTGTTGTCGGTCTGAAACGTCGAATATTCGTAGGTGCCACTTGGCTCAACGGTAATGACCGTGCGATCGGCTGTCACAGCAGCATTGACGAATTGCACCGGGGTTGCGAAATCCTTGACGTCGAGACGCACCCGCAGCTTTTCCGGCAGTTGCGTGCGGGCGAAAGCGAGGATGATCTTGCCGTCATGCTCCTGAATATCCGGGGCGATGGTCGGGTCGGACAGGTCGATGACGACGTTGCCCTCGCCGGAGGTGCCGCGCTGGAAGTCGACGCCCCGAATGGCCCGACTGGTCGGCACGTAGGCCTTGACCGGCGCTGCGGCGACTGGCTTGGCGCGCGGCACGACGGCCGGGCGCGGTGCGGCAGCCGGCGCGCCCTGCCCGACCACCACGAACAGCGTGCTGCCTTCAACCCGTGTGGTATAGGGCGTCAGCTGCGTCAGACTGACGATCAGGCGCGTTCGATCCTTTGCTTCAACCACCGTGGCCGTGCGGGCATTGCCGCTGCCCAGATCGACATTTTTGCTCGCCAGCTGACTGGCAACCCCAGGCAGATCGAGCGCAATTCGCGCCGGCGACTCGGTGGTGTAGCCCTTGGGTTGCGGCGGCGGACCGTCAAAGGACAGCTTCAATTCAATGCGATCCCCCGGTAACGCTGCGACATCCAGCGTCTTCAGGTTGGCCGCGAGTACCATCGGCGACATCAGCGCTATCCATAGCGAAAAACCGAGGGTGGAGAAAATCCTGTTCATTATTCGACTTCCACTATGAGTGCTCTTTCAAAGGAATGGTGCGCGGGCGCTCCAGCCAGGCGCCCTGGCCGTCCGGCACGATTTCGACCACATCGACCTGAGTCGCGCTGATGGCGACGATCCGGCCATCATTACGTCCCAGGTAATCGCCGACCTTCAGCCGATGCACCCCGCCCGCGCCGCGCAACAATGCAAAGGCGCCGGAAGCATTGGCAATCGTGCCGACCATTTCGAACTGCTCGATGTTGAAACCTTCGAGGTATTGCTTGATCCGGGTGGGATCGGGTTTGACGTTGCGCGAGCCGTGTTTCTGCCCCGCCAGATCGACCCGCACCTGCCGCGAAAACGGGCTGCGCAGATTAGCGGCGCTGTAAGTGAATGTTGGGTAAGACCGGAATGTCGGGGTTGGTTCAATTTTGCCCGCCGGACGCAGGCGCACTTCGTTCATGTAGACGTCGAGGTCGCTGAAGTCGTCGCTGCCTCCACACCCACTCAACGTGAGCAAGGCAATCGACAGCGCGACATAACCGATCGGGCTCATTTCTGCAGCCCCTTGTCGTTATAGCGGTAAGTCTTGGCGAGTATGCTCATGCGTAATTTTGGCCCGCCGTCCGGAGTCACGGGCACCAGGTCAAAATCATGCAAGGTCACGATGCGTGGCAGCCCGGCAACGCCACTGACAAATGTGGCGAGGTCATGATAAGCGCCGGTCACGGTGATCTGGATCGGCAGTTCGATGTAGAACGGCTGGGTTACCTCCGGCAGCAATTTGATCTCTTCGAATTCCAGGCCGCTGCCTAACCCCGTGCGGGTGATGTCCTCCAGAAGGCCAGGGACTTCGGTGTCGCTGGGCAACTGCCGCAGGAGCACGCCGAAAGAGTTTTCCATCTCTTTCATTTGCTGGGTGTACAGCTCCAGATTGGCCGACAGACGCGCCTTGCTGGCGAACTGTTCCTTGAGTGTCGCCTCCTCTTCGCGCTTGGCGTGAAGCTGGCTTTCCAGGTCGCTGATGAAAAAGTTATAGCCCAGCCCCAATATCAGCACCATCAATAGTGCGCCGGCCATGGCTTTTACCGCGGACGGCCAGGAGCCGATGTTGTTGGTATCGAGGTCGTTGAAGTCAATGTTGCGCAGCCCCTGCAGCCACTCGGACGGCTTCATTGGTCGCCCTCCAGCATTTTGGGCTGCATCTGCCGAACGGTCAGTTCGAAAGTATTGGCCTGATCCACCTGACCGGCAGTCGTCGCCTTCACTTCGTTGAGACTCGGCGCATCGAACCAATCGGAGGCATCCAGATTGCGCATCAGTTCGGAGACGCGATTATTCGATTCGGCCGCGCCACTGATCGACAGGGTTTTGCCGCTCATCTTCACGTCGGTGAAATACACACCGTCGGGCAGCGTGCGCGCCAGTTGGTCGAAGATTCGCCCACTGATCTGCCGGTTGCCTTGCAAGTCCTGGATGATGCGCATGCGCTCGACCAGTTGCTGGCGACGCGCCTTGAGATCGCTGATCTGTTTGATCCGCTCATCGACCACGGCAATCTGTTTGCCGATGTAGTTGTTACGTGCCATTTGCCGGGCGATGGCGGCACTGGTGATCTGATCGGCAATCAGTACGGCGCCAATGGAGCCGACCACCACGCCGACCAGAGCCAGCAGAAAACGCTTGCGCCGTTCTTCGCGGCGCTCCTCGCGCCAAGGTAAAAGGTTGATCCGCGCCATCAGTCGAAACTCCTGAGCGCGAGCCCGCAAGCGATCATCAGCGCCGGCGCGTCACTGGCTAGCGCCCCCGCATTGACTTTGCTGCTCAGGGCCATGTTGGAAAACGGATTGGCCACTTGGGTCGGCGTGTGCAAGCGCTGCTCGATCAACCGATCCAGCCCCGGCACCGAGGCCGTGCCACCGGCAAGCAGGATGTGATCGACGGCGTTGTACTGCCCGGAGGCGAAGAAGAACTGCAGTGAGCGCGAAACCTGCTGCACCAGCGCTTCGCGGAACGGCTGCAAGACCTCGGCGACATAATCATCGGGCAACCCTCCCTGTTTTTTCGCAAGTCCCGCTTGCTCGAGGGTCAGGCCGTAGCGACGCTGGATTTCCTCGGTCAATTGCCGGCCGCCGAACAGCTGCTCGCGCGTATAAATGATTTTGCCGTTGTGCAGGACACTGAGGGTGGTCATGGTCGCGCCGATGTCGACCACTGCGACGGTCAGACGCTCTTGCGAAGCGGCCAATTGTGTTGCCAGCAGACTGAATGCGCGCTCCAGCGCGTAGGCCTCTACGTCGACCACTCGTGCTGTCAGCCCGGCCAGCGCCAATGCCGCTTCGCGCACTTCGACGTTTTCCTTGCGGCAGGCGGCCAGCAAGACGTTGACCCGCTCCGGATTGCGCGCGGACACGCCCTGGACTTCGAAGTCGATGGCGACTTCATCCAGTGGATAGGGAATGTATTGATCGGCCTCGATCTTGAGCTGGTTTTCCAGTTCGTCGTCGGAAAGCCAGGCGTCCATTTCGATGATCTTGGTGATCACCGCCGAACCGGCGACGGCCACCGCCACGCCTTTCGAGCCGGTGCGCGCCTTGACCAGCACCCGACTGAGGGCGAGGCCGACGCCTTCGAGTTCGGCGATGTTCTTTTCGACCACCGCATTGATCGGCAGCGGCTCTACCGCATACGCCTCGACCCGGTAGCGATCACCCTGACGGCTCAATTCCAACAGCTTCACCGAGGTGGAGCTGATGTCGATCCCCAGCAATGTATTGGCCTTTTTATTGAAGAGTCCCAGCACTACCAATTCCCTATGACTTTCCGTGAGTTACGGACTCTGTAATACGCATTGCGTTCCTTCACCCCATCTTGACAGAAGCGCAAATGACGCCTCCGGCAGAAAAGTGCTTATAATGCCCAGCGTTTTTTTCCGCTTTTTACTGCCAGCGCGGACTGTTCTGTGTGTAGCCGGAACGCCGTCGCCCAATTCATTCTTTGCTCTGGATGTTCAAACGCCTTGATTCGTCTGCTGAAATTTTTCGGTTGGTCCATCGTCGCCGTTTTCTGCGGACTGCTTTTGAGTCTCAGCGGCGCGTTTCTTTACCTTAGTCCGGGTTTGCCGTCTGTGGAGGCGCTGAGAAGCATTCAGTTGCAGATTCCCCTGCGCGTCTACAGCAGCGACGACAAGTTGATCGCAGAATTTGGCGAAATGCGCCGTACACCGATCCGTTTCGCCGACATTCCCCCCAATTTCATTAATGCGTTACTAAGTGCTGAAGACGACAATTTTGCCAACCACTATGGCGTCGATCCGAGCAGCCTGATGCGCGCCGCGACCCAATTGGTGAAAAGCGGGCACATCCAGTCCGGCGGTAGCACGATCACCATGCAGGTGGCGAAGAACTTTTTCCTGACCAGCGAACGCAGCTTCTCGCGCAAAACCACCGAGATCCTTTTGGCCCTGCAGATCGAGCGGCAGCTGACCAAGGATGAAATCCTTGAGCTCTACGTCAACAAGATCTATCTGGGCAACCGCGCCTATGGCATCGAGGCGGCGGCGCAGGTGTATTACGGCAAATCGATCCGTGACGTCAGCCTCGCGCAGATGGCGATGATCGCCGGCCTGCCGAAAGCCCCGTCGCGCTTCAACCCGCTCGCCAACCCGGCGCGCAGCAAAGAGCGCCGCGACTGGATCCTCGGGCGCATGTATAAACTGGGCAAGATCAGCGAGGCCGATTACACCGCCGCCATCAATGAGCCGCTGAACGCCAGCTATCACGTGCCGACCCCGGAAGTGAACGCGCCGTACATCGCCGAAATGGCTCGTGCCGAAATGGTCGGCCGCTACGGCAGCGACGCCTATACCGAAGGCTTCCGCGTCACCACCACGGTGCCGAGCAATCTGCAGGAAATGGCCAACACCGCCCTGCACGAAGGCTTGATGACCTATGACCAGCGCCACGGCTACCGTGGACCCGAGTCGCGCCTGCCAGGCAAGACCCGCGAAGCCTGGGCCACAGAACTGACCAAGCAGCGCACCATCAGCAGCCTTGAGCCGGCGATTGTCACTCAGGTCGACAAGAACGGCCTGCAGGTGCTGACCCGCACCGGCGAAGAGCACGTGGCCTGGGACACCATGAAATGGGCGCGACCGTTCCTCAACACCAACAGCATGGGCGCCAATCCACGCCAGCCGTCGGATGTCGCGCAGGTCGGCGATCTGGTTCGCGTGCAGCGCCAGACCGACAATTCGCTGAAGTTCAGCCAGATCCCGCAGGCACAAGGTGCGCTGGTCTCGCTGGATCCGCAGAACGGCGCGATTCGTTCGCTGGTCGGTGGTTTTGCCTTCGAGCAGAGCAATTACAACCGCGCCATGCAGGCCAAGCGTCAGCCGGGCTCGAGTTTCAAGCCATTCGTCTACAGCGCCGCGCTGGATAACGGTTACACCGCCGCCAGCCTGGTCAACGATGCGCCGATCGTGTTCGTTGACGAGTACCTGGACAAAGTCTGGCGTCCGAAGAACGACACCAACACTTTCCTCGGTCCGATCCGCCTGCGTGAAGCGCTCTACAAGTCGCGCAATCTGGTGTCGATCCGCTTGCTGCAAGCAATGGGGGTGGGCAAGACCATCGACTACATCACGCGCTTTGGCTTCAACAAGCAGGATCTGCCGCCAAACCTGTCGCTGGCATTGGGCACTGCAACACTGACGCCGATGGAGATCGCTACCGGTTGGGCGACATTCGCCAACGGTGGCTACAAGATCGCGCCATACATCATCGACAAGATCGAGAGCCGCAACGGCGACACGCTGTTCGTCGCCAATCCGCCGACGGTGCCGCAAGGTGGCTCGGCGACCGACGGTATCGCGGCGCCTGCCAGCGAGTCGTTCACGGTCGATTCCGCACCAGTGCCCGCCGAAGCCGCCGGCAATCCGGCCGTGCCGCAAGCGCCGGCCGTGGCTGAGCGAATCGTCGATGGTCGCACCACCTATATTCTCAACAGCATGTTGCAGGACGTCATCAAACTCGGCACTGGCCGTCGCGCACTGGCCATGGGCCGCAGCGACATCGCCGGCAAGACCGGTACCACCAACGAATCGAAAGATGCGTGGTTCTCCGGTTACAACGCCGATTACGTGACCACGGTGTGGACCGGTTTCGACCAGCCGGAAAGCCTTGGTCGCCGTGAGTTCGGCGGCACCGTGGCGCTGCCGATCTGGATGAACTACATGTCGGCGGCGCTCAAGGACAAGCCACCCCATGTTCAGCCGGAGCCGGAAGGCTTGTTGAGCCTGCGAGTGGACCCGGTCAGCGGTCGCGCGGCGACACCGAGCACGCCGGGCGCGTACTTCGAGCTGTTCAAGGCTGAAGACACGCCGCCTTCGGTGAATGAGCTGGGCAACGGCGCAGTGCCGGGCAGCCCGCTGCCAGCGGATGAGCAGGCGCCGATCGATTTGTTCTAGAGGGGCAGCTACAAGCGGCAAGCTCTGAGCTGCAAGTAAAGGCAGGAATGCGCACTGCTTGAAGCTTTAAACTTGTAGCTTGTAGCTTGTAGCCCATAAAAAAACCCAGCACCAGGCTGGGTTTTTTTATGGGCGGCTGCTTTTAACCGTTGAACACGTCATCCACGCTTTTCAGCGGGTAGTTCTTCGGATACGGCAGGGTCGCCACACCGGTCTCGATTGCCGCTTTGGCCACAGCGTCGGAGATCAGGGTGATCAGGCGCTTGTCCATTGGCTTCGGAATGATGTACTCACGGCCGAATTCCAGAGGTGCGCCGCCGTAGGCGTCGCAGACGTCCTGAGGCACTGGCAGTTTGGCCAGTTCACGCAGGGCATTGGCTGCGGCGACTTTCATTTCTTCATTGATGCGCTTGGCGCGAACGTCCAGAGCACCGCGGAAGATGAACGGGAAGCCCAGCACGTTGTTGACCTGGTTCGGGTAGTCCGAACGGCCGGTGGCCATGATCACGTCGCTGCGAGTGGCGTGCGCCAGTTCCGGGGAGATTTCCGGATCCGGGTTCGAGCAGGCGAACACGATCGGGTTGGCCGCCATCGACAGCAGGCCTTCAGGGCTCAGCAGGTTCGGGCCGGACAGACCGACGAACACGTCAGCGCCTGCCAGAGCATCAGCGAGGGTGCGCTTCTCGGTGGCGTGAGCGAAGACTGCTTTGTACTGGTTCAGGTCGTCACGGCCGGAGTGGATCACGCCGGTACGGTCAACCATGAAGATGTTTTCGATGCGTGCGCCCATGCTCACCAGCAATTTCATGCAGGAGATGGCCGCCGCGCCGGCGCCCAGGCAGACGATCTTGGCGTCAGGCAGGGTTTTGCCAGCGATTTCCAGGGCGTTGATCATGCCGGCAGCGGTAACGATCGCGGTGCCGTGCTGGTCATCGTGGAAAACCGGAATGTCGCACTGCTCGATCAGAGCACGTTCGATCTCAAAGCACTCAGGCGCCTTGATATCTTCCAGGTTGATGCCACCGAAGGTGATCGAAATGCGCTTTACCGTGTCGATGAAGGCTTGCGGGCTTTCGGAATCCACTTCGATGTCGAACACATCGATGCCGGCGAAGCGCTTGAACAGCACGCCTTTACCTTCCATTACTGGCTTGGACGCCAACGGGCCGAGGTTGCCCAGACCGAGAATCGCGGTGCCATCGGAAATGACTGCAACCAGGTTGCCCTTGCCGGTGTATTTGTAGGCCAGTTCGGGATCGCGAGCGATCTCGCGCACTGGTTCAGCTACGCCGGGGCTGTAAGCCAGCGACAAGTCGCGAGCAGTAGCAGTGGCCTTGGTGAGCTCGACACTCAGCTTCCCTGGACGAGGATTGGCATGATATTCGAGAGCGGCAGTTTTCAGATCAGACATTTTGGCATTCCGCTTTTTACTGTTGGACAGACTGGTCAGCGAGGATACGCGCCTCGCAAAGTCCCCACAAGACTGAGCGGTCACCGCTGTCAAGCGCCCTGCCCTACGACTTTGGGCCAAGAGCCACGGCGCACAAGGGCTGGACTGTTCACAATCAGCAGAAAAAATGTCTACAATTTTTTCTTCAGTGCGAGCGTTGCAACATTGATGGATCGGTCAGCGGCAACAACCAGCGCGACTGCCCTGATTGCAATCCACCGCGTCGCGAGCGATCAATCACCCAGCCGCGCGCCTCGACTTGCGCACCTTTCAACCCTTGCAAACGGGCATTGTCGAATTGTCCGACCAGATTGGGTGCAACCTGCAATACAAGGGAATCCTGCAACTCGATCCAGATTCCTCCGCGATTGCGCTGAACATTGCTTACACGGCCACTGACTATCGCGAACCCGGCGCGCTGGATCTGCGCCGCTTTGCGCACCGGAGATTGCCGCCAGACGCCGAGCCCGGCCTGTCGCGCACGGCGTTCGGCAGCTTGGTGGCAGGCGACCAGATCGACATTCGGCGCCACCGCGACTTGAAAACCCAACCCATCGGCCAGCATCTGCGCCTCGATATTGGCACCGCCAGCATCGTAGACATGGGCAAGTGTGCGGCCGTAACGGTCTTTGCCCTGCTTGCCGGGGCTCAGGCCGACACGGCCACCGCTGGCCTTGACCAGCGCTTGCAGACGGTCGCGTGCCGCGATGGCGAACGGCTCGTCGCTACGTCCCTGCTTGCCGAGTTCGGGGGTGTTCAGGCCGATCATGCGTACGCTGCGGCCATCGCTCAGGCGCAACGTGTCGCCATCGACCACGCGCTGTACGCTGACGCTGCTCAGTCCCGCAGGCGCCGGGCAAAAGGCCTGCGCGCCGGAAAGCCAAATCGCAGACACAAAAAAGGCGCCCGCGAGGGACGCCTTTTTCAGCAACGAGGAAAAGCCCACCGGGCCTTTCGTCCTTACTCTGCTGCTGGAGCAGGTTTCTTGCCGAAAGCACCGAAACGGTCTGCGAAGCGCTGAACACGGCCGCCGGTGTCCAGAGTCTTCTGCTTACCGGTGTAGAACGGGTGGCATTCATTGCACACGTCGATTGGCAGAGCTTTGCCGAAAGTCGAACGGGTTTCGAACTTGTTGCCACAGCTGCAGGTAACAGCGATGACTGGGTAATTCGGGTGGATATCAGCTTTCATGGTGTCTTCCTCAGCTAGCGTGCCGCCACCCAACACTATTGTTGAATACCGCACGTAATTAGGCCGCGGATTCTACCAGACCTTTTCAATCACGCAAGCTGTCACCGAGACCGACCGTCTGCTAGGCTCCCGGCCTTGAACGAGCTTCCCTGTAGGAGCGAGCCTGCTCGCGAAGGCGCCATGGCAGTCGACACATGTGTTGTCTGACCCTCCGCCTTCGCGAGCAGGCTCGCTCCTACAGGTCATGCATATCCGATCATTCTGCGTATCGAGATCCTCCCGCGTGCCCGACGCCATTCTGCGCCTCGCCCTGCCTTCGCCTCTGCGCCGCCTGTTCGATTATCGAGCGCCGGCCGGGGTTCGGCGCGAGCAATTGCAGCCGGGCATGCGCCTGCGGGTGCCGTTCGGGCGACGCGAGATGATCGGCATTCTGGTCGAGGTGACCGACACCAGCGAAGTGCCGGCGGAAAAGCTCAAACCGGCCCTGGCCCTGCTTGATGACACGCCGCCGCTGCCGCCAGCCCTGTTCAAGCTGTGCCTGTGGACCGCGCAGTATTATCAGCACAGCCTCGGCGACACGTTGAGCTGGGCATTGCCGGTGCTGTTGCGTCAGGGAGAACTGGCCGAAGCTCGCCAGGAGCGGTTCTGGTCGATTACGCCAGGAGCCAGCGTCGACGATCCACGGGTTGCGCGCGCGCCACGCCAACGCGAGGCGCTGACAACCCTGGCGCAGCATCCTCACGGCGTCGCCCATCAGTTGCTGAGCAAACTGATGCTGAGCAAAGACAGCCTCGACCTGTTGCTGGCCAAGGGTTTGGTGCAAGTCGACATCCGTCGCCACGCCCCCGGCGCGCGCCATGAACACTGGCTCGCCCAGCCCGAGCTGCCGCTCAACAGCGAGCAACGCGCCGCGTATGAAGCGATCCGCGCCGGATTCGACAGTTATCACGCCTTCCTGCTGGCCGGCGTCACGGGCAGCGGTAAGACCGAAGTCTATTTACAGCTGATCCGCGAGACCCTCGAAGCCGGCAAGCAAGCGCTGGTGCTGATCCCCGAGATCAACCTTGGTCCGCAGACACTGGCGCGTTTCGAACAGCGCTTCAACGCGCGCATAGCCCTGGTGCATTCAGCGGTCAATGATCGCGAACGCCTCGACGCCTGGCTAGCCGCCCGCGATGGCGAGGCCGACATTATTATCGGCACCCGCTCGGCGCTGTTCACCCCGATGAAAAATCCCGGGCTGATTATCATCGACGAAGAGCACGATGGCTCTTATAAGCAGCAGGAAGGCTTGCGCTACCACGCCCGCGATCTGGCACTGGTGCGCGCACGCCAGGAAAACATCCCGATTGTGCTGGGTTCCGCTACGCCGTCGCTGGAAAGCCTGCATAACGCCTACACCGGACGCTACGGCCTGCTGCGCTTGAACGAACGCGCCGGCGGTGCCAAGCAGCCACGCTTCCTGCGCCTGGATGTGAAAAGTCGCCCACTCGACAGCGGGATTTCCGGGCCGATGCAGCAAGCCATCGGCCAGACCCTCGCGGCCGGCCAGCAGGTGCTGGTATTCCTCAACCGTCGAGGATTTGCGCCGACGTTGCTGTGCCACGATTGCGGCTGGATGTCCGAATGCAGCCGCTGCGACGCGCGGATGACCGTGCACCAGCGCTACGGCGAACTGCGCTGCCACCATTGCGGCAATGTCGAGCGCACCCCGCGCCAGTGCCCGAAGTGCAACAAAGTCGATCTGCGCCCGGTCGGCGCTGGGACCGAGCGCGCGGAAGAACGCCTGGCGATTCTGTTCCCTGATTACCCGGTGCTGCGCGTCGATCGCGACAGCACTTCACGCAAGGACGCGATGAATCAGCTGTTTGCAACGATTCAGAAAGGCCATCCGTGCATTCTGGTCGGCACGCAAATGCTGGCCAAGGGGCACCATTTCCCACGGGTGACGCTGGTATCGATTCTGGATGCCGACGGCGGCTTGTTTTCCGGCGACTTCCGCGCCAGCGAGCGCATGGCGCAGTTGATCGTGCAGGTGGCGGGACGTGCCGGTCGGGCGGAAGAACCAGGCAGAGTGATCATCCAGACTCACCTCGCCGACCATCCTTTATTGGTGCAACTGACCGAGCAAGGTTACTTCGCCTTTGCCGAACAGGCCTTGAGCGAGCGCCGCGCTGCCGGCCTGCCGCCGTTCGCCCATCTGGCCCTGCTGCGCGCCGAAGCGCACAAACCGGGGCAGGCGGAAGCGTTTCTGGATGAGGCGTGCAGCGCGGCGGAACGTTTGTTGGCCGAGCAGAATCTGAGCGGGATCGAATTGCTTGGCCCCGTGCCGGCGCCGATGGAACGCCGGGCCGGGCGTTATCGGGCGCAGCTGTTGTTGCAGGCGACGGCGCGGGCGCCACTGCATCGGTTACTCGCCAGCTGGTTGCTGGTGCTGGAGCAGATGCCGAGCGGGCGTGCGGTGCGCTGGTCGCTGGATGTCGATCCTGTGGATTTGTATTGAAGATCAAAAGATCGTCCGAACGCGGCCCGAGCGTGCCGCAGCTCCTACACGGGGATCTGGGTTTTCCTGTAGGAGCTGCGGCACGCTGCGATCTTTTGACTTTGATGTCACCACATATCCACATCCTGCCTGCTAAGGTTGGCAAGCCCGTCTTCGCAACGGATAATGCCCAGTTTTTCCACCCGCGCATCGATGCGCCCGCCGCGCTTGCGGTCGAAAGAGAAGACCATGAAAGACACCATTCGCCAGCTGATCCAACAAGCCATCACCCAACTCGTCAACGAAGGTGTGTTGCCTGAAGGCCTGTCGCCGGCGATTCAGGTGGAGAACGCACGCGACAAGACCCATGGCGACTTCGCCAGCAACATTGCGATGATGCTGGCCAAACCGGCAGGCATGAAGCCGCGCGATCTGGCGGAAAAAATCATTGCCGCGCTGCCCGCCGACGAAAACGTCACCAAGGCTGAAATCGCCGGCCCGGGCTTTATCAATTTCTTCCAGAACACTCAGGCGCTGGCCAACCGCCTCGAAGCCGCCCTGGCCGACGAGCATCTGGGTGTACGCAAAACCGGCCCGGCGCAACGCACCGTGGTCGACCTGTCGGCGCCGAACCTGGCCAAAGAGATGCACGTCGGCCACTTGCGCTCGACCATCATCGGCGACGGCGTGGCGCGGGTGCTGGAGTTCCTCGGCGATGAAGTGATCCGCCAGAACCACGTCGGCGACTGGGGCACCCAGTTCGGCATGCTGATGGCGTATCTGCAGGAAAACCCGATCACCAGCGACGAGCTGTCCGATCTGGAAAACTTCTACCGCGCCGCCAAGCAGCGTTTCGACGAGTCCGAAGAGTTCGCCGACCGCGCCCGTGGCCTGGTGGTCAAGCTGCAGGCCGGCGATGCCGAATGTCTGGCGCTGTGGACCCGGTTCAAAGACATTTCGCTGTCGCACTGCCAGAAGATCTACGAACTGCTCAACGTCAAACTGAGCATGGCCGACGTGATGGGCGAAAGCGCCTACAACGACGACCTGATCAACGTGGTCAACGACCTCAAGGCCGCAGGCATGCTGGTCGAGAGTAACGGCGCCCAGTGCGTGTTCCTCGACGAGTTCAAGAACGCCGATGGCGACCCGCTGCCGGTGATCATCGTCAAGGCTGACGGGGGCTACCTGTACGCCACCACCGACCTTGCGGCTGTGCGTTATCGCAGCGGCAAACTGAAAGCCGATCGCGCGCTGTACTTCGTCGATCAGCGTCAGGCCCTGCACTTCCAGCAAGTGTTCGCCGTGGCACGCAAGGCCGGTTTCGTCACCCATCCGATGGAAATGGAGCACATGGGCTTCGGCACCATGAACGGCGCTGATGGCCGCCCGTTCAAAACCCGTGATGGCGGCACCGTGAAACTGGTCGATCTGCTGATCGAAGCCGAGAAGCGCGCCTTCGAGTTGGTCCGCGAAAAGAACCCGGACATGCCGGTCGAAACGCTGAATGAAATCGCCAAAGTGGTGGGCATCGATTCGGTGAAATACGCCGACCTGTCGAAGCACCGCACCAGCGACTACAGCTTCAACTTTGATCTGATGTTGAATTTCGAAGGCAACACGGCGCCGTACCTGCTGTACGCCTACACCCGTGCTGCCGGGGTGTTCCGCAAGCTGGGCAAAGATTTCAGCGCGGTTGACGGGCAGATCGTGCTGCAAGCCGAACTCGAGCAGGAACTGGGCACCAAACTGGCGCAATTCGGCGAAGTGCTGAACGGCGTGGCGCAAAAAGGTACTCCGCATATTCTCTGCACGTATCTCTACGACTTGGCCAGCCTGTTTTCCAGCTTCTACGATAACTGCCCGATCCTGAAAGCAGAGACCCCGGAACAGATGCACAGCCGCCTGCGCCTGACCGAGTTGACGCGTCGCACCCTTAAACAAGGCCTGGAGTTGCTGGGCCTGAAAGTCCTGGAGCAAATGTAAGTTGGCTGCCAAGAAAAAACCTGCACCCAAGCGTGGCGCCAGCCGTTACCAAGCTCCTGCAAAGCAACCGATCCCGGGCTGGCTGTGGATGGCCATCGGCCTGACGGTCGGCGCGTTCATTGTGTTTCTGATGAAGCTGGAGCCGGGCAAGGGCAGCGACACGGTCAAGCGTGAGAAAGTCGAACAGGCGCAACAGCAGAAAGCGTCGAAGATCGCCGAGGCCAACAAGACCCCGCCGAGCCCGACCCAGCCAGTGAAGCCGAAATACGATTTCTACACCTTGCTGCCGGAATCGGAGGTGATCGTGCCGCCGGATGCGGTGCCGGAGAAGACCCTGCCGACGCCGCAAGTGCCGGCTGTTCCGACAACGCCGGTGACACCTGCGGAAGCGGCGAAGATCGACACGGCACGGGCTCAGGCCGCACTGGCGGGGATTACCCCGCCGCCAGCGCCACCGGTGAGCAAAGCGGCGCCAGTGACCAAGTTCTTCCTGCAGGCCGGTTCGTTCCGCAAGGAAACCGACGCCGACAAAGTCCGCGCGCAGATCATTCTGCTCGGCCAGGCGGTGGCGGTTGAGTCCGGCACGGTCAAGGATGAAACCTGGTATCGCGTGCTCGTCGGCCCGTTCAGCAATCGCGAGCAACTGACCACCGCGCAGAAACAACTGGCGGGCGCCGGCTTCAGCAACCTGTTGTTACAACAACGCCAGAGCCGCTGACCCAGCCATCCGTGGCAACGCTATACCCCTGTAGGAGCTGCCGCAGGCCGCGATCTTTTGACCTTGCCCTTGAAGCAGGATCAAAAGATCGCAGCCTGCGGCAGCTCCTACAGTTGATCACCGCTCGTCCCCTCTCCTGCTCTGCGGTTGAAATCCTCTCCAGCACCCCCATATGAAAGGCATAAGGCACTTTCGCCCCGCTGTGTGGAGACTCTTCCCTTGACCACCATCGTTTCAGTCCGCCGTCACGGCAAAGTCGTCATGGGCGGCGACGGCCAGGTTTCGCTCGGCAATACCGTGATGAAAGGCAACGCGAAAAAAGTTCGTCGCCTGTACCACGGCCAGGTCATCGCCGGTTTTGCCGGTGCCACCGCCGATGCCTTTACCCTCTTCGAACGTTTCGAAGGCCAGCTGGAAAAACATCAGGGCCACCTGATCCGTGCCGCTGTCGAACTCGCCAAAGAATGGCGCACCGACCGTTCCCTGAGCCGCCTCGAAGCCATGCTCGCAGTCGCCAACAAGGACGCGTCGCTGATCATCACCGGCAATGGTGACGTGGTCGAACCCGAAGATGGCCTGATCGCCATGGGTTCCGGCGGTGCTTTCGCCCAAGCCGCGGCCAGCGCCCTGCTGAAGAAGACTGACCTGTCGGCCCGCGAGATCGTTGAAACCGCGCTCGGCATCGCTGGCGACATTTGTGTATTCACCAACCACACCCAGACCATTGAGGAGCAGGATCTCGCTGAACAAGCCTGACGCGGCCCTGTGCCACGGCTTGTTTTTGCTTGAGGACCGTCAATTATTATGTCCATGACTCCCCGCGAAATCGTCCACGAACTCAACCGCCATATCATCGGCCAGGACGATGCCAAGCGCGCCGTCGCGATTGCCCTGCGCAACCGCTGGCGCCGCATGCAGCTGCCTGAAGAGCTGCGCGTTGAGGTGACCCCGAAAAACATCCTGATGATCGGCCCGACCGGTGTCGGTAAAACCGAAATCGCCCGCCGCCTGGCAAAACTCGCCAATGCGCCGTTCATCAAGGTCGAAGCGACCAAATTCACCGAAGTCGGTTATGTCGGCCGCGACGTCGAATCGATCATCCGTGACCTGGCCGACGCTGCGATCAAGATGCTCCGCGAGCAGGAAATGACCCGCGTGCGCCATCGCGCCGAAGACGCCGCCGAGGATCGCATCCTCGACGCGTTGCTGCCGCCGGCGCGCATGGGCTTCAGCAATGAAGAAGCGCCAGGCTCCGATTCCAACACCCGTCAGTTGTTCCGCAAGCGCCTGCGCGAAGGTCAGCTGGATGACAAGGAAATCGAAATCGAAGTCGCTGAAGTATCCGGCATCGAGATCGCCACGCCGCCCGGCATGGAAGAGATGACCAACCAGCTGCAATCGCTGTTCGCCAACATGGGCAAGGGCAAGAAGAAGTCGCGCAAGCTCAAGGTCAAGGAAGCGCTGAAACTGGTGCGCGATGAAGAAGCCGGACGTCTGGTCAATGAAGAAGAGCTGAAGGCCAAGGCGCTGGAAGCGGTCGAACAGCACGGCATTGTGTTCATCGACGAGATCGACAAAGTGGCCAAGCGCGGTAACGTCGGCGGCGCCGATGTGTCCCGTGAAGGCGTGCAGCGCGACCTGCTGCCGCTGATCGAAGGCTGCACCGTCAATACCAAACTAGGCATGGTCAAGACCGACCACATCCTGTTCATTGCTTCCGGTGCGTTCCACCTGAGCAAGCCGAGCGATCTGGTGCCGGAGCTGCAAGGCCGTCTGCCGATTCGCGTCGAACTCAAGGCGCTGAGCCCGGAAGACTTCGAGCGTATCCTCAGCGAACCGCACGCCTCGCTCACCGAGCAGTATTGCGCGCTGCTGAAAACCGAAGGCTTGAACATCCAGTTCCAGCCCGAAGGCATCAAGCGTCTGGCGGAGATCGCCTGGCAGGTCAACGAGAAAACCGAAAACATCGGTGCCCGTCGCCTGCATACGCTGCTTGAGCGCCTGCTCGAGGAGGTATCGTTCAGTGCCGGCGATCTGGCCAGCGCCCACGATGACAAGGCGATCCTGATCGACGCCGAATACGTCAACAGTCATCTGGGCGAATTGGCGCAGAACGAAGATCTGTCTCGTTATATCCTGTAGGTCACCGTCCCTGTAGGAGCTGCCGCGGCCCGAGCCTGCGGCAGCTCCTACAAGGTGTTCCATCTAGTCGGATGACCTGCAAAATGACCACTATTCCCACCGACATCAAACTGCACAAAGCCTCGAAAACCATGACGCTAATCTACGCGTCCGGTGAAGAATTCACTCTGCCCGCAGAATTTCTGCGCGTGCATTCCCCCTCCGCCGAGGTCCAGGGCCACGGCAAACCTGTCCTGCAATTCGGCAAGCTCAACGTTGGCTTGAGCAAGCTGGAACCCGCCGGCAACTATGCACTGAAACTGACCTTCGACGATGGTCACGACAGCGGCCTGTTCACTTGGGAATACCTTTACGAACTCGGCAAACGCCAGAACGAACTCTGGGCCGATTATCTTGCCGAATTGCGCGCCGCCGGAAAAACCCGCGACCCGAACGAGTCGTTCGTCAAGCTGATGCTCTAGCCCGTGGGTCTGGTTCTTTAGAAGGCATTTTCTAAATTCATCTGTTTGAATGCTCCGCTGGATGGCCGAGGATCGGCCTGCTTGCGAAAAAAATTAAACTCGGGTAACCAATGGAGCTGGCAAGTTCCCTGCAATGCTCTACGACTGTAAAGCAGCTATGCAGAATTAACGGTCACCCGAGCAGTAGTACCTGGCATTGGCTGTGGAACTGCACAGCAGAAACCGGGTACTCGTCTCAGGACAATGGAGCGTCGTAGATGAGTAACAAGAATAACGATGACCTGAAGTACCAAGCCTCTGAGAACACCCTGGGGCTTAATCCCGTCGTTGGGCTACGCGGAAAGGATCTGCTGGCCTCTGCTCGCATGGTGCTGAAACAGGCCATCAGACAACCGATCCATAGCGTCAAGCACGTGACCCACTTCGGTCTTGAACTGAAGAACGTCCTGTTCGGCAAATCCGAACTGCAACCGGCTGGCGATGACCGTCGATTCGCTGACCCCGCGTGGAGTCAGAACCCGCTCTACAAACGTTATCTGCAAACGTATCTGGCCTGGCGCAAGGAGCTTCACGCCTGGATTGACGACAGCAGCCTGTCGCCCAAGGATATTGCGCGCGGCCACTTTGTCATCAATCTGATGACCGAAGCCATGGCGCCGACCAACAGCGCCGCGAACCCGGCAGCGGTCAAACGCTTCTTCGAAACCGGCGGCAAGAGTCTGCTCGACGGTCTTTCACACCTGGCCAAAGATCTGGTGCACAACGGCGGCATGCCGAGCCAGGTCAACATGGGCGCCTTCGAAGTGGGCAAGAGCCTCGGTGTCACCGAAGGCGCGGTGGTGTTTCGCAACGACGTGCTGGAGTTGATCCAGTACAAGCCGATCACCGAGCAAGTTCATGAACGGCCGCTGCTGGTAGTGCCGCCCCAAATCAACAAGTTCTACGTATTCGACCTGAGCCCGGACAAAAGTCTGGCGCGCTTCTGCCTGCGCAATAACGTGCAGACGTTCATCATCAGCTGGCGCAATCCGACCAAGGCGCAGCGCGAGTGGGGCCTGTCGACTTACATCGATGCGCTGAAAGAAGCCGTCGATGTGGTCACCGCGATCACCGGCAGCAAGGACGTGAACATGCTCGGCGCCTGCTCCGGCGGCATTACCTGCACCGCCCTGCTCGGTCATTACGCGGCGATCGGCGAGAACAAGGTCAACGCCCTCACATTGCTGGTCAGCGTGCTCGACACCACACTGGACAGCGACGTCGCCCTGTTCGTCGACGAACAGACCCTCGAGACCGCCAAACGCCACTCGTACCAGGCTGGCGTGCTCGAAGGCAAAGACATGGCCAAGGTGTTCGCGTGGATGCGCCCCAATGACCTGATCTGGAATTACTGGGTCAACAATTACCTGCTCGGTAACGAGCCACCGGTGTTCGACATTCTGTTCTGGAACAACGACACCACGCGCCTGCCGGCGGCGTTCCATGGCGATCTGATCGAGATGTTCAAAAACAACCCACTGATCCGCCCGAATGCACTGGAAGTGTGCGGCACGCCGATCGATCTCAAGCAGGTCACAGCCGACATCTTCTCGTTGGCCGGAACCAACGACCACATCACACCGTGGAAATCCTGCTACAAGTCGGCGCAACTGTTTGGTGGCAAAGTCGAGTTCGTATTGTCCAGCAGCGGGCATATCCAGAGCATCCTGAACCCGCCGGGCAACCCGAAATCCCGTTACATGACCGGCGAAGAAATGGCCGCCAACGCTGACGAGTGGCAGGAAAACTCGACCAAACACACCGATTCCTGGTGGTTGTACTGGCAGGCGTGGCAAGCCGAGCGCTCGGGCAATCTGAAAAAGGCCCCAGCGAAACTGGGCAACAAAGCGTATCCGGCAGGCGAGGCCTCGCCGGGCACTTACGTTCACGAGCGGTAACTGACATCACCCCTCCCCTGTAGGAGCTGCCGAAGGCTGCGATCTTTTGACTTTTGATTTTCAAAAAACAAGATCAAAAGATCGCAGCCTTCGGCAGCTCCTACATGGGCTGTGGTGAATTTAAATTTACAGGGCCAGACGCATGCCGCAACCGTTCGTATTCCGTACCGTCGATCTGGATGGTCAAACCATCCGCACGGCCGTGCGCCCCGGCAAGCCTCATTTGACGCCGCTGCTGATTTTCAATGGCATCGGCGCCAACCTCGAGCTGGTGTTTCCGTTTGTCGCGGCGCTGGACCCGGATCTGGAAGTCATCGCTTTCGACGTGCCCGGTGTCGGCGGTTCCTCGACGCCGAACCGGCCGTACCGCTTTCCCGGTCTGGCCAAGCTGACCTCGCGAATGCTTGATTACCTCGACTACGGTCAGGTCAACGTGATCGGCGTGTCATGGGGCGGCGCCCTCGCGCAGCAATTCGCCTATGACTATCCCGAACGCTGCAAGAAACTGGTACTGGCGGCGACGGCCGCCGGCGCGGTGATGGTGCCGGGCAAACCGAAAGTGCTGTGGATGATGGCCAGCCCACGGCGTTACATCCAGCCCTCCCACGTGATTCGCATCGCACCGATGATCTACGGCGGCTCGTTCCGACGCGACCCGACACTGGCGGCCAGCCACGCGGCGAAAGTGCGCTCGGCGGGCAAGCTTGGTTACTACTGGCAACTGTTCGCCGGCCTCGGCTGGACGAGCATCCACTGGCTGCACAAGATCCATCAGCCGACGCTGGTGCTGGCCGGCGATGACGATCCGCTGATCCCGCTGATCAACATGCGCATGCTCGCCTGGCGCATTCCCAATGCGCAATTGCACATCATCGATGACGGCCATTTGTTCCTGATCACCCGCGCCGAAGCGGTGGCGCCGATCATCATGAAATTCCTCCAGGAAGAACGTCAGCGTGCGGTGATGCATCCGCACCCGACTCCGCTCGGCGGCTGAAGCCAGCGGCAGGCTTTATGCAGAGTATTACAACGATTGCGCGGCAGGACGCCGTGCAGGCAGTAACCCGTTTCAGCGTCTATGGTGTTCTGGTTCGGTGAGTGTGTTTTTGGCCTGAAGACGAAGGAGTGTTGAGTCATGCGCGACAAACCAGCGACGGGCGTGGTGCCCAGCCCCGCCGTGTTCATCAACGCACAAAGTGCGATCACCGGTCTGCGTGGGCGGGATCTGCTTTCGACCTTGCGCAGCGTCGCCGCCCATGGCCTGCGCAATCCGATTCACAGCGCCAGGCACGCCTTGAAACTCGGTGGCCAACTGGGTCGCGTGCTGCTCGGTGACACCCTTCACCCGACCAACCCGAACGACAGCCGCTTCGCCGATCCGGCGTGGAGCCTCAATCCGTTCTACCGGCGCAGCCTGCAGGCTTATCTGGCCTGGCAGAAGCAGGTCAAGAGCTGGATCGACGAGAGCGACATGAATCCCGAAGACCGCGCTCGTGCACACTTCGCCTTCACCCTGCTCAATGACGCCGTCGCGCCGTCCAATACCTTGCTCAACCCGCTGGCAGTCAAAGAGCTGTTCAACTCGGGCGGCCAAAGTCTGGTGCGCGGCCTCAGCCATTTGTTCGATGATCTGCTGCACAACGACGGCCTGCCCCGCCAGGTGACCAGGCAGGCTTTCGAGGTCGGCAAGACTGTCGCTACCACCACCGGATCGGTGGTGTTTCGCAACGAGATGCTGGAGCTGATCCAGTACCGGCCGATGAGCGAAAAACAGTACGCCAAGCCGCTGCTGGTGGTGCCGCCGCAGATCAACAAGTACTACATTTTCGACCTCAGCCCGCACAACAGCTTCGTCCAGTACGCCCTGAAAAACGGCTTGCAGACGTTCATGATCAGTTGGCGCAACCCCGATGTGCGCCATCGCGAGTGGGGCCTGTCGACCTACGTCGAAGCGGTCGAAGAAGCCATGAACATCTGTCGCGCGATCACCGGCGCCCGCGAGGTCAACCTGATGGGCGCCTGCGCGGGCGGCCTGACCATCGCTGCCCTGCAAGGGCATTTGCAGGCCAAGCGGCAATTGCGGCGGGTCGCCAGTGCGACTTATCTGGTCAGCCTGCTCGACAGTCAGCTCGAAACACCGGCGACGCTGTTCGCCGATGAACAGACCCTAGAAGCGGCCAAGCGTCGCTCCTATCAGAAAGGCGTACTCGACGGTCGCGACATGGCCAAAGTCTTCGCGTGGATGCGCCCCAACGATTTGATCTGGAGCTACTTCGTCAACAACTACCTGCTGGGCAAGGAGCCACCGGCCTTCGACATTCTCTATTGGAACAACGACAACACCCGTCTGCCTGCAGCGTTTCACGGCGACTTGCTGGACTTCTTCAAGCACAACCCGTTGACCCATGCCGGCGGGCTCGAAGTGTGCGGCACGCCGATCGATCTGCAGAAAGTCACCGTCGACAGTTTCAGCGTCGCCGGCATGAACGACCACATCACGCCGTGGGATGCGGTGTATCGCTCGACGCTGTTGCTCGGCGGCGAGCGGCGTTTCGTGCTGTCCAACAGCGGTCACGTGCAGAGCATTCTCAACCCGCCGAGCAACCCGAAAGCTGCGTACGTCGAGAACGGCAAAATGAGCAGCGATCCACGCGCCTGGTATTACGACGCCAAACACGTCGACGGCAGTTGGTGGCCGCAGTGGCTGGAATGGATTCAGCAACGCGCAGGCGCCTTGCACGAAACCTCGATGACCCTCGGCAATTCGAACTATCCGCCAATGGAGGCCGCGCCCGGCACTTACGTGCGCGTGCGCTGAGGCTCAACCGAACTTTTCTAAGAAGACTGGATGAAAACCCGCGACCGGATTCTCGAATGTGCTTTGCAACTGTTCAACGAAAAAGGCGAGCCGAACGTCTCTACCATGGAGGTCGCCAATGAAATGGGGATCAGCCCCGGCAACCTCTACTACCACTTCCACGGCAAGGAGCCTTTGATTCTCGGGTTGTTCGAACGCTTTCAGAATGAACTGGCGCCACTGCTCGATCCACCCTCGGATGTGGAACTGGCGCCGGAGGATTACTGGCTGTTCCTGCACTTGATCGTCGAGCGTCTGGCACAGTATCGGTTTCTGTTTCAGGACCTGTCGAACCTCGCCGGGCGCTTGCCGAAACTGGCGAAAGGGATTCGCAACCTGCTCATTGCGCTGAAGCGCACGTTGGCGTCACTGCTGGCGCGGTTGAAAGCGGCGGGGCAACTGGTCAGTGACACCCAGGCGTTAGGACAACTGGTGGAACAGATCACCATGACGTTGCTGTTCTCGCTGGATTATCAGCGGATTCTGGATCGCGAAAGGGAAGTGCGACTGGTGGTTTATCAGATCATGATGCTCGTGGCGCCGCATTTATTGCCGCCGGTGAAAGTGGCGACAGAGCGGATGGCCCTGCAATACCTCGAGGATCACGACTGAATTCAAGAGCCCCTCACCCTAGCCCTCTCCCAAAGGGAGAGGAGACTGACCTTATGGTCTTGCGCTATACGGCGACCTGATAAATCCAGTCGATTATGGATTCAATACGACACTTTCAGGTCGGTGTAAGGCTGAAGCATCCCCGAATCGGCCCCCTCTCCCTCCGGGTGAGGGTAAGCTCTTAAAAAGCACAAACAAAAACGCCCGACCTTCACAGGCCGGGCGTTTTGTTTTGTCCCGCAAATCAGGACTGACTGGTTGGCGTCGACGGGGTCGAAGCAGCAGTCGGGGTTGCCACCGGAGTCGGTGCGGCGGCGGAGTTCGACGCGCTTACCGGTGCTGCCGGAGTGGCAGGTTTGGCTGCAGCGGGTGCGGCAGGTTTCGGTGCTGCGGATTTCGCGGCGGCCGGTTTTTTCGCTGCTGGTTTTTTCGCTGCCGCCGGTTTCGCGGCTGGCTTGGCAGCAGGTTTGGCAGCGGCGGTTTTCGCGGCAGGCTTGGCGGCGGATTTCGCTGCCGTTTTAGCCGCAGGTTTTGCGGCCGGTTTGGCAGCGGCTTTAGCCGCGACCGGTTTGGTTGCAGCTTTGGCGGCTGGCTTGGCGGCGGCGGTTTTCGCAGCCGGCTTGGCCGCGGCTTTCGCTGCGGGTTTGGCTGCCGCTTTGGCCAATGGCTTGGCAGCAGTTTTAGCCGCAGGCTTTGCCGCTGCAGTTTTGGCTGCCGGTTTCGCCGCCGCGGTTTTCGCTGCTGCGGGCTGGGCCTTCAGACCGGTGAGTTTTTCGATCTGTTTGGTCAGCGTATCAACCTTGGCGTTGAGCGCTTTGACTTCATTGCGGCTCGGTACGCCCAGGCGCGAAATCGCGCTGTTCAAGCGCTTGTCGAAAGCGCCTTCCAGTTCGTCCCACTTGCCCATTGCGCGATCTTTCACGCCGCTGATGCGCGACTTGGCCGAAGAGGTGGAGTCTTCGACTTTTTTGCCGACGGCGGTTTTGGTGAGCTTCTCGGCTTTCTCGCCGTCTTTGACCAACGCATCGAAGAGCTTGCTGCCGTCAGTGTCGATCTTCGAGTACACGCCTAAACCAGCCAGCCAGATTTTGCGGGAGTAAGACTCGACCTTCCCGACCCACGAGCTGCTATCTTTTTTATCAGTAGTCTTTTTGCCAGCCATCCCGTTCTCCTTAAGATTTTCGCGCGACGCGTTCGAGCAATGCCGTCAGCTCATCGAGCTTAGCAGAGAGTGTCTCAACGTCATGTTTAGACGGAATGCCGATACGATTCAAGGCGCTTGCTACACGGGAGTCGAACGCCTTCTCGACCTTGTCGAGTTGAACTTCAACGCGACCTTTGAACGAGCTGACCTGAGTGGCGGCTTCATCGATCTCGGCATTGGCTGCGACGAGTTTTTCGGTGACGGCTTTTTTGCCTTTCTTTTCAACGGTTTGACCTGCGGCGATCAACTCTTGAAAGTACTCACTGCCCTCTTGACCGACCTTGGCGTAGGCACCCAGGCCTGCCAGCCAGATCTTGCGGGCATAGGATTTGACGTCGCTCAGGGTGGAAGTCGGAGCGTCGATTTTTTTCTTCAAAATAACTTTGGCCATGGTGCACCTCACGCGCAGAAGGTTTGAGGAACTGCCCGGACAAGTGTCGGGCTCAGGCACAAAGTAGGCAGAAAAATTAGAAACGGCACCCTAACAACTGACAATGAATGGGTGGTGCCTGAATGAAAAGATCGCAGCCTTCGGCAGCTCCTACAGGGGTACGCATTCCCATGTAGGAGCTGCCGAAGGCTGCGATCTTTTGATGTTTAGGCCAAGGCTTTATCGAGGGCCTTCTCGATCTCGCCTTTGATCATGCCGCTCATGGCCGACATCATCAGGCCCAACTCGACATCGACCTTGATCGAATCGTCCGCCACATGCACCGCCCCTTTCACGCCGGAACGCTTGAGGTTCAGGGTATCGCCCGACCATTGCGGCTCCAGGCCGTATTGCTCATTGAGCTTTTTGGCCAGCTTGTCGGCCTTCTCGCGGGCGGCTTCCTTACCCAGGTTGTGGGCACGCTCAACAGTGATCTTGGCCATTGAAGGACTCCTGATTGATGTAGATGTCTCGGTAAATCTTGACCGCGTATGCGGCAAATCGTCCCGAAGGTTGCCCATCTTACCTTTAGCCATTCCAAGACAAAGCATGGCTTGGGGATTAGAATGTCGCGCATTCTCTTTTGGTGACAGCGATATGACTGATCAGCGCAAAGGCAGCGATGCCGAACCCACCACTCACTTCGGCTTCAAAAACGTTCCGGAAAGCCAGAAAGCGGAAAAAGTCGCTGAGGTTTTTCATTCCGTAGCCGCTAAATACGACCTGATGAACGACCTTCTGTCGGGCGGCATGCACCGTCTGTGGAAGCGCTTCGCGATCGAACTTTCCGGCGTGCGCAGCGGTAACCGCGTGCTCGACATCGCTGGCGGCACCGGCGACCTGACCCGCAAGTTCTCGAACCTCGTCGGCCCGACCGGCCAGGTCGTGCTCGCCGATATCAACGAATCCATGCTCAAGGTCGGCCGTGATCGCCTGCTGGATCTGGGCGTTGCCGGCAACGTCGAATTCGTCCAGGCCGATGCAGAAAAACTGCCGTTCCCGGATAACCATTTCGATTGCGTGACCATCGCGTTCGGCCTGCGCAACGTGACGCATAAAGAAGACGCCCTGCGTTCGATGCTGCGCGTGCTCAAGCCGGGCGGACGCTTGCTGGTGCTGGAGTTCTCCAAGCCGACCAACGCGCTGATGTCCAAAGCCTACGACGCTTACTCGTTCGCCTTCATGCCGCTGATGGGCAAGCTGATCACCAACGATTCGGAAAGCTATCGCTACCTGGCCGAATCGATCCGCATGCACCCGAATCAGGAAACCCTGAAGTCGATGATGGTCGACGCCGGCTTCGACCGCGTGACCTATCACAACATGACCGCAGGCATCGTCGCCCTGCACCGCGGCATCAAGCCCTGATGTTGCTCACCGGGCTGCTCGCCAGCGTCGAACTCGGCCTCAACCGGGTGCTGCGTCTCGACAGCACGGCGCTGCCGCGGCTGGCGCATTTGACCGGCAAGGTGATTGCCGTCGATTGCCGCAGCCCGGCGCTGCAACTGTTCATACTGCCCAGCGACGAAGGTCTGATGCTGGCTTCGCAGTGGGCAGCGGACGTCGATTGCACATTGCGCGCGCCCGCTTCCAGCCTGATCAAACTGGCTGTGAGCAAAGACAAGACGGCGGTGTTGCACGCTCCGGAAGTCGAGCTCGATGGCGACAGCGGCGTTTTGCTGGAGCTGGCCGGTGTGCTGCAAGACCTCGAGCTCGACTGGGAGTACGAACTCTCGCGCTGGCTCGGCCCGGTCGCTACGCAACTGCTCGGCGGCCATCTGCGCAGCCGCGCGCGCTGGTACCAACAAGGATTTGCCAGCCTCAACCAGAATCTCGCCGAATACCTGGCCGAAGAATCGCGCACCCTCGTCGGGCAGCGCGAAGCCGAAGCGCGGTTCAGCGAACTGGACCGGATCAAACTTGATCTGGAACGACTCGAGGCGCGTTTCGAGCGCCTTTCCCGATCCCTCGACCCAAGCGATAACGCATGAAGCTGCTCGCCGTCCGCCGTTTGTTGCGCATCCAGCGCGTCGTGATCCGCTACCGCCTCGATGACCTGCTGTTCGCTCTGCCGCTGCCATGGTTTCTCCTGGCGCTGCGTTTTGCCTTGCCGTGGCGCTGGTTCCCGCGCAAGACGCTCGAGCTGAACCGCGGCGCACGCTTGCGTCTGGCGTTGCAGGATCTCGGGCCGATCTTCATCAAGTTCGGGCAGATTCTCTCGACCCGCCGCGACCTGCTGCCGGAAGACATCGCCGATGAACTGATGCTCTTGCAGGACCGCGTGCCGCCGTTCGATTCGCAGCTGTCGATCAAGCTGATCGAGGAACAGCTGGGCAAGAAGATCAGCGACGTGTTCAGTCGTTTCGATGTAGAACCGCTGGCCTCGGCTTCGGTGGCGCAGGTGCATGCCGCGCAGTTGAAGAGCGGCGAAGAAGTCGTGGTCAAGGTAATTCGTCCGGGCCTCAAGCCGATCATCGCGCAGGATCTGGCGTGGCTGTTCATCCTCGCCCGTGCTGCCGAGAAATTCTCCGCCGACGCGCGCCTGCTGCACCCGGTCGATGTGGTGCAGGACTACGAAAAGACCATTTACGACGAGCTCGATCTACTGCGCGAGGCGGCGAACGCCAGCCAGTTGCGCCGCAACTTCGAAGGTTCGCAGCTGCTGTACGTGCCGCAGGTCTATTGGGACTGGTGCCGGCCTAAAGTGCTGGTGATGGAGCGCATCTACGGCATTCAGGTGACCGATCTGGTGACCCTCGCCGACCAGCGCACCGACATGAAATTGCTCGCCGAGCGCGGTGTGGAGATCTTCTTCACCCAGGTCTTTCGCGACAGTTTCTTCCATGCCGATATGCACCCCGGCAACATCTTCGTCAGCACCGTCAACCCGTGGAGCCCGCAATACATTGCGATCGACTGCGGCATCGTCGGCAGCCTGACCCCGGAAGATCAGGATTATCTGGCGCGCAACCTGTTCGCGTTCTTCAAACGCGACTATCGCCGCGTGGCCCAGTTGCACATTGATTCAGGGTGGGTCCCGGCGGAGACCAAGCTCAATGAATTCGAAGCGGCGATCCGTACTGTTTGCGAACCGATCTTCGAAAAACCGTTAAAAGATATTTCATTTGGCCAGGTGCTGATGCGCCTGTTCCAGACCGCGCGGCGCTTCAACATGGAAGTGCAGCCGCAGTTGGTGCTGCTGCAAAAGACCCTGCTGAACATCGAAGGCCTCGGCCGTCAGCTCTATCCGGATCTGGATCTGTGGAATACCGCGCAGCCGTTCCTCGAACGCTGGATGCGCGAGCGCGTCAGCCCGAAAGCCTTGCTGGGCAACGTGCAGAGCCAGCTGGAGCAGATTCCGCACCTGTCGAACATGGCCCGCGATCTGCTCGAACGCATGTCGCAACCGCATGCCAAAGACCCGCCGCCGCCGTGGCACAAGCGCAAGGATGATTGGTTCCTGCGCCTGCTCGGCTGCGCGCATCTGGCCGGCGGTGCGATCCTCGCCGTCGGCGGTCCGTTGACCGATTGGGCGCACTGGCCCGCCGGGATCATGGTGGCGGTCGGCTTGTATCTGGTCGTTCGCCGATAGCAGGTTTGAGCTGCAAGTTATAAGCTGCCCGCTGCAAGCTTGACGACACATGAACACCGCAACCTGCTTTTACTTGCAGCTTGAAGCTTGAAACTCGAAGCTGCTTTTCAGGAACTGAAGATGAAAAACTGGCTGGACGAGATCAAGTGGGACGCTGACGGCCTGGTGCCGGCGATTGCCCAGGATCACAAGACCGGACGCGTGCTGATGATGGCCTGGATGAACCGCGAAGCGCTCGAACTGACCGCTGCGGAGAACCGTGCAATCTACTGGTCACGTTCCCGTGGCAAGCTGTGGCGCAAGGGCGAAGAGTCCGGCCATGTGCAGACCTTGCATGAGATGCGTCTGGACTGTGATGCCGACGTGATCATCCTGATGGTGGAACAGATCGGCGACATCGCTTGCCATACCGGCCGTCAAAGCTGCTTTTACCGCGTCTTCGAAAACGGCGACTGGAAAACGGTCGACCCGGTTCTGAAAGACCCGCACGCCATTTACTCCGCAGGACACAAACATGAGTGACACACTCACCCGTCTGGCCGAAGTGCTCGAAGAGCGCAAAGGCGCAGCCGCCGACAGTTCGTATGTCGCCAGCCTGTACCACAAGGGGCTGAACAAGATTCTGGAGAAAGTCGGCGAAGAGTCGGTCGAAACCATTATCGCCGCCAAGGACGCTGCGGTCAGCGGCGACTGCAGCGATGTGATTTACGAGACCGCCGACCTGTGGTTCCACAGCATGGTCATGCTTGCCCAGCTGGGGCAGCATCCGCAGGCTGTACTCGATGAGCTGGATCGTCGCTTCGGCCTGTCCGGACACGTCGAGAAAGCCTCGCGTCCGTCCGCCTGAACAACTTTTAGAGAGGAACAGCAACATGGGCATTTTTGACTGGAAACACTGGATCGTCATCCTCGTTGTCGTGGTTCTGGTGTTCGGCACCAAGAAACTGAAAAACCTCGGCACCGATGTCGGCGAGTCGATCAAGGGCTTCCGCAAAGCCATGAACGATGACGAGAAACCGGCCGAGCCGAGCGTGACTCCGCCGGCGCAGCCTGTGCCACCGGTGCAGCCGCAAACCACCGCTCAGGCCAATCCGCCGCACACCATCGACGTGCAGGCGCAGAAAGTCGAAGAGCCGATCCGCAAAGACGTGTGAGCACTGACTAATGTTTGGTATCAGCTTCTCTGAACTGCTGCTCGTCGGCCTCGTTGCCCTGCTGGTGCTGGGCCCCGAGCGTCTGCCGGGCGCTGCGCGCACCGCCGGTCTGTGGGTCGGCCGCCTGAAGCGCAGCTTCAACGCGATCAAACAGGAAGTTGAACGTGAAATCGGTGCCGACGAGATCCGTCGGCAACTGCACAACGAACATATTCTGTCGCTGGAGCAGGAGGCGCGGAAGATTTTCAATCCGAGCCAGCAGGCGCCGACGCCGCCTGAGCATGTCGGCGAGCAAACAATTCACAGCGCTGCCGCTCCGACTGCACCTGCACCTGCTGTAACACCGCCAGGACCGGCGCCGGTTACCGCGAACACATCAGTTGAACACGTAGCGCCCTCCGCCGCGCCGACTGCACCAGCGCCTCACGACCCAACATTGCCGCCGCGAGCCCCATGAGCGATCTCCCCGAAAACGACCAGCACATGCCGCTGGTTTCGCACCTCACCGAGTTGCGCACCCGCCTGCTGCGTTGCGTGGCGGCGATTTTCATTATCTTTGCCGGGCTGTTCGCGTTTACCCAGCAGATCTACACCTTCGTCTCGACGCCGCTGCGCCAGTACCTGCCGGTCGGTGCGACGATGATCGCCACCGACGTGTCGTCGCCGTTCCTGACGCCGTTGAAGCTGACCATGATGGTCTCGCTGTTCCTCGCGATCCCGGTGATCCTGCATCAGATCTGGGGCTTTATCGCGCCGGGCCTGTATAAACATGAAAAACGCGTCGCGGTACCGCTGCTGGTCTCCAGCATCCTGCTCTTCTACACCGGCATGGCGTTCGCCTATTACTTCGTATTTCCGCTGATCTTCAAGTTCTTCGCCGCCGCCACCCCGGCCGGCGTGGAAATGATGACCGACATCGCCAGCTACCTCGACTTCGTCATGACGCTGTTCTTCGCCTTCGGCGTGGCGTTCGAAATCCCAGTGGCCGTGGTGTTGCTGGTGTGGATCGGCGTGGTCGACGTCAAATACCTGAAGAAAATCCGCCCGTACGTGATCATCGGCTGCTTCGTGGTCGGCATGATCCTCACCCCGCCGGACATCTTCTCGCAGACCCTGCTGGCCGTGCCGATGTGGATGCTGTTCGAGATCGGCATCCTCTTCGGCGCGCTGGTCAGCAAGCGCGAACGCCCGGAAGAAACGCCGGCAGACGATCACAACGATCAGCCGCCAGCGACCCAGCCATGAACCTGCTGCTGCTCGAAGAGGCCGATTTCATTGCGGCCGACCGTGTGGTGCTGCGCGATCGCCGCTTGACCCATATGCAGGAAGTCCATCGTTCGGAAGTTGGTGACAGTCTGCGCATCGGGCGCATCAACGGGTTGATGGGTGCGGCCGAGCTGCTGCGTCTGGAAGCGGGCGAAGCCGAGTTGCGCGTCAGCCTCGATCAGCCGCCGCCGGCCAAGTTGCCGCTGACATTGGTCCTCGCGCTGCCGCGGCCGAAAATGCTTCGTCGCGTATTTCAGACCGTCGCCACCATGGGCGTTTCCAAGGTGATTCTGGTCAACAGTTACCGCGTCGAGAAGAGCTTCTGGCAGACGCCGTTCCTGGAGCCGGAAGCGATTCGCGAGCAGTTGATACTCGGCCTCGAACAAGCTCGCGATACCGTATTGCCAGAGATCATCATCGAGAAGCGCTTCAAGCCTTTCGTAGAGGACCGACTGCCGGCGATCAGCCAAGGCACCCTCGGCCTGGTTGGCCATCCGGGCGATTTCCCGCCCTGCCCGCGCGCGCTGAACGAACCGGTGACTTTGGCGATCGGCCCGGAGGGTGGCTGGATCCCCTACGAAATCGATTTGCTGGCCAAGTCCGGCCTGCAACCGGTGCAACTGGGCGAGCGAATCCTGCGCGTCGAAACCGCCGTCACCGCCCTGCTCGCGCGCCTGTTCTAACGCAGACCGCCCCCGCTCGCACACTCGGCCTGACGCCCTTCAATGTAGGAGCTGCCGAAGGCTGCGATCTTTTGATCTTGTGTCTAAAAAAACAAGATCAAAAGATCGCAGCCTGCGGCAGCTCCTACACATTTTTCCATCCCGGACAAGTGGCGTTACAGATTGCCCTTATCCAGCCGATACAGCCCCTATAAGTCCAATTTAGTGGTCCGAAGGGAGTGGTCGCATGTACCGTTGGTTAGCCGAGAGTCTTGGAAACGTCAGCGTCAAACGCAAGCTGGGCATCGGCTTCGGTCTGGTGCTGTTGCTGACGCTGTTGATCACCTTCACCGGCTGGACCGGCATGAGCGGCATCATCAGCCGTGGCGACAAGCTCGGCTTTATTTCCAGCCTCAACGAGCTGACCAAAGACTTGCGCCTGGCCCGCATGGACTACGACATGCGCCGTGGCGAACAAGGCCCGGGCGCGGTGAATGAGTTCATCGGCAAACTGGAAAGCGGCCTGCAATCGGCACGCGGCATGATCGAGCAGCCGTCCGATGTGGCGATGGTCGATCAGCAACTGGCTGCCGTAGCTGAATACAAACGCGCGTTCGGCGAAATGACGCAGGCCACCGCACAGCGTGAAGATGCGCGCAGCAAGCTCGGTGCGAACGCCGACAATGCCGTGGCCAAGGTCGGTGAAGTCGAGAGCGCACTGCTGCAAGGCGATAGCGTTGCGCAGTACAACGCGGTGATCGAGCTGAGCAAACTGCTGCAGCAGGCGCGTTATCAAGTGCGCGGCTACACCTACAGCGGCAAGGCCGATGCCGAACAACCGGCGCTGACCGCCATCGACAACGCCCTGAAGAATCTTGAAAGCCTGCCAACCCGCTTGCCGGAGCAGCATATCGCCAACCTGCAGCAAGCCACCGATTCGCTCAAAGCCTATCGCGCAGCGGTCGCCCAATTCCGTGACTCCCAGGCGAAAAACGCTGCTGCCCTGGCCAGCATGTCCGCGCAGGGCGACATCCTGATCGCGGTCAGCAAGAAGCTCACCGAATCGCAAACCGTGGTGCGTGACACCGATGCCGCCCACGCGAAGAACATGCTGTTGATCGCCACCGCGCTGGCATTGGTCTTCGGTTTGATCGCTGCCTGGGCCATTACCCGACAGATCATCATTCCGCTGAACCAGACCCTGAAAGTTGCTGAACGCGTGGCGGCGGGCGACCTGACCCACAACCTCGTTTCCTTGCGCCGCGACGAACTCGGCCAGCTGCAGCGATCGATGCAGAGCATGACCCAAGGCCTGCGCGAGCTCATCGGTGGTATCAGCGACGGCGTCACGCAGATCGCCAGCGCCGCTGAAGAACTCTCGGCCGTGACCGAGCAGACCAGCGCGGGTGTTAACAATCAGAAGATCGAGACCGACCAGGTCGCTACCGCCATGAACGAAATGGCCGCCACCGTGCAGGAAGTCGCGCGCAACGCTGAAGAGGCATCCGAGGCTGCCGTTGCCGCTGACCAGCAGGCCCGCGAAGGCGACAAGGTCGTCGGTGAAGCCATCGCTCAGATCGAGCGCCTGGCGGTCGAAGTGGGACACTCCACCGAAGCCATGGGCGAGCTCAAGCGTGAAAGCGACAAGATCGGCAGCGTCCTCGACGTGATCAAGTCGGTTGCCCAGCAAACCAACCTTTTGGCGCTCAACGCCGCGATCGAAGCGGCTCGTGCAGGTGAGGCCGGACGTGGTTTCGCCGTGGTCGCCGACGAAGTGCGCAGCCTCGCCCAGCGCACGCAGAAGTCCACCGAAGAGATCGAAGAGCTGATCGTCGGCCTGCAAAACGGCACCCAGCAAGTGGCGACAATCATGGACAACAGCCGCACCCTCACCGACAGCAGCGTCGAGCTGACCCGTCGCGCCGGCGGTTCGCTGGAGAGCATCACCCGCACCGTGTCGGCGATTCAGGCAATGAACCAGCAGATTGCCGCCGCCGCCGAGCAGCAGAGCGCAGTGGCCGAAGAGATCAACCGCAGCGTGCTGAATGTGCGCGACGTGTCTGATCAGACCTCGGCGGCGAGTGAAGAGACCGCAGCGTCCAGCGTTGAACTGGCGCGCTTGGGCACGCATCTTCAAACGCTGGTGGGCCGCTTCAAGGTTTAACAGCCCAAAAGCAAAAGATCGCAGCCCTCGGCAGCCCTCACAGGTGTAAACATAACCCTGTAGGAGCTGCCGAAGGCTGCGATCTTTTTGCGGTTTAAAGAACCTGACGCAGAAAAGCCTGAGCACGCTGATCTTTCGGCGCCGCGAAAAATTCTGCTGGCGCGGCATCTTCCAACAGTCTGCCGTGATCGAAGAACAACACCCGATCCGCCACTTCCCGGGCGAAGCCCATCTCATGGGTCACGCAAACCATGGTCATGCCTTCCACCGCCAGGTTCTTCATCACGTCCAGCACTTCGCCGACCATTTCCGGGTCGAGCGCCGATGTCGGTTCGTCGAACAGCATGACCTTTGGCTCCATCGCCAGCGCCCGGGAATCGCCACACGTAGCTGCTGACCACCGGGCAGGCGTGACGGAAACTCGTGGGCCTTCTGCGCAATGCCGACCTTTTCCAGCAACGCCATGGCTTTGGCCTCGCGCTCTTTCTTGCCGCGCTTGCGCACGACTTTCTGCGCCAGGCAGAGGTTCTCCAGCACGGTCATGTGTGGAAACAGGTTGAAGTGCTGAAAGACCATGCCGACTTCGCGGCGGTAGGAGTTGACGTCGGTTTTCGCGTCGGCCAGCTGCAGGCCGTCGATGCTCACCGAGCCGGAGTCGAATTCTTCCAGACCATTGAGACATCGCAGGAAGGTCGACTTGCCGGAACCGGACGGCCGATCACCACCAGCACTTCGCCTTTGGCCACGCGGGTGCTGACGTTATCCACCGCGCGCACGACTTGGCCACGGGTGTCGAAGACTTTTACCAGATCGCGACACGGGCAATCGACTGCACGCCGGAGCGGATGATCTCTGCCACATAGGCGCCAGTGAACAGCGACAGCGCGCGATCCCGGCGAACTCGCGGGACAGGTTCACGAGTTCCTTGCGGATCAGCAGAGTCTGGCCGACGACGATGAACGGATCGCTGAAATTCAGGAGCAGGTTGCGCTCCTGAGTCAGGGTCATGCCGCTGCCGATCATGTCGAACTTGTCGGTCATCAGCGCCGGAATGATGCCGTCGTAACCGGTGGAAACCAGTTCCAGCTTGACGCCCATGGCCTTGGGCATGGCTTTGAGGATGTCGACTTCGAAACCGACAGGCAAAAAAGCCCGGGCGCGCCAATTCGGGGACGGATGCTAACGCACTCGTTTTTTTGCACAAGGTTTAATCAGGGATTTGTTTGAACATCAAGAGCACACCCTCACCCCAGCCCTCTCCCGGAGGGAGAGGGGGCCGATCGGGGGATGCTTCAGAGATACGCCGACCTGAATAGGATTAGCCGCATCCGCAATCGACTCGATGTTTCAGGTCGATGTATAGCGCCAGACGGCTCGGTCGGCCCCCTCTCCCTCCGGGAGAGGGCTGGGGTGAGGGGTTTTTCAGCGACCATAAAAAACCCCGCCAATTCAGGCGGGGTTTCTTCATCAGGCCGGCTGAGCCTGCAGACTCACCGGTTGTAACGGCAGCAGCGGCGCATGCGGATCGGCTTTCACCGAAGCGCGCCAGGCGTCCAGCCACTCGGCGTGACCTTCGGCCCACACCTGCTCATGCAGGCGTGACAGGGCTACAGGATCGCTGAGCAATTGCAGGCGATCATGGTTGTTCAGCCCGGCCGGGCCGACCTTGATCGCGTGACGCACCCGCTCCTGACGCAGCCATTCAATCGGCTCGGCCTGGCCGTGACGCGAGGTCGCCAGCGAGCACGCCAAGGCGTTCTGCTGCGGATCGACCACTGCACGGACGAAGCCGTCGTTGAGGGCGTGGTAACGATTTTCGTGGGTGTACTGATCGGTCGCCAACAGCGCCTGTGGCGGATTGTATTCCTCAGGAATGAGAAACAGGCTCTCGTCACGGGACTTCAGGCCCAGGCCAACACGGCTGGATATCACCGACACCGGAATCGACAGCATCAACGAACCAACGATCGGCACCAGCCACCACAGGAAGCTCGGGTTCAGCCAGATCACCAGCAGCGCCCAGCAGAAGCCCAACAGGGTCTGCGGGCCGTGGCGTTTGACCGCTTCGCTCCAGGGAGTCGAGTCGTCGTCACGCTGCGGCGAGTTCCAGGTTGCGGCCCAGCCGAGGAACGCGGCGAGAACGAAACGCGTGTGGAAGATCATCCGCACCGGCGCCAGCAGCATGGAGAACAACATCTCCAGCAGCATCGACAGCGTCACCTTGAACTTGCCGCCGAACTCTTTCGCGCCTTTGGCCCAGATCAGGATGATGCTCAACAGCTTCGGCAGGAACAGCAGCACGATCGTCGTCGAGAACAGCGCGATGGCTTTGTCCGGGTGCCATTGTGGCCATAGCGGATAGAGCTGACGCGGTTCAAGGAAGTACTGCGGTTCCATCAGCGTATTCACCGCCAGTAGCGCGGTCGACAACACCAGGAAGAAGAACCACAACGGCGCCGACAGGTACGACATCACGCCCGTCAGGAACACCGCACGGTGCACCGGGTGCATGCCCTTGACGAGGAACAGACGGAAGTTCATCAGGTTGCCGTGGCACCAGCGACGGTCACGCTTGAGTTCATCGAGCAGGTTTGGTGGCAGTTCTTCGTAGCTGCCCGGCAAGTCATAGGCAATCCACACGCCCCACCCGGCACGACGCATCAGTGCGGCTTCAACGAAGTCGTGAGACAGAATCGCACCGGAGAACGCCCCTTTGCCCGGCAACGGCGCCAGGGCGCAGTGGTCGATGAACGGCTTCATGCGGATGATCGCGTTGTGACCCCAATAGTGGGATTCACCCAGCTGCCAGAAGTGCAGACCGGCGGTGAACAGCGGACCGTACACGCGGGTGGCAAACTGCTGCATGCGCGCATACAGGGTATCCATGCCCGACGCACGCGGCGCGGTCTGGATGATCCCGGCGTCCGGCGTGGCTTCCATCAAGCGCACCAGACTGGTCAGGCACTCGCCGCTCATCACCGAGTCAGCGTCGAGCACGACCATGTACTTGTAGTCACCGCCCCAACGACGGCAGAAGTCGTCGAGGTTGCCGCTCTTGCGCTTCACACGACGGCGACGGCGGCGATAGAAGATCTTGCCGAAGCCTTTGGCTTCGCGGCAGACATCCAGCCAGGCCTGTTGCTCGGCGACGCAGATATCAGTGTCGTTACTGTCGCTGAGGACGAAGAAGTCGAAGCGATCCAGATCACCGGTAGCGGCAACCGATTCGAACGTCGCACGCAGACCAGCGAATACACGCGGCACGTCTTCGTTGCAGATCGGCATCACCAACGCAGTACGCGCGTCTTTGGCAATCGGCTCGTTGCCGGCGCTTTTGCCGGAGATGCGGTATTTGTCATGGCCGGTGAGCAACTCGAGGAAGCCCATCAGCGCCGTCCAGAAACCGGCAGACACCCAGCAGAACAGAATCCCGAACAGAATCAGGATGCTGGTTTGCAACGCATACGGCAGCACTTGGGTGGCGGTCTGCAACAGCGGTTGATGCAGCACTTCGTCCAGATCGACGAACGACCAGCCCTGGTACGGCATGATGCCTTTCATGTACCAGCCAGCAACGATGGTCTGGCCGAGCATCAACACCAACAGAATGTAGCGACGGATCGAACCGACGGTGCGCCAGCGCGCCGCCGGCAGGACATTGGCGTCCTTCGGCGGTTGCGGAGGGTTGGTCCGGCCGGTCAGTCGGCGCCAGCCACGCACCAGAATATTGGTGCGCCATGGCTCCGGCACAACTTTGGTCCGGCGGATCGGCGGCGTGGCCTTCAAGCTGACGCGGCCGCTGGCGTCGAGCACTAGCATTTCCGCTTCTTCAAGCTGTTCGGCAGTGCTCAGGACCAGGCGCTTGCCCACCGAAGCCTGGGCGGCTTCGGCAGGAGCGTCGAATGTCGAGGACGACAGGCGTTCATGCAACTCGCTGAACGACTGGCAGCCCGCGAGCTCCGCGCGCTGTTCGTCGGTCATCGGCAGATGCGCCAGATACTCGGACAGAGTTTCCGGCTGTACTTGAGAATTACTCATCGGCAGGCAACTGATAGCTCCAGGTCTCGGTCAGGACTTCTTCAGTCGGCGCCGATTCCGGTGTGGCTGGGGCCGCGTCGGCAGCGACTGGCTGCTTGGCGTCTTTGTCGGCCTGGTCCTTGGCATCGGCCGCAGGCTTGGCTTCGGCCTGTTTGGCTTCAGCGGCCTTGGCTTCCTTGTCGATTTTTTCCTGCTGCTTGGCGGCAACCTTGTCAGCCTTGGCGACCGACGAGTTCGAGGCCGGCACGGATTTGCCCAGATCAGCTGTCACGACAGGCTGAACCAGCGCGGCGCGCATTTCGGTCGCCTTGCTGGCGTCCTTGATCTTCATCCGCAGGGTCAAACGCCAGCCCTTGGTTTCCGGGTTGTAGCGCACGCTGTTCTCGACCAGTTCGGCGTTGTCGCCAACGCTGACTTGACTGCGCACATCGGCATCGGGCGCCAGAGCGGCCAGCGAAGGGCCTTCGAAGTCGACCAGATAAGCCACGCTGCCGTCCGGCTGACGGATCAGGTTCGACTGCTTGACGTCACCGGTGGAGCGCAGCGTCTGCGCAACCCAAGCGCTGTCCGGCGCGTGCAGCGCCGCTTCGTCCATGGTCCAGTGCATGCGGTAGGCGAAGTCCAGAGGCTGGCCTGGCTCCGGCATTTTTTCCGGGCTCCAGAACGCAACGATGTTGTCGTTGGTTTCGTCAGCGGTCGGAATCTCTACCAGATCGACAGTGCCCTTGCCCCACTCGCCCTTCGGCTCGATCCAGGCGCTTGGGCGCTTGTCGTAGCGGTCGTCGAGATCTTCGTAGTGGCTGAAGTCGCGGCCACGCTGCAGCAGACCGAAACCGCGCGGGTTCTCGACGCTGAAGTTGCTCACGGCCAGGTGTTTCGGGTTGTTCAGTGGACGCCAGATCCACTCGCCGTTGCCGGCATGGATCGACAGACCGCTGGAGTCGTGCAGTTCACGACGATAGTTGAGGACTTTCGACGGCTGGTTGGCGCCGAACAGGAACATGCTGGTCAGCGGCGCGATGCCCAGTTTGCCGACCTTGTCACGCAGGAACATCTGCGCCTTGACGTCGACAATGGTGTCGCTGCCCGGACGCAGGATCAGCCGGTAAGCACCAGTGGCGCGCGGCGAATCGAGCAGGGCGAAGATCACCAGGTGCTTGTCGCCCGGCTTTGGCTGCTGGATCCAGAACTCGCGGAAACGCGGGAATTCTTCACCCGACGGCAGCGCGGTATCGATCGCCAGACCACGAGCCGACAGGCCATAGGTGTGGCCCTTGCCAACAACGCGGAAGTAACTCGCGCCGAGCATGGTCATGATTTCGTCTTGCTTGTCGGCCTTGTTGATCGGATACAGCACACGGAAACCGGCGTAGCCCAGTTGTTCAGTGGCTTTTGGATCGAATTTCAAATCGCCGAAATCGAAACGCGTCGGATCGTATTTGATTTCCGAGACGGTGTTCGCGGTGATTTCGTTGATTTTCACCGGTGTATCGAAGTGCATACCCTGGTGGTAGAACGAGAGCTTGAACGGCGTTTTCTGATCAGCCCACTCAGCCTTTTCGGTGAGGAAGCGGATTTTCTGATAGTCCGCGAATTTCATGTCGCGGAATTCGTTCGGCAGGTTGCTGCGCGGGGCTTCGAACTTCTGCCCGGCCAGCTCTTTAGCCTTGGCCGACACATCGTCAAGATTGAACGCCCAAAGCTGACCGGCGCTGAGCAGGCACAGGAGCGCCGAACCCGCTACCAGAGCACTTCGCACGCGTTTGGCAGACATTTTTGCTGCATTACAGGGACTAACAATCACGAGCAACCCTCGCCGAAAACAGATCAATAAACCAACGGCCAGATGAAGTGCCTGTAGGGTTTTCGGCGGTAAAAAGCCGACCTTCCAGCGCACCCTTGCCAAGTTGGCGAGCATTGTTCCGACTCCGCCGGGGCAAAATGATTCCCCAATCGGATCCAGACAAGTCTCTACCTAAGTGAAAAATGGACCAGCGAACGCTGATCCCAGTGCGCGCGATTATCTAGTAGCCCGCATGACAACGCATCAGGGGTAACAAAGTATTTATCGCGTAAACACCTTAAAACAGCCGAATTTTCTGAAAAACCTGTTTCAAGCGCTTTCAGGTCTGTAACAAAAAGGTAACAGGGCCATCATTGACCAAGTGCACCTGCATATCGGCGCCGAATCTACCTGATGCCACAGTGCCATGCACCTGTTTCGCGCTGTTCAATAAATAGTCGAACAATTCCTCGCCCAAGGCTGGGGGCGCGGCCGTGGAAAAGCTCGGTCGCAACCCGCTTTTGGTGTCGGCTGCCAAGGTGAACTGAGAGACCAGCAGCAACCCACCGCCGACATCCGCCAGGGACAAATTCATCTTGCCCTCCGCATCGCTGAATACACGATAGTTAAGCAGCTTATGCAGAAGTTTGTCGGCGCTGATACGCGTGTCGTCAGGTTCGACCGCGACCAGCACGAGCAAACCCTGATCGACCGCGCCAACCACCTCGCCCGCGACTTCAACCCGCGCACCGCGTACCCGCTGTAAAAGCGCTTTCATGCTTCTTCGAGGGGCAAGTCGAGCAAACGCTGGGCCATTTTACTGGCCGCGCGCACCAGTGCATCGGTGATGCCCGGCTCGGAAGCGGCGTGACCGGCGTCGCGGATCACCTGCAGTTCGCTGTTCGGCCAGGCCTGGTGCAACTCCCAGGCATTGTCGAGCGGGCAAATCACATCGTAGCGACCATGAATGATCACGCCGGGCAGATGAGCGATCTTGCCCATGTCGCGGATCAACTGGTTCGGCTCAAGGAAGGCGTTGTTGGTGAAGTAGTGGCATTCGATCCGCGCAATCGACAGCGCGCGTTGCGGCTCGGAGAAACGATCGACCACCAGCGGGTTAGGCCGCAGCGTGGCGGTGCGCCCTTCCCAGGTCGACCAGGCTTTGGCCGCGTGCATCTGGGCGATCTGATCATTGCCGATCAGGCGCTTGTGAAAGGCGCTGAGCAGGTCATCGCGCTCGTCCAGCGGAATCGGCGCGATGTAGTCTTGCCAGTAGTCGGGGAACAGGCGGCTGGCGCCGGCCTGGTAGAACCATTCGATTTCCTGCGGACGGCAGAGAAAGATGCCGCGCAGGATCAGACCGTGCACACGCTCCGGGTGGGTTTGTGCGTAGGCCAGCGCCAGCGTCGAGCCCCACGAGCCGCCGAACAGCACCCATTTTTCAATGCCGAGGTGTTTGCGGATGCGCTCGAGGTCTTCGACCAGATCCCAGGTGGTGTTGTTTTCCAGACTGGCGTGCGGCGTGGAGCGTCCGCAGCCGCGCTGGTCGAAGGTGACAATGCGATACAGATTGGGATCGAAATAACGCCGGCTCTGCGCGTCACAACCGGCGCCGGGGCCACCGTGGATGAACACCACCGGCAAACCTTCCGGCGAGCCGCTTTCATCAACGTACAGCGTATGGGTGTCATCGACAGCCAGATCGTGCCGGGCGTGAGGTTTGATCTGCGGAAACAAAGTCTGCATTGCGCGCTCCGTAAGGGGTCGAGGTCATCCCTGGGGGGACTCGTATTATTCTGCCGTTGGGCATCATAAACCCGATTTGCGTCAATGAGCATGCCTGTCCGCTGTCACCGTTTTTCTGCTGCATACGAAACCTTGTGGGAGCGAGCCTGCTCGCGAACGCGGTGTGTCATTCGGCCTGGTTGTCGGCTGAACAGACGCCTTCGCGAGCAGGCTCGCTCCCACAGGGGAGTGCGTGATTATTTGCTGTAGTGTTTTTCGCCCCAAGCCAGATAGCCTTGCAGCAATTCTTTGAGCACCACTTGCGTGGGTTCGGCCAGATCGGCGCGGTAGCGGAACGGCTCGAACTCTTCCATGTAGGTGGACTGGCACAGTTCCAGCTGCACGGCGTGGATGTTTTCTGCCGGGTTGCCGTATTGCCGGGTGATGTGCCCGCCCTTGAAGCGACCGTTCAGCACATGGCTGAACTGAGCATGACGCGCGCAGATCGCCTCAAGTTGACTGGCCAGCAGCGGATCACAACTGGCGCCGTTGAATGTGCCAAGGTTGAAGTCCGGCAATTTGCCGTCGAACAAGTGCGGGATGATCGAGCGGATCGAGTGCGCATCGAACAGCAGCGCATAGCCAAACTCGGCTTTTAGCCGCGCCAGCTCTTCAGCAAGCGTGCGGTGATACGGCGTCCAGATCTGCTGCAGATAACTTGCGCGCTCTTCGCGCGACGGCTCCAGCCCTTCCTGAAACAACGGAATGCCATCGAATAGCGTCGCCGGGTACAACCCGGTGGTCGCTCCGGCATACAACGGTTTGTCGTCGGACGGCCGGTTGAGGTCGATGACGAAACGCGAATACTCGGCAGCCAGGGTACTGGCGCCCAATTCCTGGGCAAAGTCATACAGCTGCGGGATATGCCAGTCAGTGTCAGGCAGGCTTTTCGCGGCGGGGATCAGCCCAGCCTCGACTGCCGGCGTCAGACGCAAACCCGCGTGGGGCATGCTGATCAGCAGCGGCACGCGGCCTTGTTTGAACTTCAGAACCTCTTCCACAACCGCTCTCCTACCAATGTAATTCGACGCCGTGGCGCACGATGCGCTTGTCCAGATCACCGCCCAGCCAATAGGCCAGATCCGCCGGACGCTCGATGTCCCAGGCGACGAAATCGGCAACCTTGCCAACTTCCAGCGAACCGTGGGTATCGGCCATCCCCAGCGCTTGCGCGGCATGGATCGTCGCGCCAGCGAGCGCTTCTTCGGGAGTCATTCGGAAACACGTGCAGGCCATGTTCAGCATCAGGCGCAGCGACAGCGCCGGCGAGGTGCCGGGGTTGAGGTCGCTGGCGATAGCGATTTTCACCTTGTGCTTGCGCAGAGCGTCCATCGGCGGCAGCTGGGTTTCGCGCAGGAAGTAGAACGCCCCCGGCAGCAAAACCGCGACGGTATCGGCGGCGGCCATGGCGATGGCATCGGCCTCGTCCATGAACTCCAGGTGATCGGCGGACAAGGCTTTATAGCGTGCCGCGAGGCTGGAGCCGTGCAGCGACGACAATTGCTCGGCGTGCAGCTTTACCGGCAGACCCAGTTGTTGCGCGGCGACGAACACCCGCTCGACCTGCTCCGGCGAGAACGCCAGGTATTCGCAGAACGCATCGACGGCATCGACCAGCCCTTCGGCGGCGAGTGCCGGGAGTATCTGCTCGCAGACAAGATCAATGTATTCGTCGGCGCGATCCTTGTACTCCGGCGGCAATGCGTGTGCGGCCAGACAGGTGCTGCGCACGCTGATCGGCAATTCGTCGGCGAGGCGGCGAATAACGCGCAAAATCTTCCGCTCGTTGAGCAGATCGAGGCCGTAGCCGGATTTCATTTCCACCGTGGTCACGCCGTCGCGCATCAGGCTTTTCAGGCGTTTGGCGGCGCTGGCGAACAGCTCGTCTTCAGTGGCTTCGCGGGTGGCGCGCACGGTGCTGGCGATGCCGCCGCCCTGCGCGGCGATCTCGGCGTAACTGACGCCTTGCAGTCGTTTCTCGAATTCGCCGCTGCGATTGCCGCCGAATACCGTGTGAGTGTGGCAGTCGATCAGGCCGGGGGTGACCCACGCGCCTTGCAGGTCATTGACCGCCGGGTATTCGCCGGACGGCAATTGATTGCGCGGTCCGATCCACTCGATGAGCGCACCGGCCGTCACGATCGCGGCATCCTCGATGATCGAATAGGCGCCTTGGGCCATGGTTGCGACGTGGCAGTGTTGCCAGAGGGTTTTCACTGTTGGCCTCCGTTTGGGTAGATGTGGTGGGTAGCCTGCAAAGCCCCTCACCCTAGCCCTCTCCCGGAGGGAGAGGGGACTGACCGGGTTGTTCTGTCGAGCTACATCGACCTGAAATTTCTCAGCCGAACTCACGTTGCGAAAACAATGAAGATCGGCTCCCTTCCCCCTCTCCCCTTGGGGGAGAGGGCTGGGGTGAGGGGATCGATTTCACTAACAATACAAATCTCCCCGTAAAGCGCTTACAAACTAGGCAACAACTGCCCAGCAACAAGCTCGGTCAAGCACCGCGACGCCAGCAATTCAGTCGCCGCATTGATGTCCGGGGCAAAAAAGCGGTCCTTCTCGTAAAACGGCACTTCCTTGCGCAAGATCGCCCGAGCCTGTTCCAGTTTCGGCGAGGTCTTCAGGCCGTTGCGCAGATCCAGCCCCTGCGCGGCCGCCAGCCATTCCACCGCGAGAATCCCGCGAGTGTTCTCGGCCATTTCCCACAGGCGTTTGCCCGCTGCCGGCGCCATCGAAACGTGGTCTTCCTGGTTGGCTGAAGTCGGCAGGCTGTCCACCGAGTGCGGATGCGCCAGCGCCTTGTTCTCGCTGGCCAGCGCCGCTGCGGTGACTTGGGCGATCATGAAACCGGAGTTCACCCCGCCATTGGCCACCAGAAATGGCGGCAGCTGCGACATGTGCTTGTCCATCATCAGCGAGATCCGCCGCTCGCTCAGCGAGCCGATTTCGGCGATGGCCAAGGCCATGTTGTCAGCGGCCATGGCCACCGGTTCGGCGTGGAAGTTACCGCCGGAAATCACGTCGCCTTCAGCGGCAAACACCAACGGGTTGTCGGAAACGGCGTTGGCTTCAACCGCCAGCACTTCCGCGGCCTGACGGAACTGGGTCAGACAGGCACCCATGACTTGCGGCTGGCAGCGCAACGAATACGGATCCTGAACCTTGTCGCAATTCTGGTGCGACGCCGACACTTCGCTGCGCTCACCGAGCAGATCACGATAAGCCGCGGCGGCGTCAATCTGGCCTTTCTGGCCACGGGCCGCGTGAATCCGCGCATCGAACGGTGAGCGCGAACCCAGCACCGCTTCAACGGTGAGGCTGCCGAGCGCCAGCGCACCGGCAAACAGATCCTCGCCTTCGAACAGACCGCGCAACGCAAACGCCGTGGACACCTGAGTACCGTTAAGCAATGCCAGACCTTCTTTCGCCGCCAATGTCAGCGGCGTCAGGCCGGCGACTTTCAGCGCTTCAGTGGCTTCCAGCCACTCACCTTTGTAACGCGCCCTGCCCTCGCCCAGCAGCACCAGCGACATGTGCGCCAGCGGCGCCAGATCGCCCGAGGCACCAACCGAACCTTTCAGCGGAATGTGCGGATAGACCTCGGCGTTGATCAACGCAATCAGTGCATCGATCACTTGCCGACGAATCCCGGAAAAACCCCGGCTGAGGCTGTTGACCTTGAGCACTATGATCAGCCGCACGAGTTCATCGCTGATCGGCTGGCCAACCCCGGCGGCGTGGGACAGCACCAGCGAACGCTGGAGATTTTCCAAATCTTCGCTGGCAATGCGCGTCGAGGCCAGCAGGCCAAACCCGGTATTGATGCCGTAGGCGGTACGGTTCTCGGCGAGGATCTGCTCGACACAGGCAACACTGGCTTCGATCTGCGCCGAAGCGCTGCTGTCGAGGCTCAGTTGCACCGGGTTCAGATAGACGTCACGCAGTTGGGCCAGGCTCAATTGGCCGGGAATCAGGTTCAGCGCAGTCATCAAAATGCTCCTTGTGGGACATTGTTATTGGTTACCAGTCGCTCCGGAGCATTCCGTTATCCGTCGCTTCTCGCCTTTTGGACGATTCGCGCCTTGGCACGCTGGCAGGGTAGTTATTCAGTGCAAATTGGCTAGAACGCTGTGCTGCACGTTCGGGTTTTTCAGCACGCTCGCGGCGGCGGCGATGTCCGGCGCCAGCCAGCGATCCTGATCGTAGGCCGGCACCGTTTCGCGCAGCAGGCGCCAAGCGGCGTCAGTGCCGGCGCCGAAGCGCTGTTCCTTGAGAAATTCGAACGCCTGCGCCGCCAGCAAGTACTCGATGGCGAGGATCTGCGTGCAGTTTTCCAGCGCGCGGTGCAGCTTCAGCGCGGCGTTGGTGCCCATGCTCAGGTGATCTTCCTGCAGGCCCGAGGTGATGTAGTTGTCGAGCACCGCCGGTTGCGCCAGTTGACGATTCTCCGCACAGAGCGAGGCGGCGACGTATTGCACGATCATCATCCCCGAGTTGACTCCCGGATTGGCCACCAGAAACGCCGGTAGTCCGCTGACGTGCGGGTTGACCAGGCGATCGAGACGGCGCTCGGCAATCGAGCCGATTTCAGCCATGGCAATCGCCAGCAGATCCGCCGCCATCGCCACTGACTGGCCGTGCGGATTGGCCTGCGACATCACCCGGAAATTGTCCGGTGTACCGAGCAGCAACGGGTTGTCGGTGCAGCCATTGAGTTCGGCTTCGACCTGTCTGATCGCATGCTCGAGTTGATCGCGCGCAGCGCCGTGCACCTGAGGAATCGAACGGATGCTCAGCGCGTCCTGGGTGCGAATGCCTTTGCTCGACGCAATCACTTCGCTGCCATCAAGTAATGCGCGCAGATTGGCGCCGACCTGCTGCATGCCCGGATGCGGCTTGAGCGAGATGATCTCGGCGTCGAACGCATCGATCTGGCCGCGCTGGGCTTCAAAACTCATTGCGCCGATGACATCGGCCCATTGAAGAAGACGCGTGGCATCGGCAATCGCCAGGCAGCTGAGGCCGGTCATGCACGGCGTGCCGTTGACCAGGCACAAGCCATCCTTCGCGCCGAGCTGCACCGGTTGCAAACCTTCTTCGGCCAACGCCTGTTGCGCCGACATGATCTGCCCGCGATAGCTGACATTACCGACGCCGAGCAACGTAATGCCGATGTGCGCCATGTGCGTCAGATAACCCACCGAACCTTGCGATGGCACCTGCGGGGTAATGCCGCGATTGAGCAGCGCCAGCAGCGCTTCGACAACGCCGCGATGAATACCGGATCTGCCGTGACTGAAGTTGTGGATGGCGGCGCAGATGATGGCGCGGGTCTGTTCGTCAGCGAGGACCGGACCGACGCCGCAGGCATGGCTGAGCAAGGTGTTGCGCGAGAGCTGGCTGAGCTGTTCGTCTTGCAGCGAGACGTTGGACAGACCGCCCAGGCCGGTGTTGACGCCATAGGCGCGTTCGCCGCTGGCGACGATGCGCTGGACGATCGCCTGAGCGTTGTCAATGCGCGCCCAAGTGTCGCTGGACAGCTCCAGCGGCGCGCCATGGCGAGCCACGGCGACCACGTCCTGCCAGCGCAGATGATCACCGGTGATAACGATTTTTTCAGCCTGGGACATCTAAAACCTCAACCGTAAAATTGATGCAGCTTCACCGGCCCTATCGCTGGCAAGCCAGCTCCCACAGGATCTCCAGTGTTCACACAATCTCTGTAGGAACTGGGCCTGCCAGCCCTCATTGTTCACACAACCCCTGTGGGAGCTGGGCCTGCCAGCCCTCATTGTTCACACAACCCCTGTGGGAGCTGGGCCTGCCAGCCCTCATTGTTTACACAACCTCTGTAGGAACTGGGCCTGCCAGCCCTCATTGTTCACACAATCTTTGGAGGAACTGGGCCTGCCAGCCCTCATTGTTCACACAATCTCTGGAGGAACTGGGCCTGCCAGCCCTCATTGTTCACACAATCTCTGTAGGAACTGGGCCTGCCAGCCCTCATTGTTCACACAACCCCTGTGGGAGCTGGCTTGCCAGCGATGGGGCCAGTCAGTGCACTGCATTATTCAGATCAAACCACCGCCGCCCGCCGCTGCACGAACCGGTGAACATATTCATCCGCCGGCGAATGCAGGATCTCGCGCGGCGTGCCGACCTGGATCAACCGGCCATCCTTGAGAATCGCAATGCGATTGCCGATGCGCACGGCTTCGTCGAGGTCGTGGGTGATGAATACGATGGTTTTGTGCAAGGTCTTTTGCAGCTCCAGCAACTGGTCCTGCATCTCGGCGCGGATCAGCGGATCCAGCGCACTGAACGCCTCGTCCATCAAAATGATGTCGGTGTCCGCCGCCAACGCTCGGGCCAGGCCGACGCGCTGACGCATCCCGCCGGAGAGCTGGTGCGGGTATTTGTTTTCGTAGCCCTTCAGGCCCACGGTGTTGATCCAGTGCAGCGCGCGTTCAGCGCACATCTGCTTGCTCTCGCCACGCACCTTCAAGCCATAGGCGACGTTATCGAGCACGGTTTTGTGCGGCAGCAGGCCGAAGCTCTGGAACACCATGCTGATCTTGTGCCGGCGAAATTCGCGCAGGGCATCCATGTCGTACTGCAGGATGTCCTCGCCATCAACCAGAATCGCCCCGCTGGTGGGATCGATCAGGCGATTGAAGTGGCGCACCAGGGTGGATTTGCCCGAGCCGGACAGGCCCATGATCACAAAGATTTCGCCGGTGCCGATGCTCAGCGACAAGTCATTCACGCCGACCACGCAACCGGTTTCGCTCAGCACCTGATCCTTGCTTTTGCCCTGACCGACCATGGCCAAAGCATCCTTGGCGCGACTGCCGAAAATCTTGAAGACGTTGCGCACTTCGATCTTGCTCACGGTTGCGTCGCTCATTTGTTCACCTCGTGCCGTGGCCGACCATACGCTTGAGTGATGCGGTCGATGACCACCGCGAGAATCACGATCGCCAGACCGGCCTCGAGGCCGCGACCGACGTTGAGGGTCTGAATGCCCACCAGCACATCCTCACCCAGACCACGTGCACCGATCATCGAGGCGATGACCACCATCGACAGCGCCATCATCGTTGTCTGGTTGATCCCGGCCATGATGCTCGGCAGGGCCAGCGGCAGTTGCACGCCGAACAGTTGCTGCCAGCGGTTGGCGCCGAAGGCGTTGATCGCTTCCATCACCTCGCCGTCGACCTGACGAATGCCGAGGTCGGTCAGGCGAATCAGCGGCGGTGCGGCGTAGATCACCGTGGCGAAAATCGCCGGGACTTTGCCCAGACCGAAGAGCATGAGCACCGGGATCAGGTACACGAAACTCGGCATGGTCTGCATGATGTCGAGCAGCGGCATCAGCACCGAACGCAGACGATTGCTGCGCGCCGAAAGGATCCCCAGCGGAATGCCGATCAGCACCGAAATGATCGTCGCGACCATCATCAGCGCCAGGGTCTGCATGAGTTTGTCCCAGAGGCCGACCGCGCCCACCAGAAACAGCAAGCCGACGATGATTGCCGTGGTCACCACTTTGCGCGTGGCGTGCCAGGCGATGACACCGACGATCGCCAGCATCAGCCACCACGGCGCCGCACGCAGCAAGCCTTCAAGGCTGACGATGGCCCACAGCAGGGTGTCGGAGATATGCCGGAACACGTCGCCATAATTGGTCACCAGCGAATCGACCCAACCGTTGACCCAGTCGGCGATGGAAAAGGTAAAGCTTTCGGGAAACATAAGGGACTCTCAATCAAGGGGTTGCGATCAAGCGCCCGGCTGCCGTGGCTGGCAGCCGGGGAGACCTGACCTACAAGGCCGCGTCGATTTTCTTGGCAGCGTCGTCGCTCACCCATGCGTGCCAGACTTCAGGATGTTCCTTGAGAAAGATTTTCGCCAGTTTTGCCGACTCGATACGCTCCTTGGCCATGCGCCCGAGGTTCTGATTCAGCAGGTCGATCGGCAGGTTAACCTTTTCCAGCACGGCGACTAGCTCCGGAGCTTCGTCGTGGAAAGTTTTCGACAGGCCGACCTTGATGCTGATGCTCTTGTTGCCCTGCGCCTTGTCTTCAAGTCTGACCGCATCGATCTGCCCCATCAGCGGCGTCGGCGACCAGTAGTAGAAGAGGATCGGCTCGCCACGCTTGTAGCTCGACAGCACCGCTGCATCCAGCGCAGGACCTGTGCCCGGGCGGAAGTTGGTGTAGCTGTTTTCGAGGCCGTAGCTCTTGAGCATTTCGCTGTTGTCGAGTTCGCAGGTCCAGCCGGCCGGACAGTTGTAGAAGCGGCCCTTGGACGGCTCTTCGGCGTCCTTGAAAACGGCAGCGTATTTGCCCAGGTCAGCGATGTTTTTCAGGTCCGGGGCTTTCGCCTCGAGCTTGCGCTTGGCGTCGCCTTCGATCACGTAACGCGGCACGTACCAGCCTTCGACAGCGCCCACCACCGGTGCGCCGACGCCGACGACTTTGCCGGCCTTCTCGGCCTTGTTCCAGACCTCGCTGCGGCCGACCCACTCTTCGGCGAACACTTGAATATCGTTGCTGCTCAGGGCGTTTTCCATGGTGATGGAATTGCCCGGCAGGCTGTCGGTCTTGCAGCCGTAACCTTTCTCCAGCACCACTTGCAGCATGTCGGTCAGGAGCATGCCGCTTTCCCAGTTCAGGCCGGCGAACTTCACCGGTTTGCCCGATTCGCACCAGCCGGCGGCTTGCGTCGCACCAGCACTGGCCAACAGGCCCATGGACAGCAATGTGGTCAGCAGGGTCTTGTTCGATTTCATTGTCGTGACGCTCCTAATCATGAATGGGCTTACGGCAGTTCAACAGGCATCCAGCCTTGTCCTCGTCCAGATCAGGCCTGCGCCGCAGCGCGACCGGCCCCGCTCGTTTTTGCTTGTACGACGCTGTTCTGCTCGGCCGGCAGAATCAGGCGATCGGGCACTGCGCTGTGCCATTTTTTTGCGCAGACGAAGTAGACGGCGGCCGGCAGCACCAGGCCGATGATCCACGAAATATCCACATCACCGAGGGCCGCCACCAGCGGGCCGGTATAGAACTTGGTCGAGATGAACGGCAGCTGCACCAACACACCGAACACATAGACGCTGATGCCGAGCAGGTTCCAGCGACCATAGCGACCGTTCGGATCGGCCAGTGCTGGCACGTCATAGCGCTCGCGGGTGATGCAGTAGTAGTCGACCAGATTGATCGCGCTCCACGGGGTGAAGAAGGCGAGCAAAAACAGGATGAAAGACTTGAACGCCCCGAGGAATGAGTGCTGTCCGAGCAGCGCGATCAGCGTCGCGGCGCCGACGATGAACAGTACGAACACCAGGCGCTGCAGACGCGAGACCTGCAAATGGCCGCGAAAGCCGCTGATGATGGTGGCGATGCACATGAAGCTGCCGTAGGAGTTCAGCGTCGAGATGGTGACTTTTCCGAACGCGATGCTGAAGTACAGCAGCGCGGCGGTGGCACCGGTGCCGCCCAGCCCGACGATGTAAGCGACTTCATGCCCGGCGAATTGACCGTTGGCGGAAGCGGCGGCAAACACGCCGAGGATCATTGCCACTTGCGCGCCGATCACTGAACCGGCACCGGCGGCGAAGAAAGTCTTTACCGCCGAGGTGTTGCTCGGCAGGTAACGGGAATAGTCGGCGACATACGGGCCGAAAGCGATTTGCCATGAAGCCGCCAACGACACGGCCAGGAGAAAACTGCTCCAGCTGAAGTGACGGATTTGCATGAGTGCGCCGACGTCGGTCTGGCTCATCAGGCGCCAGAACAGGAACACAAAAGCGAACACGCCGATGATGCTGGCGACGCGGCCGATCCAGTGGATCACCCGATAACCCAGCACTGTGACCAGCACGATGACACTGGCGAAAATCAGGATGCCGACACTGTCGCTGACATTGAACAACTGACCCAGCGCCTGCCCGGACAGCACCGTACCGGTGGCGGTGAAGCCGAGGTACATCAGGCACACCAGCACGATCGGAATGGCCGCGCCGTAGACGCCGAATTGCACGCGACTGGAAATCATCTGTGGCAGGCCCAGCTTCGGCCCTTGCGCGGCATGCAGCGCCATCACCCCGCCGCCGAGCAATTGGCCGATCAACAGACCGATCAACGACCAGAACACATCGCCCCCGAGCACCACGGCCAAGGCCCCGGTCACGATTGCGGTGATCTGCAGATTGGCGCCCATCCACAGGGTGAACTGGCTGAACAGACGACCGTGTCTTTCCGCTTCCGGGATGTAGTCGATCGAACGTCTTTCGATCAACGGTGTACTGCCTGCACGCTCGTTGTTAACCGCCATGATTCAACCTCTGTGGATTGTTGGATTCTTTGTAGGAGCTGCCGCAGGCTGCGATCTTTTGATCTTGAAAACCTACAATCACAAGATCGCAGCCTGCGGCAGCTCCTACAGGGGTCATGCGTTTATTTGCCGGTGATCATCGGCAGGTTCAGCCCCTGCTCTTTCGCGCAATCGATCGCGATTTGGTAACCGGCGTCGGCATGGCGCATGACGCCGGTCGCCGGGTCGTTGTGGAGCACGCGGGCAATGCGTTCGGCGGCCTCATCGGTGCCGTCGCAGACGATCACCATCCCCGAATGCTGCGAGAACCCCATGCCAACGCCGCCGCCGTGGTGCAGCGACACCCAGGTCGCGCCGCTCGCGGTGTTCAGCAATGCATTGAGCAATGGCCAATCGGAGACGGCGTCGGAACCATCCTGCATCGATTCGGTTTCGCGGTTGGGGCTTGCCACCGAGCCGGAGTCGAGGTGATCGCGACCGATTACCACTGGCGCCGACAGCTCACCGCTTCGCACCATCTCGTTGAAGGCCAGACCGAGCTTGGCGCGCTGGCCCAGACCAACCCAGCAGATCCGCGCCGGCAGCCCCTGAAAGCTGATGCGTTCGCGGGCCATGTCCAGCCAGTTGTGCAGGTGCGCGTCGTCGGGGATCAGTTCTTTGACCTTGGCGTCGGTTTTGTAGATGTCCTGCGGATCACCCGACAGCGCCGCCCAGCGGAACGGGCCGATGCCACGACAGAACAGCGGACGGATGTAGGCCGGTACGAAGCCTGGGAAATCGAAGGCGTTTTCGACACCTTCTTCCTGAGCCATCTGACGGATGTTGTTGCCATAGTCGAAGGTCGGGATGCCTTGCTTCTGGAACTCCAGCATGGCTTTGACGTGCACGGCCATCGACTGCTTGGCGGCTTTGATCACGGCGGCCGGTTCGGTCTTGGCGCGGGCGCGGTATTCGTCCCAGCTCCAGCCGGCTGGCAGGTAACCGTTGAGCGGGTCATGGGCGCTGGTCTGGTCGGTGACCATGTCCGGGCGCACGCCGCGCTTGACCAGTTCCGGCAGGATTTCGGCTGCGTTGCCGAGCAGCGCGATAGAGATTGCCTTGCCTTCCTTGGTGTATTTGTCGATGCGCGCCAAGGCGTCGTCGAGGTCTTTGGCCTGCTCATCGACGTAACGGCTTTTCAGGCGGAAATCGATGCTGACTTGTTGGCATTCAATGTTCAGCGAACAGGCGCCGGCCAGGGTGGCGGCCAGCGGTTGCGCGCCGCCCATGCCACCGAGGCCAGCGGTCAACACCCAGCGACCTTTGAGATCAGCGTTGTAATGCTGGCGACCGGCTTCGACAAAGGTTTCGTAGGTGCCTTGAACGATGCCCTGACTGCCGATGTAGATCCAGCTGCCGGCGGTCATCTGGCCGTACATGGCCAGGCCTTTAGCGTCGAGTTCGTTGAAGTGTTCCCAGCTCGCCCAATGGGGCACGAGGTTGGAGTTGGCGATCAGCACGCGCGGTGCGTTGGCGTGGGTTTTGAACACGCCGACCGGCTTGCCCGATTGCACCAGCAGGGTTTCGTCGTCATTCAAGTTGGTCAGACTCTCGACGATCTTGTCGTAGCACTCCCAGTTCCGCGCCGCGCGACCGATACCACCGTAGACCACCAGCTCTTTCGGGTTTTCGGCGACTTCAGGGTCGAGGTTGTTCATCAACATGCGCAGCGGCGCTTCGGTCAGCCAACTCTTGGCGGTCAGCGTGTTACCGCGTGCGGCGCGAATCTGCACGTCACGAAACTTGTTGCTGTTCTGGGTATTGTCAGTCACGAAAAAGACTCCTCAGCGATCAATTCAAACCAACCCTGGCAGTGGGCAGCAGCCTGCGCGCTTCGCTGCGCGACAAGCGAATCAGTGGACGCTGCCGAGAGTCTCGAACGACTCATACGCATACGTCTTTACTTGTACATACAAGCATATGCAATCAAGCGGCCAACTTGCTGGAGTGGCGTTCAGGAAAAATCACGGGCAAGGCTGGAGAGCGCCTGAATCGAGGGTTCTGGCGGGGATGAAATTTTCCGGGAGGAGATTCTGAGGAGATCCGGCTGGGCCAAGTGAGCGTGGTTTTGCGCCACGCTGGGGCGTTCGGTAACAAGTTGGTGCGTGGGTTGGAAACATCGTAAAAGCAAAAGATCGCAGCCTTCGGCAGCTCCTACAGGGCTGATGTACGTCCCGTGTAGGAGCTGCCGAAGGCTGCGATCTTTTTAGAGTTCTTGAATCAGCGCGCAGTCAGTTCAATCACACAACAACCAGCATCAACGCAGACTTCGATAAGCCCCGAATTACCGTCCAGTTGCAGACAATCATGTCGCCCTAGTTGCGCAACGCTGTCACCGACCTGCACTTCCAGCAAATCGCTGATGCTGAAAACCAGCAGCGTCCCCGCCGAGCTGAAAAATCTTTGCTCGCCATCCAGCCACTGCAATCGCGCACTGTAGCGCTGCGGCGCATAGATCAGATTGAAATCGCGAATCGCACCGCCGAGCAAGGTGCAGGACACCTGACTTTCGCCGCTGAAAGCAAACGGGTCCAAGGGTAACAATGGGCGGGTATCGTCACCGTCGACGCACAGAGTCATGCCGTCACCCTGCAATACAGTGATGACTCGCTGGTAACCGGCGAATGTCGAGAAACCACCCGATTCAGCGATGTCGGCAATCGACAGGCGCCAGCCGAAACCGTCCAGACCTGCGCCCGCATCACGAGTGATTTCCTCGGTGCTGCCGCCGCCGTTTTTCCACGGCATGCGCGGGTAGCCCTCAGCGCGTAGAACCTTCAACTCATATTTCATTTATGAAAGCGCCCTTCCAGACGATGACGCGAACCCGGGTGAATCAAACGAGCTGCCGTCACCGGCTGACGCCCCGACCACGTGCGGCGGCGGATCAGCAAACACGGTTCGCCCTTTTCGATCTGCAGTAGTTTGCATTCGGACGGCTCGGCAAGAATCGCTTCGACCACGTGCTCGCCTTCGGTCAGCGGCGCGACCTGATTGAGATAGGCGTAGGGCGTTTGCAGGGTGAAATCCTGCTTGAGGTATTCGGGGGCGACGAGCGCGTTGACGAAACGGTCTTCGATTTGCACAGGAATGTCGTTTTCGTAGTGCACGATCAGCGAGTGAAATACCTTCTGGCCTTCGCGCATGTCCAGCGCCAGCGCGCGCTCGGAACCGGCGGCCTCTTCCTCAAGGGTGATGACCTGGCAGGTGTGGCGATGGCCGCGCGAGGCAATTTCGTCAGCGATGTTGTGCACTTCGAACAGCGCGGACTGGCTCTTTGGTTCGGCGACAAAGGTGCCGACGCCTTGCATGCGCACCAACAGGCCGTCGGCGGTCATCTCACGCAGGGCGCGGTTGATGGTCATGCGGCTGAAACCGAGCTGATTGACCAGCTCGCTCTCGGACGGCACGCGGTAATGCGGCGGCCAGTTTCCGCTGTCGATCTGCTGGGTGATCATCTGTTTGACGCGGGCGTACAAGGGCGCCGGACTGTCGCCCATGTTCGCGGCCAACGGAGAGACTGGAGGCGGAGTCGGCACGGTTGATCCCTGTTCATTGGATGAAAGTGACTAGCTTGCCGGAGTTTACCGGGCAGGCAAACGTCTATATATGTATATACAAATAACACACGATGGGGTGCCGAACGATGTCCGCCTTCTTTGCCGAACGCGCACTGCTGCCTGACGGATGGGCCAACAATGTACGTCTGGAAGTCAGCGCCGAAGGTCTGCTGACTCATATTCAGGCCGATGCCAACGCAGACGGCGCCGAACGGCTGAGCGGTCCGCTGCTGCCGGGGATGCCTAATCTGCATTCTCACGCGTTTCAGCGGGCAATGGCCGGACTGGCGGAAGTCGCCGGCAACCCCAACGACAGTTTCTGGACCTGGCGCGATCTGATGTATCGGCTCGTCGGGAAAATCAGTCCGGATCAGCTCGGCATCATCGCCCGCCAGCTCTACATCGAAATGCTCAAGGCTGGGTACACGTCGGTGGCCGAGTTTCACTACGTGCACCATGACAGTAATGGCCAGCCTTATGCGGATCCGGCCGAATTGGCCCTGCGTATCAGCCAGGCGGCAAGTGAAAGCGGCATTGGTCTGACCTTGCTGCCGGTGCTCTACAGCCATTCCGGTTTTGGCGGTCAGACGCCGAACGACGGCCAGCGTCGATTTATCAACAGCACCGAAAATTACCTGAATCTGCAAGCGCGGTTGCAGCCGTTGTTGGCGCAGCAAGAAGCGCAATCGCTGGGGCTGTGTTTCCATTCGCTGCGTGCGGTGACGCCGCAACAGATCAGCGAAGTATTGGCCGCCAGCGACAAGCGCTGCCCGGTGCACATCCACATTGCCGAGCAGCAAAAAGAAGTCGATGACTGCCTGAGCTGGAGCGGCCGTCGTCCGCTGCAATGGCTATACGAAAATGCCGAGGTCGATCAGCGCTGGTGCCTGGTTCACGCCACCCACGCCAACACAGAAGAAGTCACGCTGATGGCCAAGAGTCGCGCCATTGCCGGTTTATGCCTGACCACTGAAGCCAATCTGGGCGACGGGATCTTCCCGGCGGTGGATTTCCTCGCGCAGGGCGGGCGCATGGGTATCGGCTCTGACAGCCATGTCTCGCTCAGCGTCGTGGAAGAATTGCGTTGGCTGGAATATGGCCAGCGGCTGCGCGATCAGCGACGCAATCGACTGTATGGCGCGGATCAGCCGATGGTCGGCCGCACACTGTATGACGCAGCGCTGGAAGGCGGCGCACAAGCGCTGGGGCAACCGATTGGCGCGCTGGAAGTGGGCAAGCGTGCGGACTGGACAGTGCTCGATGGCAACGATCCCTATCTGGCGACCGCATCGGGTGACGGAATTCTGAATCGCTGGTTGTTTGCTGGCGGGGATCGGCAGGTGCGCGATGTGCTGGTCAATGGTCAGTGGGTAGTGCGCGACGGCCGGCATGCCGGCGAAGAGGAAAGCGCTCGGGCCTTTACCTTGGTTTTGCGAGACCTTTTAGGGTAAAAAAAAGCAAAAGATCGCAGCCTTCGGTAGCTCCTACACGCAATGCGTTTCTGTAGGAGCTGCCGAAGGCTGCGATCTTTTAGCTGTCAATTAGAGGTCTTGGCCATCTGCCGATCCGACGCGCGCCAGATCAGTCGCGTAGTGTCATAACCCTGCTGACGCGCTTTGCTCAGCAACTCTTCGCGCACTACGCCGTTGACGGTGGGCGTGCGTGACAGCAGCCAAAGATACTTGCGACTCGGATCGCCAACGATGGCGGTCTTGTAATCGTCGCTGACGTACAACACCCAGTACTCGCCCTTCGCCACACCGGGCACCAGACGCGAGAACCAGTTATCGAATTCGACCCAGAGCTTGTCGGTCTTGCCCGGCACCTGGGGATAAGCGGTGCCCTTGGCCTCTTCCCATTGCCACTCGGGGGTCAGGCAGCGGTTGAGCACGCCGACATTGCCGTCTGGCTTGAGGCTGTAATGCGCTTCGGATTGGGCGCAGTGGCGCTGGAAGTACATCGGCAAGCGTGCCAGTTCATACCACGTGCCCTGATAACGCTTGAGATTGACGCTGTTGACGGTTCTCGGCGCCAACGGGTCGACGCCGGAAGTGGCGCAGCCAGCCAGTACCAGGCCAGCGAAAAGGATCAGCAATAACCGCTTCATTTTTATCTCCGCGGGCGCAAAGCCCCGGTTTACTTCAGGCCTTGGCCAGAAAACATCAGCACTTTGTCACCGGCGTACTGCACGCTGATAAAGCTGTTCTTGTCGCCCCAGGTGCAACTGGACATGCCGAGCGCGCCCGAGCAATCGGTGGGCTTGCCGAGGAGGCTTTCCACTTCGGTCTTGGCCATGCCGGCCGAGAGCTTCGAGTAGTTTTCCTGATTGACCTTGCTGCATGCGGCCAATAGCACGCAAAACGTCAGAAGGGCGAGAGATCGCAGCGACATGGTGTAACTCCTGGAACGAGGGGGGATGGCATGGTGCCAACCAGAACCTTAGAAGAGCAAAGTGTCATCTGGTTCCGTGGTTGCGCGGATATTTGTTACTCCGCTCGTCCGGCTTTTGCCGGCAAATCAAAAACTTTCGGAAGCTGTTGCGCATTTCGTCGACTTTCGGCTCAAGCGCCTAATCTTTGGCGCGGCGCGGTCGAAATAAAGAGCAGCGCAACGCTGCCGAATATGGCAAATTGCCGCCCTTTCTTGACCAGCCCCTTCGCGGTAGTTCACTCGATGACCAGAAACATGAAATTCAGCCACAAGATTCTGCTGGCTGCCGCCCTTGTGGTGGCCGTTGCGTTCGCCTGTTTCATTTTGTTCAACGATTATCGTCAACGCCAGGCGCTGACCAGCAGCACCGAAGCGACGATGCAGGAGCTGGGGAGTCTGACCACCAGCAACATCCAGACCTGGCTGGAAAGCCGCATTCAGTTGCTGCAATCGCTGTCCCAACAGGTCGCCGTCGACGGCAATGCACCGGCCAGCCTCAAGCGCATCATCGACCTGCCGGCGTACACAGGAAATTTCCAGCTCAGCTACTTCGGCGGTGCTGACGGCGTGATGTTCTCGGTGCCGGCCGGTAATCGCGCGCCGGACTATGATCCTCGCGCGCGTGGCTGGTACAAAGCGGCGAACAGTGCGCAACAGACCATCGTCACCGAACCGTACATCGCCGCTTCGTCGGGCAAACTGGTGATAACCGTTGCCACGCCAGTGCAGCGTCAGGGTCAAATGCTCGGCGTGGCCGGTGCCGACATCGATCTGACCAGCGTCAGCGCGATCATCAACTCGCTGAATTTCGGTGGCCACGGACACGCATTCATCGTCAGTGCCGAAGGCAAGATCCTCATCCACCCGGACAGCAAACTGGTGCTCAAAAGCCTCGCCGAGGCTTATCCGAACGGCGCACCGCAAGTCAGCCCGGGCCTGAAAGAGGTCGAGTTCGACGGCAAGACCCAGTTGATCTCCTTCACCCGCGTCAACGGTGTGCCGTCGGCCGACTGGTACGTCGCGCTGGTGCTCGACAAAGACACCGCGTTCGCCATGCTCAGCGAGTTCCGCACCTCGGCGCTGATCGCCATGGTCATCGCCGTGCTGATCATCCTCGGCCTGCTCGGCATGTTGATTCGCGTGCTGATGCAACCGCTGCTGACCATGGGCCGTGCGATGCACGACATCGCTGAAGGCGAAGGCGACCTGACCAAACGCTTGGTGATTCACGGTAACGATGAGTTCGGCGCGCTGGGCACTTCGTTCAACCGTTTCGTCGAACGCATTCACACCTCGATCCGCGAAGTGTCTTCGGCCACTGGCCAAGTCAACGAGGTCGCCCTGCGCGTCGTCGCCGCTTCGAACTCGTCGATGTACAACTCCGATCAGCAGGCCAGCCGCACCAACAGCGTTGCCGCCGCGATCAATCAGCTCGGCGCCGCAGCGCAGGAAATCGCCCAGAACGCCGCCCTCGCCTCGCAGCATTCCAGCGATGCGCGCGGCCTCGCGGTTGACGGCCAGCAGGTTGTGGATAAAACCATTCAGGCCATGCAACAACTGTCGGCAAAGATCAGCGATTCCTGCGGCAACATCGAAACCCTGAACAGCAACACGGTGAACATCGGGCAGATTCTTGAAGTGATCACCAGCATTTCCCAGCAGACCAACCTGCTCGCCCTCAATGCGGCGATCGAAGCGGCGCGTGCCGGTGAAGCCGGGCGCGGTTTCGCCGTGGTCGCTGACGAAGTACGCAATCTGGCGCACCGCACCCAGGATTCGGCGCAGCAGGTGCAGAAGATGATCGAAGAGCTGCAGGTCGGCGCGCGCCAAGCGGTCAACATCATGACCGAGAGCCAGCGCGAGAGCGAAAGCAGCGTCGGCATCGCCAACCAGGCCGGCGAGCGGTTGGGCAGCGTGACTCAGCGTATCGGCGAAATCGACGGGATGAACCAGTCGGTAGCCACCGCGACCGAAGAGCAGACCGCTGTGGTCGAGTCGATCAACGTGGATATCAACGAGATCAACACGCTGAATCAGGAAGGGGTGGAGAACCTGCAGGCGACGCTGCGCGCGTGTTCGGATCTTGAGCAGCAGGCGGCGCGGCTGAAGCAGTTGGTCGGCAGCTTCCGTATATAAAGATCAAAAGATCGCAGCCTTCGGCAGCTCCTACATGAGTAAAGCATTCACCCTGTAGGAGCTGCCGAAGGCTGCGATCTTTTCTGCGGTCAGAACCGCGACCCAGGCTTCGAAAGAAACTCCAATTCCTCAGGCGTAGACTCCCGCCCCAACACCGCATTGCGATGCGGAAACCGGCCAAACCGCGCGATCACTTTCTGATGTCGCTCGGCATAGTCCAGATTATCCGCAAACACCGCCCGCTCCGTTTCCGGCTGTTCAGCCACCAGTTCGATAAATCTGGAAACCGCCTCGTTCTGCACCGCGAGGTTTTCGCAGTGTTCGAACACCAGATAGATAAACACACGCTGGATCGGCTTCAGCTGCCGATCGAAATCCGCCGCGACGCCTTGCGCAACGAGCTTCTGCGCGCGCAGATCACCGGAATAACCTTTGGGAGAGTTGCGAGAGATCATCCGCGGCAGCTGATCGAGCAGCAGCACCAGCGCCAGCCAACCTTCAGGACATTGCGTCCACTCGGTCAATTCGCCGGCCAGGGCCTGATCGACAAAGACCCCGAAACGCTCACGCGCTTCGAGGTCTTGGCTGTCTCGCTTGCCGAACCACAACTTGCCCTTGTCAGCGGATATCTCGTCCGGGGATTCGGCATTTCCGAACCACCAATCGAGCACCGGCTGCCAGGGCGCGTGCATGGTTTATTCCTTGTGGTAGGCCGTCGCGCGAGCGACTTCTTCTTTCGAGCCGAGGAATACCGCAACGCGCTGGTGCAGGCCTTCCGGCTGAATGTCGAGGATGCGCTGATGACCGTCGGTGGACGCGCCGCCCGCTTGTTCGACGAGGAACGACATCGGGTTGGCTTCGTACATCAGACGCAGCTTGCCCGGCTTGGATGGCTCGCGGCTGTCGCGCGGGTACATGAACAGACCGCCACGAGTCAGGATGCGGTGGACGTCGGCAACCATCGCCGCAACCCAACGCATGTTGTAGTTCTTTTTCAGCGGACCTTCTTCACCGGCCAGCAGCTCGCCAACATAGCGCTGGACCGGGGCTTCCCAGTGACGCTGGTTGGACATGTTGATGGCGAATTCCTGGGTGGTTTCCGGAATGGTGATGTTTTCATGGGTCAGCACGAAGCTGCCCATTTCACGATCCAGGGTGAAGCCTTTGACGCCGTCGCCCAGGGTCAGGATCAGCATGGTCTGTGGGCCGTAGATCGCGTAACCGGCGGCCACTTGCTGGGTGCCTGGCTGCAGGAACGCTTTCTCGTTCAGCGGCTCGTTCTGGCTCAGGTATTCATTCGGGCAACGCAGTACCGAGAAGATGGTGCCGACCGGGGCGTTGATGTCGATGTTCGACGAACCGTCCAGCGGGTCGAATACCAGTAGGTATGCGCCTTTCGGGTACTTGCCCGGGATCTGGTAGGCATTGTCCATTTCTTCGGACGCCATGCCGGCCAGGTGACCGCCCCATTCGTTGGCTTCGAGCAGAATCTCGTTGGAGATCACGTCGAGCTTTTTCTGCACTTCGCCTTGCACGTTTTCGGTGCCCATGCTGCCCAGAACACCACCCAGGGCGCCTTTGGACACGGCGTGGTTGATCTCCTTGCAGGCACGCGCCACCACTTCGATCAGGAAGCGCAGATCGGCAGGAGTGTTGTTGCTGCGGGTCTGCTCAATCAAATAGCGACTCAAGGTAACGCGGGACATGGACGGCTCCGGTGGAATGGGGGGCGGAAAACCCGCGCAGTTTACAGGGAGTCTGAAACCGTAGCGAGCGAAGACGCCGGCTAACGTGCGCCTGGGTGTATTTGCCTGTATGAGACGTGATTGTCGGTGGAGAGTTCAGGTAGCGGATTTAGCGTAGTTGGAAATGGGGCGGGTGGTGGTTGAGTGATAGCGGCAGTTTGATGATTTTTTTGTTGTTTGACCGGCCGCCATCGCTGGCAAGCCAGCTCCCACAGGATGTGTGGTGTACACAAAAATGTGAACGACCGAGAGCACTGTGGGAGCTGGCTTGCCAGCGATTGGCGCGCAGCGCCGCCATGCTCAGTAACTGGCGGGAGGCTTGCGCAACAGGCTGAACGCCATCGCGCCGAGAAAAACCACGCTGAGCAACAGTACCGCCCACAAGCCGATTTTCTTCCAATTGGTCTCGGCCACCGCAGCCGTCGTCGCCGTCGAAGTCTGGGTGGCCACCGCTGCGCCCTGCACCGACGCCTTGCCCAGTGACGTCAGTTTCTCCGGTTTGAAATCCGGAATCAGCGTCGTCAGCGGCAAGTTCGCCGTTTTTACAGTGGGATTGCCTAACGCCAGGCTGAAAGGTCCCTCCCCCCGCGCAAGAAAAATCACCTGCGTCGCCCGCACGGCATATTTCAGATCCGGCGCCTGCTCACCCAGACCGCCGCCGCGCTCATCCACGGTCAGCTTGAGTTGCTGAACGATCTGCCCGGACAGTGGAATCTCGTTCTGCACTACGTCCTGACCATTTTGTGTGAGGCGATAGAGCAAGCCACTGCTCAAGGTCTGCCACGGCAAATTGTTTTCACGGCGACCGGCCAGCGTCACTGGCGCCAGGCTGTTGGGTTGTTTCAGCTCGACCTGCACCCGCTCGACATTCAGCCCCATCGGCAATTGCCAGGTGTATTCCCCGGCCTTGGCACTGCTGCCCGCAACGGTTTGCGACCATACCAGCGGCAGCGGAACGTTACGCGGGTCGCTGCTTTTCAGTTGTGCAGATGTGAGGATCGGCGCCGCCGCCGGCGACTCCCACAGCAGCCGCACATATCGTGCGGTCTGCCCCGGCAGGGTCACTTCGCGCTGCTCGATGCGCTCATCGGAAAAGGTCAGCCGCGCCACTTGCCCTTCGCCCCAGGATTGCCAGTGCTGCAGGTCGTCACTGGCTTCAATGCTGAAACGCTGAAAACCGTCGCGTTCGCTGGTCCAGTCGAGGATCAACCGCTGCAGCGGCGCTTTGATCGCGCTGGCATCGAGCAGCCAGCCGCGCAGAACCTCCTCGCCCGCTTCCAGCTGCGAGGACGGCTGCACCTCGACCAGCGTGCCGTTAGTGGTCGATTGCACGCGCACGTTCGGCGCGCGTTCGCTGGCATCGGCGGCGTTGTACAGCGGGAACCATTTGACCTCGTGCAGCTTGCCGTCGTCGCGGGTCTGCGCTGATTCGCGAGCCAAGGCGTACGCCTGGGGTTCGCCTGCGGCATTGAACACACGCAAGTCGCTGAGATCGGTCTGGCGCGCCTGCAATTGCACATCCAGCGGCAACTCGAGGCGATACCACGGCCCATCGCCGCTCACCGACAGCGGTACTTGCGTGGCGAAGTCCGCCGGTTTTTCCTGAGCACCGGCCGTCACCACCATGGCCATTGCCAACCACCCCAGATTCAGCATGCGACTCAAGATGCAACTCCTTCGGATTGCGGCGCGGGCTTGTCCGCCACCGGTTCTGCCTCGACACGTTTGGGTGGCAGCGGCGCGAAGTAACCGACCACCAGCAGCAATACGCCGACACCGATAAACGAGACGATCCGGGCGAGGCCGCCACGGTTGCTCAGTTCGACAAAAATCAGTTTGGCCACCACCAGCGCGATCAACGCCGCGCCGATCAGCCACACTTCACGACGATGGCGCAGATGGCCGCCGATCATCAGACCCAGCGCCATCAGCGTCCAGACGATCGACAAGCCAGCCTGCACCAGCATCGATGCGAGCAGCTGATCAAGTTCGAACGGGATTGCGGCCCAGTGATGCGCCGCGCGGGTGACCAGCGCGGTGCAGAAGGCGAACAGCGAAACGCCGGCAATCAGTTGCGTAGCCGCGTCGGCGTAATCCTGACGAATCGACAGTTGTGCAACCGCGCTGCGCGACCAGACATAGATGCCAAACAGCGCAAACAACAGCCCCAACTCCAGCGGGTTGAGCAGCGGCACGTAAGGCAACGGTTCGGCATTGCCGTCGCTGAGGCCGTTGGCTAGCCAGAACCACGCCAGCATCAGCACCGCCAGCGGCGCAGCGGCATACAAGCGGTACTCTCGGGCAAACGCGGCGACCGGCCACGGCCAGGTTCGCGGCGCGGCCATCAACAGCAGGTACAGGCTTGGCAGAATCGCCCAGCCCAGCCAGCGCCAGGCGTTGTACTGCTCAGACAACAGCAGCAGGCCAAAACGCAATTCCAGCGCCAGCACGCCGATCAGCAGCCAGCAGCCGAGCACATGCGCGGTGCTCAAGGCGCGCGCCGGCAGCATTGCCGCCAAGCGCCGCAGACTGAAGAAATGCACGGCGAACAACGCGGTCCAGGCCAGCCAGCCGAAATCGGCAGCCGGGTGATAACGCGAATGCCACGCGCCGAGCAAAACCAGCGCCGCCGCCGGAATCAGCAAGGTGCAGAGCAAGCCCAGCGCCGGCCATTTCAAGCGCAGCGCCAACAGCGTCCACAGCGCCACACTGATCGCCGCGACCAACAGTAACAATGTGCCTTGCAGGTCCGGCGAAGCAAACCGCAGCACTTCACTGACCCACGCCAGCGTCCACCAAGCGCCACCCCAGATCAGCAGCACTTCGGACAATCGCTGCAAACTCAAGGCATCGAACGCCGAGGCGTGGTTACCCCATTGCAGGCGCCATGCCCCGATCATCGCTGCCAGCCCCAACACCAGCGGCGTCCAGAAGCCAGCGTGGGCCAAGGGCTTCAGCCCCTCGCCGGAGAGCGGCCCGAGCCACTCGGTGCCGGCGAGCAAAAACGCCGCGCCACCAATCAACTGCAACAGTAGCCCAAAGACGAAACTCACGCGCTGCTTGAGGTACAAGCTCAACCAGATGATCAGCAAACCGCTGGCCGCCCACACCGCACTCGCGGTCTGCCACGGCAGAACGAACAGCACCGCCAGATTGATCAATGCCAACCCCGCCAGCAGCACCACCGACATACCGCGCAGCAGGCGCACGTCAGCGCGGACCATTTCATCGCGAGCCGCCAGGAGCATGCCGGCGATCAGCGCCAGGCCGATCAGCGAAGCACTGAGCAAACCGCTCCAGCCGGCGCTGAACACCGCCGCCGAATGTTCGCTTGCACCTTGCAGACGGAGCAGGAACAACACGCCGCCGAGCAACTGCACGCCGAATGCGCAGAACAGGAACGTGCGCGACTGAATCCGCAGCCCGAGCCACAACGTTGCCAACCCGGCCAGCGCCCAGCTGATCGCCGTGCCTTGGATAAACAGGAACAGCGGCGCCAGCAAGTAAAGAAAGGTCAGGCCCAGGCCGGCCAGCACCGGCAGGCCTTGGCGTTCCCATGACGAGGCCTGTTCCGGCGACGCCTTGCGCAATTGATCGAAGCTGAACAGCAACGCGACACCGAGCATCAGCGCGCCCAGCGGCGCACCGTCGAGCAGACTGCTCTCGCCGACGCGCAATTGACTGAGAAATGCCAGCGCCGACCCCAGTTGCAACAGCAAGGCAAAGGCCCGGGCGAACGGTCGCTGCTGGCGCAAACCGAGCCAGAAAATCCCCGCACCTTCCACCGCCCAAGCCGCCGACGTCCAGCGCGCATCGAGCCCCAGCGGAATCGCCAGGCTGGTGAAAATCACCCCGAGCGCCAGGCAGGTTTCGCCAAGCAACACTGCGCGCCCCCTCATCAACCCCTTGGCCAGCGCCATGTAGATCATGCCCAATACCAGCGCACTGAAAGCCGCAGCGAATTCGAGATGCTGTACCAACGCAAACTGCAAGCCGAAGCCAATGATCGGCGGGCCAAACAGCATCGTCCCGTCGACGTAATCGCCCTTGCGCGCTGACCACTGCAACAGTGCTTCGCGGTCACTATCCGCAGGCGCATCAGGCATATCGCGCAACTTGCGCCGGGCGAAAAGCAGACCGATGGCGAGATACATCAGGAAGAACAGAATCAGGAACGGTTCGGTGCTCCACAACAGTTCCGGGGTATAGGAACGCAACCCCCAGGCGAAACCGATGCCGAAGGTGCCGACGAAACCGATCAGGTTGAGCAGGCGCCAAGCCTTGAACCAAGCGATGGTGAAAATGCCGGCGTTGAGCAGGGCGAAATAACTGAACAGCGCAACGTGATTGCCTTCGCCCGTAGAAGTCAGGATCGGCGCGGCGAAACCGCCCAAAGCCGCCGCTGTGGCCAGCCCCAGCGCATCCTGGGTGATCGCCAGAATCGCCGAAAATATCGTCACCGCGACCAGCAATCCCAGTGCGGCGGACGGATCGAGCAATGGATGCAGACGCATCGCCGCAAACACCGTCAGGTACAGCACCGCGATCCCGGTGCCTTGCAACATCAACGCATAACTGGCGTTGCGTCGCCGCAGCCACCAACCCAGCGCGAGCAGGCCCAGCGCGGCCGCCGCTACGCCGGCATAACGCAATTCAATCGGCACGACCATGCCTTCGGTGGCGTAACGCAGCAGGAACGCCAGACCGAAGAACAACAACACCACGCCAACGCGCAGCAAGGTGTTGCCACCGAACAGCCAGTTGCGCGCAGCACTGATGCCGCGCTCGATGAGATTCGGGCCACGGGGTTCGACAGGGTGTTGCGGTTCAGGCGTGACGGCGTCGAGGCGCCAGACATCGGCGGGCAGAGGTTGGCTGGTTTCCCGGGCCACAGCGGAAAGCGGCTCGAGTTCGGGGGGCAATTCCCAGATCAGTTCTGGCCCTGGGCTCTGTTCGGCGACATCGACCGGCTCAATGCTTGGCTCGGGCGCAGGTTCTGCGCTGGCCGCGGTCGGTGCATGAGAGGGCGAGCCCTCCAGCACAAACAAACGCTGCGCGACGCCCTGCAAAGCTTCCTTCACCTGCTCGAGTTGGTGCTTTTGCTCCGCCACCTGTGAACCAAGCCGCACGATGCGCAGGGTCTGGCCGATGACCAGCCCCAGCAGCGCGCCCAACAGCGCGGCACTGAACGACTCGTCGAGCAGTCCACCGAGCACCAGCCCGATCAACATGAACATCCATTGCATGGTCGATATCCCTAAGCGCAAAGGCCAATCCGGGAAGATTAGCGCAGCCTGACCCAAAAAGATCGCAGCCTGCGGCAGCTCCTACAGGGGTATGCGAACACCTGTGTAGGAGCTGCCGAAGGCTGCGATCTTTTCCGGCGCGCGATTATATCGAGCCGAGTGGAAAGTTACTCCAGCGCTTTCCAGATTTCCGTGGCGTACTCGCGAATCGTCCGGTCCGAGGAAAACCAGCCCATCCGCGAAGTATTGAGAACCGCCGAGCGCCACCAGTTCTGCGAGTCATGCCAGTGCGCTTCGACGCGTTTCTGCGCTTCCCAGTAGGAGTCGAAGTCGGCGCAGACCAGGAAGCGGTCGTAATCCACCAGCGAATCGATGAGCCCGGTGTAGCGCGAGGTATCATCCGGCGAGAACACCCCGCCGCGAATCGCTTGCAGTACATCGTTCAAGCGATGCGAGGCGGCGATGTCCGGCAAGGCGCTGAACTCGTGATTCTGCTTGCGCGCTTCAACCTGCTGGGCGCTGAGGCCGAAGATGAACATATGTTCAACACCGATGCGCTCAGCCATTTCCACGTTGGCGCCGTCCAGGGTGCCAATGGTCAACGCGCCGTTGAGGCCGAATTTCATATTGCTGGTGCCCGATGCCTCGAAACCGGCGGTGGAAATCTGCTCGGACAAGTCCGCCGCCGGAATGATGCTCTCGGCCAGACTGACGTTGTAATTGGGCAGAAACACTACTTTCAGCAGACCACGCACCGTCGGGTCGTTGTTGACCACCCGGGCGATGTCATTGGTCAGTTTGATGATCAGTTTGGCCTGGTGATAACTCGCCGCCGCTTTACCGGCGAAGATCTTCACGCGCGGCACCCAGTCGACTTCCGGCTCGGCGCGGATCGCCTGATACAACGCCACGGTGTGCATCAGATTGAGCAACTGACGTTTGTATTCATGGATCCGTTTGACCTGCACGTCGAACATCGCCGCCGGATTGACCGCAATCCCCAGCCGTTCATGAATCAGGTAAGCCAGGGCTTTCTTACTGTGCAAGCGCTGCTCGGCGAAGGCTCTGCGGAAGGCGGGTTTCTCGGCGAACGGCTCGAGATCGAGCAGGCGCTCTTCCGGGCTATCCAGCAAGTCCGGGCCGAGGGCATCGACCAGCATCGAGGTCAATTCCGGGTTGGCCTGATACAGCCAGCGGCGGAACGTGATGCCGTTGGTTTTGTTGTTGATCCGCTCGGGGTACAGCTTGTGCAGTTCGGCGAACACGGTTTTGCGCATCAGTTGCGTATGCAGGCCGGATACGCCGTTGACGCTGTGCGAACCGAGGAACGCGAGGTTGCCCATGCGCACACGGCGACCATTGTCTTCTTCGATCAGCGACACCGCGCGGAGCACGTCGAAATCGTGAATGCCTTTGGCCCGCAGCGAATCGATGTGCTGGGCGTTGATCAGGTAAATGATCTGCATGTGCCGTGGCAGCATGCGTTCCATCAGCCCGACCGGCCAGGTTTCCAGCGCTTCGGGCAGCAGCGTGTGGTTGGTGTACGACAGCGTATCGACGGTGACTTGCCACGCAGCATCCCAGGCGACGTCATAGACATCGACGAGTTGGCGCATCAGTTCGGCGACAGCAATCGAAGGGTGGGTGTCGTTGAGCTGGATCGCCGCGTGATCGCCCAGGGTCAGCACCGAGGTGTGCATGTTGCGATGACGGCGCAGAAGGTCCTGGAGCGAGGCGGCGACAAAGAAGTATTCCTGACGCAGGCGCAGCTCCTGCCCGGCTTCGGTGCTGTCAGCCGGATAGAGCACGCGAGAAATACTTTCGGCGCGGGCGACTTCGGCGACGGCGCCCAAGTGGTCACCGGCGTTGAAGCGCTCCAGATGCAAATCTTCCATGGCGCGCGCGCGCCACAGGCGCAAGGTGTTGACGCTCGCCCCGCGCCAGCCGACCACAGGCGTGTCGTAGGCAATGGCGCGAACGGTTTCTGCCGGCGACCAGACCTGACGGCTCTTGCCATTGGCATCGGTGACGGTTTCGACACTGCCGCCAAAGCCGATCGGGTACACCACTTCCGGCCGCTCGAATTCCCACGGGTTACCGAAATCCAGCCAGTGTTCGGTCTGCTCCTGTTGCCAGCCATCGACAATCGCCTGACGGAACAAGCCGTGTTCATACCGAATGCCATAACCATGGCCGGCGATGCCGAGGGTCGACATGCTTTCCATGAAGCACGCTGCCAGGCGACCAAGGCCACCATTGCCGAGCGCCGCGTCCGGCTCGAGCAAACGAATACGTTCCAGGTCGACCCCCAGCTCGGTCAGCGCTTCACGGGCGACATCGAGCAGACCAAGGTTGCTCAGGCTGTCATACAGCAGGCGGCCGATGAGAAATTCCAGCGAGAGGTAATAAACGCGTTTCTGGCCTTTGCGATAGATCTGCCGGGTGTGGTCCATCCAGTGCTCGACCATGTGATCACGCGCCGCCAGCGCGATAGCTTCGAACCAGTCATGGTCGAAGGCGTGATCCGGGTCTTTGCCGACCGCATAGGTGAGCTTGGTCAGGACGGCGTCGCGAAATGCGGCCACCTCTGCTTCGCGAACTAGTGGTTCTTGAGTCATCAATAGGACCTCGAGCGAGCGGGAATTATCTGAGCCTAGACGGTCTGACCGACCGTTATGGCTGTGGTTCGGCAGTATTTGCGCGGACTGTGCGACAGTCCGACATAACCTTGGCGGATGAGCCAATGAATGCAGGGGCCGTGCCGTATCGCCGGGCAAAATGCGGCCTGGAATAAAATATCCGGCGAAAGGTTGTTCAAAAATCCACCCGTCCCGGTATGATCGCGCGCCCTGATGCACACACGCCTGGTAACTCCGATGATGAAGCCCAACCTGATTGCCGCCGCCGAGATCGATCGTCTCGATACGTGGGCAAAATACTCAGCCCCGATGTGCGGTTCCTGCATATCCAGCTGCTGCACGCTGCCGGTTGAGGTGAAGATCAAGGATCTGGTGCGCATCGGTGTGGTCGATGAGTTCGAACTGGGCGATCCGCCGAAGAACATCGCCAAGCGTCTGCAGAAGGAAGGCCTGGTCGAGCGCTTCAACCAGAAGTCGGGGATTTTCACCCTGCAGCGCATGAGCAACAACGACTGCTATTACCTCGATCGTAAAAGCCGCCTGTGCACCATTTATGACAAGCGCCCGGACACCTGTCGCAATCACCCGAAAATCGGTCCGCGTCCGGGGTATTGTGCTTATAAGCCGAAAGAAGTGGTGCGCGAGCAGAATTTCCGCGCGATCGAAAAATTCTGAAGATCAAAAGATCGCAGCCTTCGGCAGCTCCTACAGTGGAATGCATATCCCTGTAGGAGCTGCCGAAGGCTGCGATCTTTTTTTTTGCCTTGAATCCAGACAAACAAAAACGCCCCCGGTCTCGCGACCGGGGGCGTTTTCTATTCCAGGGCTAAATTACGCCTTGGCTTTCTTGGCAGCGCGGGTACGCTCGCTTTCGTCGAGGATCTTCTTGCGAAGACGGATCGACTTAGGAGTAACTTCGCACAGCTCGTCTTCCTGGATGTATTCCAGAGCCTGTTCCAGAGTGAAGCGAACAGGTGGAACCAGAGCGATGGTTTCGTCTTTACCCGAAGCACGCATGTTGTCGAGCTTCTTGCCTTTGGTTGGGTTTACACCCAGGTCGTTGTCGCGGCTGTTCTGACCAACGATCTGACCGTTGTAGATCTCCTGGCCGTGTTCTACGAACAGCTTGCCACGAGCCTGCAGGGTTTCCAGCGAGTAGGTCAGAGCCTTGCCGGTTTCAACCGAAACCAGAACGCCGTTCTGACGGCCGGACATGTGGCCCGACTTGACGGTGTCATAACGATCGAAGATCGAGGTCAGGATGCCAGCACCGTTGGTCAGGGTCAGGAACTGGTTACGGAAACCAATCAGACCGCGAGCAGGGATGTTGTATTCCAGACGAACACGGCCCTTGCCATCCGGCACCATGTTGCTCAGGTCGCCTTTACGCAGACCCATCTCTTCCATGACCTTGCCCTGAGCTTCTTCAGGGATGTCGATAGTCACGTTTTCGAACGGCTCTTGCTTGACGCCGTCAACTTCACGAATGATCACTTCCGGACGACCCAGAGCGATTTCGAAGCCTTCGCGACGCATGGTTTCGATCAGTACCGAGAGGTGCAGCTCACCACGGCCGGAAACCTTGAACTTGTCAGCGGTGTCGCCTTCTTCAACGCGCAGGGCAACGTTGTACAGCAGCTCTTTGTCCAGACGGTCCTTGATGTTACGGGACGTCACGAACTTGCCTTCTTTACCGCAGAATGGCGAGTCGTTTACCTGGAAGGTCATCGAAACGGTTGGCTCGTCAACGGTCAGCGGCTTCATCGCCTCGACGGTGTCCGGGTGGCACAGGGTGTCGGAGATGAACAGCGAGTCCATACCGCTGATGCAAACGATATCGCCTGCTGCAGCCTCTTCAACGTCGATGCGGTGCAGACCGTGGTGACCCATCAGCTTCAGGATACGGCCGTTACGGCGCTTGCCGTCAGCACCGATTGCCACAACCGGGGTGTTCGGCTTGACGCGGCCACGAGCGATACGGCCAACGCCGATAACACCCAGGAAGCTGTTGTAGTCCAGAGCGGAGATCTGCATCTGGAACGCGCCGTCACGGTCAACGGCGGGAGGCGGAACGTGGTCGACTACTGCCTGATACAGCGGAGTCATGTCTTCCGCCATGGCGGTGTGGTCCAGACCGGCAATACCGTTCAGGGCCGAAGCGTAAACAACCTGGAAGTCCAGTTGTTCTTCGGTCGCACCGAGGTTGTCGAACAGGTCGAAGATCTGATCCAGAACCCAGTCTGGACGCGCGCCTGGACGGTCAACCTTGTTGATCACCACGATTGGACGCAGGCCGGCTTCGAAAGCCTTCTTGGTCACGAAACGGGTTTGCGGCATAGGGCCGTCTTGAGCGTCAACCAGCAGCAGAACGGAGTCAACCATCGACATTACGCGTTCAACTTCGCCGCCGAAGTCGGCGTGGCCCGGGGTGTCCACGATGTTGATGTGGTAGCCGTTCCAGTTGATGGCGGTGTTTTTCGCCAGAATGGTAATACCGCGCTCTTTTTCCTGGTCGTTGGAGTCCATCACGCGCTCGTCGTTGAGCTCGTTGCGCTCCAGAGTGCCGGATTGACGCAGGAGTTTGTCTACCAGGGTGGTCTTACCATGGTCAACGTGGGCAATGATGGCGATGTTGCGTAGATTTTCGATCACTTGTGTATCTCGATCAGAGGATTCGGTTTGCTGACAAGTCTTGGCAGCGATTAGCAGTAGTGTCCGGCATGGCCGTTACAGCTTGACGGCGGTGTCGGGGGGCCGGTGACGCAGGCCACAGGCAAACAGCCCCGGGCACTTAGCTCGGTCGATAAACGCGCACATTGGCATGCCCCTCACTGAGCAAATGGTGGGCATGCAGGCGACTCATCACGCCTTTGTCGCAATACAGCAGGTACTGGCGAGTAGGGTCCAGTTCCTTGAAACGTGCGTTCACTGCATAGAACGGCATCGTCTGTACTTCTACGCCAGCGAGTTCCAGCGGCTCATCCTCGGCGGCATCCGGGTGACGGATGTCGATCACGATCTGACCGGCCAGTGCTTCGCTGACTTCTTCAATCTGTACGTCCTGGCCCAATTCGTCGATCACCCGATCGATCGGCACCAGTTTGGCGTTTTCGAGGGCACGCTCGAGGACCGCCATGTCGAATTCTTTCTCTTCGTGCTCAACGCGACCGCGTTTGGCGGCGGTTTTCGGATTGACCGAAATGACCCCGCAGTATTCCGGCATATGCCGGGCGAAATCGGCGGTGCCGATCTCGTTGGCCGTGTCGATGATGTCCTGCTTGTGCGCCACGATCAGCGGACGCAGAACCAGCTTGTCGGTGACGCAGTCGATCACCGACAGGTTGGGCAACGTCTGGCTCGATACCTGGGAGATCGCTTCGCCGGTAACCAGCGCTTCGATCTGCAGGCGATCGGCGATGTTGGAAGCTGCGCGCAACATCATACGCTTCAAAACCACGCCCATATGACTGTTATCGACTTTGCCGAGAATTTCGCCGAGGACTTCCTCGAACGGAACACTGACAAATAGCACGCGTTGCGAGCTGCCGTACTTCTTCCAGATGAAATGCGCGACTTCCATCACGCCCAATTCATGGGCGCGACCGCCCAGATTGAAGAAGCAGAAATGCGTCATCAGCCCGCGACGAATGATCTGGTAGGCCGCAACGGTCGAGTCAAAGCCGCCGGACATCAATACCAGCGTCTGCTCCAGGGCGCCGAGCGGGTAACCGCCGATGCCGTTGTGCTGGCTGTGGATCACAAACAACCGTTTGTCGCGAACTTCGATACGAACTTCGATTTGTGGGGCTTTGAGGTCGATTCCGGCCGCACCGCACTCACGACGCAGCTTGCTGCCGACGTATTTCTCGACGTCCATCGAGCTGAAGGCGTGCTTGCCGGCACGTTTGCAACGCACCGAGAAAATCTTCCCGGCCAGCGCATCGCCGTAGTGCTGTTTGCACTTTTCGGTGATGTCGTCGAAGTCGCCCAGCGGGTACTCGTCGATCTGCAGAAAGTGCGCGATGCCCGGCATGCAGGTCAGGCGCTCGCCCATCTCTTTCAAGGCTTTGGGGTCGGTAACGCGGGTTTCCAGCTCGAGGTTGTCCCACACACCGTTCACCACCACGGCCGGGTCCAGGTCTCGGAGCACGGTGCGGATGTTCTTGGCCAACTGGCGGATGAATTTCGTCCGGACAGGTCGGCTTTTGATGGTGATCTCGGGGAAGACTTTTACGATTAGTTTCATGAAAACAGCGCGCGAACGGCCAGCCGAAAAAGGGGGCGCGGATTATAGCGGAAATTGCTCAAGGTTTAACCAGTTAATGTGCAGAAGGTTTTGCACGCACCAAAACGGGTCATTTTTGAATTTGAACGCAACATTACAGGGCGAGATTTGTCGATTCAGTACGCTGCGCAGCTTAATAAGCCTGAAATTGGGGCAAAAAACCCATGCTGGGGCACTGGCATGCAATTTGCTCCCTTGTGAGGCAGGTTGCCTTGGCAGAGTATTCGCGCCGGCATCAACCAAATTCTAGGGCATCCACTACCAAGCCCGAAGCCACCCGGAGGACATATGTCGAAGACGGTTCAACTCATCAAAGATCATGACGTCAAATGGATTGATCTGCGCTTCACGGACACCAAAGGTACTCAGCACCACGTGACCATGCCGGCTCGCGATGCTTTGGACGACGACTTCTTCGAAGTCGGCAAGATGTTCGACGGTTCCTCCATTGCTGGCTGGAAAGGCATCGAAGCCTCCGACATGATCCTGATGCCGGTTGACGAAACTGCCGTTCTCGACCCGTTCACCGAAGACGCCACCCTGATCCTGGTGTGCGACATCATCGAACCTTCGAGCATGCAAGGCTACGATCGCGACCCACGTGCGATCGCCAAGCGCGCCGAAGAGCACCTGAAAGCCACCGGTATCGGTGACACCGTGTTCGCTGGTCCAGAGCCAGAGTTCTTCATCTTTGACTCGGTGAAATTCAAGTCGGACATCTCCGGCTCGATGTTCAAGATCTACTCCGAGCAAGGTTCGTGGATGTCCGACCAGGACATCGAAGGCGGCAACAAAGGTCACCGTCCAGGCGTCAAAGGTGGCTACTTCCCGGTTCCGCCATTCGACCACGACCACGAAATCCGTACCTCCATGTGCAACGCACTGGAAGAAATGGGCCTGACCGTCGAAGTTCACCACCACGAAGTGGCGACTGCCGGCCAGAACGAAATCGGCGTCAAGTTCAACACCCTGGTGAAGAAAGCCGACGAAACCCAAACCCTGAAGTACGTTGTTCACAACGTTGCTGACGCTTACGGCCGCACCGCGACCTTCATGCCGAAGCCACTGTACGGCGACAACGGTTCGGGCATGCACGTACACATGTCGATCTGGAAAGACGGCAAGAACACCTTCGCAGGTGAAGGCTATGCCGGCCTGTCCGATACCGCCCTGTACTTCATCGGCGGCATCATCAAGCACGGTAAGGCCCTGAACGGCTTCACCAACCCGGCTACCAACTCCTACAAGCGTCTGGTGCCAGGCTTCGAAGCTCCAGTGATGCTGGCCTACTCGGCTCGCAACCGCTCCGCTTCGATCCGTATTCCATACGTGTCGAGCCCGAAAGCCCGCCGTATCGAAGCACGCTTCCCGGATCCGGCTGCCAACCCGTACCTGGCCTTCGCAGCACTGCTGATGGCTGGTCTGGACGGTATCCAGAACAAGATCCACCCAGGCGATGCTGCTGACAAAAACCTGTACGACCTGCCGCCTGAAGAGGCGAAAGAGATCCCACAAGTTTGCGGCAGCCTGAAAGAAGCCCTGGAAGAGCTGGACAAGGGCCGCGCGTTCCTGACCAAGGGCGGCGTATTCTCCGACGACTTCATCGACGCTTACATCGCGCTGAAATCGGAAGAAGAAATCAAGGTTCGCACCTTCGTGCACCCACTGGAATATGAGCTGTACTACAGCTGCTGATCCGGTAGCGCCGCGTTATGCGGCGTGACAGAAAGAGGCCTCCTTCGGGAGGCCTTTTTTATTGCAGCCGATCAAAAGATCGCAGCCTTCGGCAGCTCCTACATCGATCCCTGCGGCAACCGGTGCAGAAGCTGCCGAAGGCTGCGATTTTTGACCTTGCTTGTAATTCCAGTTGTTAACGGCTTGGGCCAACCGTCGCACCTGACCTATGCTGCTATCCATCGCTTCCAACCCCGGTCGATTACATGGGTCGCACGCTCTTATACATTCTGCTGATGATCGCCCTGCCTGCCGCCGCGCAGATCTACAAGTACACCGACGCCAACGGCAACACGGTGTACAGCGATCACTCGCCAGACGGCGTGCAAGCACAGCCATTGGAGCTGCCGCCGCTCAACCGTGTCGAGCCTCAGGCGCCCAGCGCACCACCCGCGCCCCAAGTCGACAACCGTGTACCCGCGCGCAATGCCTACGACATTCTTGAACTCGCAGGCCTGCCCAGCGAAGAGGCCTTGCGCGCCAATAACGGCACGTTCACCGTCCAAGTGCTGATCAAGCCGCGCCTGCAACCGCCGCATCAATTGAGACTGGTCCTGGATGACATGCCCTATGGCCAGCCGAGCAACGTGCCCATTCTGCAGTTAGTTAACGTTGATCGCGGCGAGCATCGACTTGCAGTGCAGGTGATTGACGGTCAGACAATCATCCAGCAGAGCGCGCCGGTTGCCCTCAGCGTGCAACGAGTGCACAAGCCTTGATTCGCGCAGGCCTGATTGCCCTGCTGGCACTGATGTCGCTGCAGGTTTCGGCAGAGGTTTTCACCTATACCGACGCTCAGGGCAACCGCGTGCCGATCGCAACCAGCAATCGCATGTCCGCCAACCCCAGCGCCGCCGCGCCAATTACCCCTGCAAAAGATTCACCGGCAACACCGCCCTTCCGTTACGACATGCTGCGCATCCTGGTGCCTGAACCCGACGCGACCCTTCGCAGCAGCGCCGGCGAGCTGATCGTCAGCGTCACCAGTGAACCAGGCCTGCAAAGCGGTCATCGCTATCGTTTGCTGCTGGACGGCAAAGCCACCAGCGAGCCCGGCCTGAGTCCGGTGTTCCCGCTGAACAACATTGATCGCGGCAGCCACAACCTTTCTGTGGAAATCCTTGATGCCGACGGGCACACGGTCGAGCGCACGGCCAATCAGCCCTTTCACATGTTGCGCATTTCGCTGGCGCAGAAACGCCAGGTCAAACCGTGCGTTGCCGACGATTACGGGGTTCGCCCGGAATGTCCGCTCAAAGACAAACCCGAAGAGTCGAAAAACCCTTTCCTGCGTTTCTTCTAACGCCGTTCAGCTTTGCGCACTATATTGGTGCAACAGGCTGCACCGTACTCACATTCCAACCCATTTTGGTTCGAAACTTCCCGTTTGAGCTGGCTCCGTGCCATACAAACGCGCGTCAAACGCCCGTTTCAGGCGTCGAACGCTTCTTTTCGGAGCCTTGGTTTGGTTTTTGCATTTTCCCGGTATCAGCGCTTAGTTCTCGCGCACGCCTTGCTCCAAAAGGGGTCCAGATGACCATAAGCGACGCAATCCACCGTTTGCTGCTCGACAACCTGACCACCGCCACGATCCTGCTCGACGCCCAATTGCGCCTTGAGTACATGAACCCGGCGGCGGAGATGCTGCTGGCCGTCAGCGGTCAGCGCAGTCATGGCCAGTTCATCAGCGAGCTGTTCACCGAATCCCCTGAGGCGCTCAATTCGTTGCGCCAAGCGGTGGAGCAGGCGCACCCGTTCACCAAACGCGAAGCGATGCTCACCGCGCTGACCGGCCAGACCCTGACCGTGGATTATGCGGTGACGCCAATCCTCAGCAATGGCGCGACCCTGCTGCTGCTCGAAGTCCACCCCCGAGATCGCTTGCTGCGCATCACCAAGGAAGAGGCGCAGTTGTCCAAACAGGAAACCAGCAAGATGCTGGTGCGCGGCCTCGCCCACGAGATCAAGAATCCGCTGGGTGGCATCCGTGGCGCTGCGCAACTGCTCGCCCGCGAGCTGCCGGAAGAAAGTCTGCGCGACTACACCAACGTGATCATTGAAGAGGCCGACCGCCTGAGAAATCTGGTCGACCGCATGCTGGGCTCGAACAAACTGCCGTCGCTGGCCATGTGCAACGTCCATGAAGTGCTCGAACGCGTTTGCCATCTGGTTGAGGCTGAAAGCCAGGGCTGCATTACGCTCGTACGCGACTACGACCCGAGCATTCCCGACGTATTGATCGATCGCGAACAAATGATTCAGGCGGTGTTGAATATCGTGCGCAACGCCATGCAAGCGATCAGCAGCCAGAACGAACTGCGCTTGGGCCGCATCAGCCTGCGCACCCGGACCATGCGCCAATTCACCATTGGCCATGTTCGTCATCGCTTGGTGACCAAGATCGAAATCATCGACAACGGCCCCGGCATCCCGGCGGAACTTCAGGACACCATTTTCTTCCCAATGGTCAGCGGACGCCCGGACGGTACCGGGCTGGGCTTGGCCATCACTCAGAACATCATCAGCCAGCACCAGGGCCTGATCGAGTGTGACAGCCATCCAGGCCACACCACGTTCTCGATCTTTCTGCCACTGGAACAAGGAGCCACATCGACATGAGCCGTAGTGAAACCGTGTGGATCGTCGATGACGACCGTTCTATCCGTTGGGTTCTGGAAAAGGCCTTGCAGCAAGAGGGCATGACCACCCAGAGCTTCGACAGCGCCGATGGCGTGATGAGTCGCCTGGCCCGTCAGCAACCTGACGTGATCATTTCCGATATCCGCATGCCGGGCGCCAGTGGTCTGGATCTGCTCGCGCGGATTCGCGAACAGCATCCGCGGTTGCCGGTCATCATCATGACCGCTCACTCCGATCTGGACAGCGCGGTCGCCTCTTATCAGGGCGGTGCATTCGAGTATCTGCCGAAGCCGTTCGACGTCGATGAGGCCGTCTCGCTGGTCAAGCGTGCCAATCAGCACGCGCAGGAACAACAAGGCCTGGAAGTCGTCCCCGCGCTGACCCGCACCCCGGAAATCATCGGTGAAGCGCCAGCGATGCAGGAAGTGTTTCGCGCCATCGGCCGCTTGAGCCATTCGAACATCACCGTGCTGATCAACGGTGAGTCCGGCACCGGCAAAGAGCTGGTCGCCCACGCCCTGCACCGCCACAGCCCGCGCGCGGCCTCGCCGTTCATTGCGCTGAACATGGCGGCGATTCCCAAGGACCTGATGGAATCCGAGCTGTTCGGCCACGAGAAAGGCGCGTTCACCGGTGCAGCGAATCTGCGTCGCGGGCGCTTCGAACAGGCTGACGGCGGCACGCTGTTCCTCGATGAAATCGGCGACATGCCAGCAGACACGCAAACCCGTTTGCTGCGCGTTCTGGCCGATGGCGAGTTCTACCGCGTCGGCGGCCACGTGCCGGTGAAAGTCGATGTGCGGATCATTGCCGCGACTCACCAGAATCTGGAAACCCTGGTGCACGCCGGAAAATTCCGTGAGGACCTGTTCCATCGCCTCAACGTCATCCGCATTCACATTCCACGTTTGTCGGATCGTCGCGAAGACATCCCGACGCTGGCCAAGCACTTCCTCAGCCGCGCCGCGCAGGAACTGGCGGTCGAGCCGAAGCTGCTGAAAAGCGAGACCGAGGAATACCTGAAAAACCTGCCGTGGGGCGGCAACGTGCGCCAGCTGGAGAACACCTGCCGCTGGATCACGGTGATGGCGTCCGGGCGCGAAGTGCATATCAGCGATCTGCCACCGGAACTGCTCAACCTGCCGCAGGATTCTGCGCCGGTGACCAATTGGGAGCAGGCATTGCGTCAGTGGGCCGATCAGGCGCTGGCTCGCGGCCAATCGAGCTTGCTCGACAGCGCGGTGCCGGCATTTGAGCGGATCATGATCGAGACCGCGCTCAAGCACACAGCGGGGCGTCGCCGCGATGCGGCGGTGCTGCTGGGTTGGGGCCGTAATACCCTGACGCGCAAGATCAAGGAATTGGGGATGAAGGTTGATGGTGGGGATGATGATGAGGTCGACGAGGCTTGAGTTCGACCTGAACACCTGACTGTCCGCTAAAAGATCGCAGCCTGCGGCAGCTCCTACCCCGATCCCTGTAGAAGCTGCCGCAGGCTGCGATCTTTTTTCATGCACCAACGTAAGGCACTTTGACCCGCAATCGCGCACGGCGAAGAAATCAGAAACGCAGTCAAAACCGGCTGAAGATGTGAATCGCAGAATCACGAAGGCCCCGGAATCCGGGGCTTTCGCGTTTATGATCAGATTTTTTTTGTCACGATTAAAACCTGGCACGCCCCCTGCAGTATCTCTGACAGGTGATTCGTTTCACCACCCGTTTCGGGGACCTTGGTACAGGCAGGCCGGGGATTCCCCTCTTTACACCGGGCAGCACCGCCAAGCGATGCAGCCGCCCTTTTGGGATCCTTGGTACAGGCAGGCCGGGGGTTCCCTCTTTACACCGGACCGACGCGACACGCGAAGTCCGCCCGTTTTGGGAACCCTGATACAGGCAGGTCAGGGATTCCCGCTTTTATTGCTCCCGGAGATGGATCTTCAGCCGCCAGCGATCATCGACCTCGCTGCCGGCCCAGTCCTCTTGCAGCGGTCGCGCTGCCAGCACCGTCAGCAACAACCCGCCATCACTCTTGCGCACACGCCAGTTCACGTCTTTGCCGTTGAGCTTGAGCTGGCCTTTCTGCGCGCGGCCCTCGGCCTGGAACAACAGCGCGACGGTGCCATCGATAATTTCGCCGTGCAATTTCGGTTCGTTGTTGAACCACAACACCAGGCCGCCTTCAGTGACCTCGACCTGTTCCAGCACACTCGGATCAGGCGTGGTCAGACGGCCGATCATCAAACCGACCATCAAACCGAAAATCGCCAGGGAACCGATCACTCGCGGGAATAGTTTCGAACGCCAGTCCGCTTGCGGCGTAGAATGCGCGTCATCTTTACCTTCGGAGCCGTGCATGTTTCACGTCATCCTTTTTCAACCAGAAATTCCGCCGAATACCGGCAACGTTATCAGGCTGTGCGCCAACAGTGGCTGCCACCTGCATTTGATCGAGCCGCTGGGGTTCGAGATGGACGACAAGCGCCTGCGCCGTGCCGGTCTCGACTACCACGAATACGCCACGCTGCAACGCCACGCCGATCTGGCCAGTTGCCTGGCGAGTCTGGGTAACCCGCGGCTGTTTGCGTTCACCACCAAAGGCTCGCGACCGTTTCACGATGCCGCGTTCGTGCCCGGCGACGCGTTTTTGTTCGGCCCGGAAAGCCGCGGCCTGCCGGCCGACGTACTCGACGCCCTGCCCGCCGAACAACGTCTGCGCCTGCCGATGCGTGAAGGCTGCCGCAGCCTGAACCTGTCCAACACCGTCGCAGTCGCCGTGTACGAAGCCTGGCGGCAGAACGACTTCAAATAACATCGGAAATCCGCACTTCCTGACTCTACTGCAGGAGCTGCCGAAGGCTGCGATCTGTTGATCCTGCTTTTCAAGATCCAGATCAAAAGATCGCAGCCTGCGGCAGCTCCTACATGAGACGAGTATTCCAGCCCAAGAAAAAAGCGCCTGTTACGGCGCTTTTTTCGTTGTAGCCTGAACCGTTTATTGAACGGTCGGCGTCTCGCCGCTTTCCTGCATGCGCTGCAATTCCTGCGCGTACAAGGCGTCGAAGTTCACCGGGGCCAGCATCAGCGCCGGGAACGAACCGCGAGTTACCAGGCTGTCCAGGGTTTCGCGTGCGTACGGGAACAGAATGTTCGGGCAGAACGCGCCCAGGGTGTGGCTCATCGAAGCCGCGTCCAGATTCTTGATCAGGAAGATACCGGCCTGTTGCACTTCAGCGATGAAGGCGACTTCCTCGCCGTTTTTCACGGTAACGGACAGGGTCAGCACGACTTCGTAGAAATCACCTTCCAGCGCTTTCTGACGGGTGTTCAGATCCAGCGCGACTGCCGGGTCCCACTGCTGGCGGAAAATCGCCGGGCTTTTCGGGGCTTCGAAAGACAAGTCGCGTACGTAGATGCGCTGCAAGGAGAATTGCGGTGCGGTTTCTTCTTCGCTGGCTGCAGTGTTCTGTTGGTCAGTCATCTCAGATCCTTATCGATCTTGGGTCTTTTAGGGAGTGCTGTACTTAGGTGCAGCCGTTCAGGCCTTGAGCAGCGCGTCGAGTTTGCCCGCGCGCTCCAAGGCGTATAAATCATCACAACCGCCAATGTGCTGGCTGCCGATCCAGATCTGCGGCACGGACGTGCGTCCGGCCTTCTTGGTCATTTCGGCACGCAGCTGCGGCTTGCCATCGACCTTGATCTCTTCGAAGGCCACGCCTTTGCTGGCGAGCAGATGCTTGGCGCGCGAGCAGTAAGGGCAGTAATCGCTGGAGTAGACGACGACGTGGCTCATATCATTTCACCAGCGGCAGGTTGTCGCCTTTCCAGCTGGAAATCCCGCCGGACAGCTTGGCGGCGGTGAAGCCGGATTTCATCAGCTCGCGGGCGTGGGTGCCGGCAGTCTGGCCCAGGGCGTCGACCAGAATGATGGTCTTGGCCTTGTGTTTTTCCAGCTCGCCGACACGGGCGGCCAGTTTGTCTTGCGGGATGTTCACCGCGCCAACGATGTGGCCGGCGGCGTAATCCTTGGCCGGGCGGATGTCCACCACTACGCCTGCATCTTTATTGACCAGTGCGGTCAGCTCGCCAGTGCTCAGGCTTTTACCGCCGCCCTGCATCGTATGCGCCAGCAACAGAGCCAGCAGTACTACGAAGATACCGACAAGAATGTAGTGGTTAGTGGCAAATTCAATCAGGTGAGCAACCATCGAAGGAGGTTCCAGGGCGTTAAAATGTCGGCCAGTATACACAGCCACTATGGCCGGCCAAACCCCGTCCGGCGGTGACGCGGTCGGAACTTAGCTTTAAACTCCAACTCCCTTTTCCATCGCCCTCCTCTTCAATCAGCCACGAGTGGATTCCATGACGACGACGCCTAAACCTTTGGTCCTGATGATTCTCGACGGCTTCGGTCACAGTGACAGCCCCGAATCCAACGCCGTGTTTGCGGCGAAGAAGCCTGTTCTTGATCGCTTGTGGGCCACCGTGCCGAACGGCTTGATCTCGGGCAGCGGCATGGACGTCGGCCTGCCGGACGGCCAGATGGGCAACTCCGAGGTCGGTCACATGAACCTCGGCGCCGGTCGCGTCGTGTATCAGGATTTCACCCGCGTGACCAAGTCGATCCGCGACGGCGAGTTCTTCGAGAACCCGACCATTTGCGCTGCCGTAGACAAGGCGGTGGCTGCCGGCAAAGCGGTGCACTTCATGGGCCTGCTGTCCGATGGCGGCGTGCACAGCCATCAGGATCACTTGATCGCCATGGCCGAACTGGCCTTCAAGCGCGGCGCCGAAAAAATCTATCTGCACGCCTTCCTCGATGGCCGCGACACGCCGCCAAAAAGCGCCGCCTCGTCGATCGAATTGCTTGACGCGACATTCCAGGCGCTCGGCAAGGGCCGCATCGCCAGCATCATCGGCCGCTACTTCGCCATGGACCGTGACAACCGTTGGGACCGCGTGGCCCAGGCTTACAACCTGATCGTCGATGGCCACGGCGAGTTCAACGCCGCCACCGCTCAGGAAGGCCTTGAAGCTGCCTACGCCCGTGGCGAAAGCGACGAATTCGTCAAAGCCACCACCATCGGTGAGCCAGTCAAAGTCGAGGACGGGGATGCCGTCGTGTTCATGAACTTCCGCGCCGACCGCGCCCGCGAGCTGACGCGAGTATTCGTCGAGGATGATTTCAAGGAATTCGAACGCGCGCGCCAGCCGCAACTGGCCGGCTTCGTCATGCTCACTCAATACGCTGCCAGTATTCCTGCGCCGTCGGCCTTCGCCGCTGGCAGCCTGGAAAACGTTCTCGGTGATTATCTGGCGAAAAACGGCAAAACCCAGCTGCGCATCGCTGAAACCGAAAAGTACGCCCACGTGACCTTCTTCTTTTCCGGCGGCCGCGAAGAACCGTTCCCGGGCGAAGAACGCATTCTGATCCCGTCGCCGAAAGTCGCTACGTATGACCTGCAGCCGGAAATGAGCGCGCCTGAGGTGACCGACCGCATCGTCGACGCCATCGAAAACCAGCGCTACGACGTGATCGTGGTCAACTACGCCAACGGCGACATGGTCGGCCATAGCGGCGTGTTCGATGCAGCCGTGAAGGCTGTTGAATGTCTGGACACTTGCGTGGGCCGCATCGTTGAAGCCTTGGAGAAGGTCGGCGGCGAAGCACTGATCACGGCCGACCACGGCAACGTCGAAAAAATGGCCGATGAAGAAACCCACCAGGCGCATACCGCGCACACCACCGAGCCGGTGCCGTTCATCTACGTCGGCAAGCGCGACCTGAAAGTGCGTGAAGGCGGCGTGCTGGCGGATGTGGCGCCGACCATGCTGATGCTGCTGGGCCTGGAAAAACCGGCGGAGATGACAGGCACCTCGATTCTGGTCTGATCCCAATCGCCAAAACACCGCAAAACCCTGTGGGAGCTGCGGTGCGACGATTCGACTTGCCAGCGATAGCAATCTGACAGCCAACATCTATGTTGAATGTGCAGACGCCATCGCTGGCAAGTCGAATCGTCGCACCGCAGCTCCCACAGTGGTTTGTGCTGGTTTCGAAGATTATTTTCAGCTGTATCTCCAGCCGGTTATCACACAGCCCCAATTGGGCGTTTTTTTTGCAGCCTCGGGCGGGCATACTAGGCCGTCCCTTTCCCTGGTGCCGCCCGCCCCTATGCTTCGCGTCCTGATCGCCCTTGCTCTGACCTGTCTGCTCCAGCCGGCCTTTGCCGACGAGCGCGCGCAAACCCAACAGCAGTTGGACGCCACGCGTCAGGATATTGCCGAGCTGAAAAAGCTCCTCGGCAAGCTGCAAGAAGAAAAATCCGGGGTGCAGAAAGAGCTCAAGGGCACTGAAACCGAGATGGGCAAGCTGCAGAAGCAGGTCGACGCGCTGCAGAAAGAACTGCAGAAAAGCGAATCCGAGCTGCAGCGGCTCGATGCAGAGAAAAAAAAACTCCAGAGCGCGCGCACTGAACAGCAGCGACTGATCGCGATTCAGGCCCGTGCGGCCTATCAGAATGGCCGCCAGGAATATCTCAAGCTGCTGCTCAATCAGCAGAATCCCGAGAAATTCGCCCGCACCCTGACCTATTACGATTACCTGAGCCAGGCGCGCCTGGAGCAGCTGAAAAACTTCAACGAAACCCTGCGCCAACTGGCCAATGTCGAAAAAGACATCGGCCTGCAGCAGGCGCAGTTGCTGGTGCAGAAAAGCGACCTCGATACCCAGCGCGAAGCGCTCGAGAAAGTCCGCAAGGAACGTCAGCAGGTACTCGCCAAGCTCAATGACGACGTCAAAGCGCGCGATCAGAAACTCGCCGCTCGCGAGCAGGATCAGGCAGACCTGTCTAAAGTCCTTAAAACCATTGAAGAAACCTTGGCCCGCCAGGCTCGTGAGGCAGAAGAAGCGCGGCAGAAAGCGCTGATCGCCCAGCAGGAAGCGGAAAAAAAGCGCTTGCGTGAGGCGCAGGCTGAAAACAGCGACGCCCCACGCAAACCCGCCAGATCAAGCCCCGGCGCGCTGGTATCGAGCAGCGGCGAGACCTTCGGTGGCCCTTTTGCTGCAACCCGGGGAAAACTTCCTTGGCCGGTTGATGGTCGATTACTCGCACGCTTCGGTGAAAGCCGTGGCGACGACGCCCGCACCAAGTGGGACGGCGTGATGATCAGCGCCTCCGCCGGCAGCCAGGTTCACGCCGTGCACGGCGGTCGCGTCGTGTTTGCCGATTGGTTGCGCGGCGCAGGGTTGCTGGTGATCCTCGATCACGGCAACGGTTTTCTCAGTCTTTATGGCCACAACCAGACGCTGCTGAAGTCGGCGGGTGATGTGGTCAAAGCGGGCGAGTCGATTTCCACTGTCGGTAACAGTGGCGGTCAGGACACGCCAGCGCTGTATTTCGCTATTCGTCAGCAGGGTCACCCGAGTGATCCAGCGCAATGGTGCCGCGCGCAAGGATAGGCGTTGAGTCACCAATATTAGGAGTTCGTTCGACATGCTGCATTTGTCCCGCCTCACCTCGCTGGCCCTGACGATCGCTCTGGTGATCGGCGCGCCGCTGGCGTTCGCCGCGCAACCGGCCCCGACTGTCGCTCCGGCACCAGCAGGCACCGCCGCGACCGCCAAGGCGCCGTTGCCGCTGGAAGAGCTGCGCACCTTCGCCGAGGTCATGGACCGGATCAAAGCCGCGTATGTCGAGCCCGTGGACGACAAGACCCTGTTGGAAAACGCGATCAAGGGCATGCTCAGCAACCTCGATCCACACTCGGCCTACCTCGGCCCGGAAGATTTCACCGAGCTGCAGGAAAGCACCAGCGGTGAGTTCGGCGGCTTGGGCATCGAAGTCGGCGCCGAAGACGGCTTCATCAAAGTCGTTTCGCCGATCGATGATACCCCCGCATCCAAGGCCGGAATTCAGGCCGGCGACTTCATCGTCAAGATCAACGGCCAGCCGACCCGCGGCCAGACCATGACCGAAGCCGTTGACAAGATGCGCGGCAAGATCGGCCAGAAAATCACCCTGACGCTGGTTCGCGACGGCGGCACGCCGTTCGACGTGACCTTGGCCCGTGCAGTGATTCAGGTGAAGAGCGTCAAGGCGCAATTGCTCGAATCCGGTTACGGCTACATCCGCATCACCCAGTTCCAGGTCAAGACCGGCGAAGAGGTCTCCAAGGCCCTGGCGAAACTGCGCAAGGACAACGGCAAGAAGCTCAACGGCATTATTCTCGATCTGCGCAACAACCCGGGTGGCGTGCTGCAATCAGCGGTGGAAGTGGTCGACCATTTCATCACCAAAGGCCTGATCGTCTACACCAAAGGCCGCATCGCCAATTCCGAGTTGCGCTTCTCCGCGACCGGCAAGGACGAAAGCGAAGCCGTGCCGATGGTCGTGCTGATCAACGGTGGCAGCGCCTCGGCTTCGGAAATTGTCGCCGGCGCCCTGCAGGATCAGAAACGCGCAGTGGTCATGGGCACCACCAGTTTCGGCAAGGGCTCGGTGCAAACCGTGCTGCCGCTGAACAACGACCGCGCGCTGAAGATCACCACTGCGCTGTACTTCACGCCGAACGGCCGCTCGATTCAGGCCCAAGGCATCGTTCCGGACATCGAAGTGCGCAGGGCCAAGATCACCAACGAAGCCGACAGCGAGTACTTCAAGGAAGCCGATCTGCAAGGCCACTTGGGCAATGGCAACGGTGGCGCGGACAAACCGAGCGGCTCTGCCAGCAAGGCCAAAGCAATGCCGCAGGATGACGACTACCAATTGGCCCAGGCCCTGAGCCTGCTCAAAGGCCTGAGCATTACATCCGGCCGCTGAGGATGTCTTTGCGTTTCGTCTTCGTTCTGATGTGCTGTCTGGCGGGTGCTGTTCACGCGGAGCCCGCCAGCTCAAAACCACACAAAGCCTACCTGACACTGATCATCGATGACCTGGGGCAGAACCTGCCCCGGGATCGCCGCGTGCTGGCCCTGCCCGGCCCGGTGACCACGGCGATCATGCCCGACACCCCGCACGCCACCGAATTCGCTCGCGAAGCCCATCGCGCCGGCAAAATCGTCATTCTGCATATGCCGATGGATCCGGCCACCGGGCCCTACGCCTGGCACCCGGAACTGCCGATCGAAGAGCTGGAAAAGCGCCTCGACGCCGCGTTCAAAATGGTCCCCTACACCGCTGGCATCAACAACCACATGGGCAGCCGCATGACCGCGCAACCGCTGGCGATGGCCTGGTTGATGGGCGAGTTGCAGCGCCGACACAAGTTCTTCGTCGACAGCCGCACCAGCGCCCAGACTGTCGCTGCGCAGCAGGCGCAGAAGATCGATCTGGCGAGCGTTTCGCGGGATGTGTTCCTTGATGACGAGCGCACAGAGGCGGCGATCTTCACGCAGTTGCAGACGGCGATCAATCTGGCGCACAAGCAGGGCTCTGCGGTGATGATCGGGCATCCGTATCCGCAGACGCTGGCGGTGCTGGAAAAGGAATTGCCGAAGCTTAAAGCGCAGGGGATCGAGTGGATTGATATTCGGCAGATGATCAGTGTGCGCAGTAACACGGCGACTGCGGCACATGGCAAGGATGGCGTTTACCGCTGAAAAGATCGCAGCCTTCGGCAGCTCCTACATGGGCACACCCTGCAACTGTAGGAGCTGCCGAAGGCTGCGATCTTTCAACAAGCGCTACAGATACCGCCCCATGATCTCGTCCACCACGCCATCCTTACGCATCTGGTCCAGCGCCGCCTGTAGCTTCTTCACTGTCTCATCCGGCACGTCTCTGTTCAACGCCAGATACAACTCCGCGCTGTTGAAACGCAGCACCGTCTTCAGCCCCGTCACGCCATCTTGCCGTGCCAGATAACGCCCGGCCGGGTCACCCGTGGCCCACAAATCGATCTGGCCGTTCACCAGCTTCTTAGCGTTGTCCTGGTCGCGCAGCACCACCACCGGCTTCAAGCCCTGCTTCGTCAACGTCTCGGCAATGGCATCGCCCTTGTAGGCGCCAATCTTGTATTTGAGCGCGTCATTGAGGGTTTCGAGAGTGATCTTGCTGTCAGCTTTGGCGAGGAGGATCCAGTCATCCGGGCCGATCGGGCCGACCCATTTGAACAGTCTTTCCCGATCCGGCAGGCGTGCCATGACGAAAGCACCGTAGCCAGGATTTTCCAGGGCGAGCTTGTAGACGCGCTCCCAAGGAAAACGCAGGGTCAGGCTGTAAGTGAGGCCGGCGCGCTGGAACATTTCGCGAACAATGTCAGTGGCAATGCCATTGATGTTGTCGCCCTGGGCGAAATTCTTGCCGTTCTTCGCCATGTTGTAAGGCGGGAAGTTTTCCGTGAGCAGCACCAGATCGGTGTCGGGACTGGTGTCGGCGCGGGCCGTGTTGATGAACAACATCGAGGCGCTGGCAAGAACAAGAAGCAGGCGTTTGATCATGTTGGGCTACCGAAATCCATGGCGTGCCCAAGAGTGCCTTGGGCACGCCATGCTGTCCACTGGCCTGTACGCTTTAGCGCATCACGATGCCGCGATGCGACATGTAAGCCTTGGCTTCCTGCACGGTGTATTCACCGAAGTGGAAAATACTCGCCGCCAGCACCGCGCTGGCATGGCCTTCGAGAATGCCGTCGGCCAAGTGCTGCAGATTGCCGACGCCACCGGACGCGATCACCGGAATGCCTAGCGCATCGCTGATCGCGCGGGTTACGCCGAGGTCGAAGCCGTTTTTCATGCCGTCCTGGTCCATGCTGGTCAGGAGGATTTCACCGGCGCCAAGACCTTCCATTTTCTTCGCCCACTCGACTGCGTCGAGACCGGTCGGCTTGCGCCCGCCGTGGGTGAAGATTTCCCAGCGCGGGGTTTCGCCGGGGCCGGAGACTTTCTTGGCGTCGATGGCAACGACAATGCACTGCGAGCCGAAATGCTGCGCGGCTTCGCCAACGAATTCCGGGTTGAACACGGCGGCGGTGTTGATCGAAACCTTGTCCGCACCGGCATTCAGCAGATTGCGGATGTCCTGCACGGTGCGCACGCCACCGCCGACGGTCAGCGGAATAAACACCTGGCTGGCCATGCGCTCAACGGTGTGCAGCGTGGTGTCGCGGCCATCGACGCTGGCGGTGATGTCGAGAAAGGTAATCTCGTCGGCACCCTGTTCGTCGTAGCGACGGGCGATTTCCACCGGGTCACCGGCATCGCGGATGTTCTCGAATTTCACGCCCTTGACGACCCGGCCGTTGTCCACGTCCAGGCAAGGGATGATGCGCTTGGCTAACGCCATGGGCTTAATCTCCGATTAAGAGTTGCAAGCTTCAAGCTTCAAGCTGCAAGAAAGAGCGGACGCGGTCGCGCTTCTAACTTGCAGCTCGCAGCTTACAGCTTGGAGCTGGTCGCGTAGCTATCGCAGAAAGCCTGGGCTTCTGCCACATCCAGCGTGCCCTCATAAATCGCGCGACCCGTGATCGCGCCGATGATGCCCGGCGCCTTGGCGTCGAGCAGCGACTTGATGTCACCCAGATTGTGGATGCCGCCGGAAGCGATCACCGGAATCTTCGTCGCAGCGGCCAGAGCAGCGGTGAACGGCACGTTGCAGCCCTGCATCATGCCGTCTTTGGCGATGTCGGTATAAACGATCGACGAGACGCCGTCGGCTTCGAACTGCTTGGCCAGATCGATCACCTGTACGGTGCTGATTTCAGCCCAGCCATCGGTGGCGACGAAACCGTCCTTGGCGTCCAGACCAACGATGATCTTGCCCGGAAAGGCGCGGCAGGCTTCGGCGACGAAGGCCGGATCTTTCACCGCTTTGGTGCCGATGATCACGTAGCTGACGCCCGCTTTGACGTAATGCTCGATGGTTTCCAGCGAACGGATGCCGCCGCCGATCTGGATCGGCAGGTTCGGGTAGCGCTTGGCGATCGCGGTGACCACTTCGCCGTTGACCGGCTGGCCTTCGAAAGCGCCGTTCAGATCGACCAGATGCAGACGGCGGCAACCGCCCTCCACCCACTTGGCAGCCATGCTCACCGGGTCATCGGAGAACACCGTGGAATCTTCCATGCGGCCTTGGCGCAGACGTACGCAGGCACCGTCCTTGAGATCGATAGCGGGAATAATCAGCATGCTTTTTCCTTCGTCAAAGAGCTGCAAGCTGCAAGCTATAAGCTGCAAGCACGCATGTATGGCTGTTTCTTGCAGCTGGTAGCTTGACGCTTGCCGCTGCTCCTAATTTTTTTCGAGCGCCCACAGGTCGCTTTCGATGCTTTCAAACCGCTCTTTTAGATGGGTCTGCACATCGAAGATCGCCCTGTTGTAATAGTGCGGAGCAATCTCGCGGGTAAACAGCTCAAGAATTTCCGCCGCTTCGAACGAACCGAGGTCCAACTCGAAGCGATCCTCCATGAACCGCTGAATCTTGCGATTGGCCTCGCTCTCCTGCTCGGGAGTGAGGGTCAGAATCGGCGGTTTGGACTTCTTGGCAGCCATTTACCAGCGACCGTCCCACGCGGCGAAGTTCTGCAGCAATTGCAGGCCATGGGTATGGCTTTTCTCCGGGTGGAACTGCACGGCGAAACGCGAGCCATCGGCCAGCGCTGCAGCGAAATCGACACCGTAATGACCGCTGCCCACCACCTGCCGCGCGTTGGCAGCGGCGATGTAGTAGCTGTGCACGAAGTAGAAACGCGCCAGGTCCGGAATGTCGTGCCAGAGCGGGTGACTGATCTTCTGCTTCACCTCGTTCCAGCCCATGTGCGGGACTTTCAGGTGCTCGCCATCTTCGTGCAGATCCTTGCCGAAAAACTTCACCGCGCCCGGAAACAGGCCGATGCAGTCAACCCCGCCATTCTCTTCGCTGCTGTCGAGCAAGGCTTGCATGCCGACGCAGATGCCGAGGAACGGGCGATCCTGGCTGACTTCACGGACCAGCGAGTCGAAGCCGAGACGACGGATCTCCGCCATGCAATCGCGGATCGCACCAACACCGGGGAAGACCACGCGGTCGGCTTCGCGAATGACATTCGCATCGCTGGTGATCAGCACCTTGCCGGCGCCGACGTGTTCCAGCGCCTTGGCCACCGAGTGCAGGTTGCCCATGCCGTAATCGATAACTGCAACCGTCTGCATTACAGCACGCCTTTGGTCGATGGCATTTGCCCGGCCATGCGCTCGTCCAGCTCGACAGCCATGCGCAGCGCGCGGCCGAAAGCCTTGAACACGGTTTCGATCTGGTGGTGCGTGTTGGTGCCGCGCAGGTTATCGATATGCATGCTGACCAGCGCGTGGTTGACGAAGCCCTGGAAGAATTCCTGGAACAGGTCAACGTCGAAGCCGCCGACGGTAGCGCGGGTGTACGGCACGTGCATCTGCAGGCCTGGACGGCCGGAGAAATCGATGACGACACGCGACAGCGCTTCATCGAGCGGCACGTAGGCGTGACCGTAACGACGGATGCCTTTTTTATCGCCGATGGCTTTGGCAAACGCCTGGCCGAGGGTGATACCGACGTCTTCCACCGTATGGTGATCGTCGATATGCAGATCGCCCTTGCATTCGATATCCAGGTCGATCAACCCGTGACGGGCGATCTGATCCAGCATGTGCTCAAGAAAAGGAACACCGATATCGAATCGGGCCTTTCCGGTGCCATCAAGGTTGATCGAGGCTTTGATCTGGGTTTCCAGAGTGTCGCGCTCGACAGACGCCTTACGTTCGGCCATCACCAGCTCCGCAAAATCATTGGGCGAAAAAGGCAGCCATTATAGGCACGCAGGAAGCAAACAGAAACACGAGAGGTGAGATGGCTGACAGATAGAATGCCCGGCGGTCGCGGGTAGACATGTCCATACAAGCAAAAGATCGCAGCCTTCGGCAGCTCCTACATTGTGCGGTGTACACCTGTAGGAGCTGCCGAAGGCTGCGATCTTTTGGTTTTGACTCAAAAATGCCTGACACAACACGTGTCAGGCACACACTGCTTTAGTGAAACAGTACCGCCGTTTTCTGCAGGGTCACCCACACACCCCACGCCAACGGAATACCCACCACCAGCCAGGCAGCAATCGCCAAAGGCTTGGTGCCTGGCGCGGCTTTCCACTCCAGAACGGTGTTGGCATCAGCGCCCTTGTCGTGGCCCAGCGCCTGTTCGGCAGCCAGTTCAGCGTCAGTCATGAAGTACTTGTCGGCTACCGGGCGCACCATCAGGTTGCACAGGAAGCCCAGCACCAACAGGCCAGCGAGGATGTACAGGGTGATGTCGTAAGCGGCAGCGCGTTCAACGCCGATGCTCAGCTGATATTCACGCAAGTAGTTCACCAGCACCGGACCAAGCACGCCAGCCGCAGCCCAAGCGGTCAACAGACGACCGTGGATCGCACCGACCATTTGCGTACCGAACAGATCGGCCAGATACGCCGGCACCGTGGCAAAACCACCGCCGTACATCGACAGAATGATGCAGAACGCCGCCACGAACAGCGCAACGTTGCCCAGGTGACCCAGGTTCGGAACCAACGCGTACAAGGCAAAACCCAGTGCGAAGAACACGAAGTAGGTGTTTTTGCGGCCCAGATAGTCCGAGAACGAGGCCCAGAAGAAGCGACCACCGATGTTGAACAGGCTCAGCAGACCGGTGAAGCCCGCTGCGATCGCCGCGATCGAGGCCAGTTGGCCAGCGTCGAGTTGACCGAACGGCACATCTACACCCAGCAGTTTGCCGCCGAACACTTCCTGCAGCAGTGGCGAAGCCATGCCGAGGATGCCGATACCTGCCGACACGTTCAGGCACAGCACCAGCCAGACCAGACGGAATTGCGGAGTTTTCCACGCTACGTTCACGTGGACGTGACGGTTGGTGATCATCGCGTTCGAGGCTTTCTTCGCCGGTGCGGTCCAGCCTTCAGGCTTCCAGCCGGTTGGCGGTACGCGGTACGACAGCGCGCCACCAATCATGAACACGAAGTAGATGGCCGCCATGGCCACGAAGCTCTGCCATACGCCCACGCCTTCAGGCGAAGCGAAGTGGCTCATCAGCGCCGTCGCCAACGGTGCACCGACCATCGCGCCGCCACCGAAGCCCATGATCGCCATGCCGGTCGCCATGCCGCGCTTGTCCGGGAACCACTTGATCAGTGTCGAAACCGGCGAGATATAGCCCAGGCCCAGACCGATACCGCCGATCACGCCGGAGCCGATCCACATCAGCCAGATCTGGTGGGTATAGATACCCAGCGCGGAAATCAGCAGACCGCCGCACCAGCACAAGGCCGAGACCACGCCCGCTTTACGAGGACCGGCATGTTCCAGCCAGCCACCCCAGATCGCTGCCGAGCAGCCGAGGAAGATGAAGAACAGCGTGTAGATCCAGCCGAGCATGGAGATCGGCCAGTCGCAGTTCGACGAAAATACCTGTGCGATGAAGCTCATGTCCGGCGCGCAAGCCACCGGCGCGGTAACGCCGAGTGCCTTGGACAGCGGCAACCAGAACACCGAGAAGCCGTAGGCCATGCCGATGCACAGGTGAATGGCCAAAGCGGCCGGTGGAACCAGCCAGCGGTTGAAACCGGGCTTGGCGATGATGCGTTCCTTGGACAGGAACGCAGGCTGGTCGGCTTTGAGGCCGTCCGCCGTGATGCTCGTGCTCATTGTGTATCCCCCAATTGTTAGTATGGTTCGCCAGCCACTGCTCACCCTCGGCCTTATGCACGCAGGCATGACCGTTTTTTGAGGTGAAGCTCCTTGAAGGCGCGACGTTAAGTCGCAGACGGGCGGACGAACTGGCGAAGGTTACCATTCTCAGGTGACAGAAAAACCAAACTGATATCACCTTTTTTCTGTCAACTGTTCCCGGCCCCCGTAGGAGCCGCGGAACGCTGCGATCTTTTGATCCTGGTTTTGAAAGGCAAGGTCAAAAGATCGCAGCCTGTGGCAGCTCCTACCGCGGGCATTTCCAGCGGGGTCAGCATGCCGGTCATGGGTGAGGCGCTTGAAGACGCCGGTTACCAATATCAGCAGGACTTGCATGTGCTGCTGGAGTTACTGGCAACATGACTACGCACCGAACCGGGCATTTGCAGCGCTATACTCCCCGGCTAAATTACGAATTCGACTGAATTAAAAGGACTCGCCCATGAAAGCGTTCGGCAAAATCCTGGGTCTGGTACTTCTCGGGCTGTTGCTGATCATTGTGGCGGCAGGCTTTGCCCTGACCCACCTCTTCGATCCCAACGATTACAAAGACGAGATCCGCCAGATAGCCCGCGACAAGGCCCATATCGAGCTGACGCTCAATGGCGATATCGGCTGGAGCCTGTTCCCGTGGCTCGGCCTGGAATTGCACGAAGCCAGCGTCGCCACTCTGGCCAAGCCTGCCGAACCTTTCGCTGATCTGCAGATGCTCGGCCTGTCCGTGCGTGTTTTGCCGCTGCTGCGCCGTGAAGTGCAGATGAGCGACGTGCGCGTCGAAGGCCTGAACCTTCGTCTGAACCGTGACAAGAACGGTCACGGCAACTGGGAAGACATCGGCAAGGTCCCGGTCGCTGCGGGAAGCACTCCGCCAGCCACGCCGGGCGAACCCGCCAGCCAAACGCCCGTGGCAGTAGAAAAACCGGCCCAGCCGATCCGCCTCGACATTGACAGCCTGACCGTCAACAACGCTCGGGTTGAATACACCGATGAGCTGACCGGCAAGCAGTTCAGCGCCGAAAGTATTCAGCTGAGCACCGGCCCGGTGCACGATTCGACGAATATTCCGGTGAAGGCCACGGCGTTTCTCGGCACCAATCAGCCGGTACTGCGCGTGCGGACCGAGCTCAACGGCGAACTGCGCTTCGAGCGCGCGCTGCAACGCTACAAGTTCGAAGACATGAAGCTGACCGGCGAATTGGCCGGCGATCCGCTGCAAGGCAAGACCATGACCTTTGCGGCCCAAGGCCAGTTATTGCTGGACAAAGCTGCGAACGTCGCCGAATGGACCGGAATCAAAATCTCTGCCAACCAATTGCGCGCACTTGGTGAACTGAAGGCCAACGACCTCGATAAAACGCCACAGATCACCGGTGGCATCTCCATCGCCCAATTCGATTTGGCGAAGTTCATCGACAGCATCGGCCAACAGCTCCCTGCCATGGCAGAGGGCAGCCTTGGCAAGGTCGAACTGGTCAGCCGCGTCGCGGCGACGCCGACCAGCCTGGCTTTCGACAACATCAATCTGAAGCTCGACGACAGCAGTTTCAGCGGCCGCATCGCCGTCGAGGATTTCGCCAAACAGTCGCTGCGGGCGATTCTCAAGGCCGACACGTTCAATGTTGACCGCTACCTGCCGCCGAAATCGGCCGCAGCCAACAGCGCCACGCAATCGCGTCAGGCCGAGGTGGCCAACACCGAGGCGGGTGCTGTAGCAGGCACCACACCGCTCCCGGACAAACCGAGCAAAACTGCATGGAGCACCGAGCGCTTGTTGCCGGTTGAGCGCCTGGCGAAACTTGATGTCGATGCCGAGCTGACTTTCGGCCAGCTGACGCTCGACAAACTGCCAATCCAGAACGCCGCCCTCAAGGCGACGGGCCAAGGCGGGCTGCTGACGCTGACCAACCTGAGCGGCGACCTGTACAACGGCGGTTTCGTCGCCAACGGCACACTCGACGTGCGTCCGAGCGCACCGGTGCTGAATCTGCAGACCCGGCTCAATCGCGTCCCGGCGGAAAAAATCATCGAAAGCCAAGGCAAGAACCCGCCCGTCAAAGGCCTGGTGACGCTGACCAGCAATGTCACCGGCAGCGGCAACAGCCAGCAGGCATTGATCGACACACTCAACGGTAACGCCAGTTTCGTTATCAACAACGGCGTGCTGCTCAACGCCAACCTTGAACAGCAGCTGTGCAAAGGCATCGCCACGCTCAACCGCAAAACCCTCAGCGGCGAACCGCGCGGCAAGGACACGCCCTTCGAAGAACTCAAAGGCAACCTGACCTTCCACAACGGCGTGGCGAGCAACCCCGATCTGAAGGTGCGCATCCCGGGCATGACCGTCAACGGTGATGGCGATATCGACCTGCGGGTGCTCGGCATGGATTATCGCGTCGGCATCATTGTCGAAGGCGACACCAGCGCCATGCCGGACCCGGCCTGTCAGGTCGGGGAAAAATTCGTCGGCATCGAATGGCCGCTGCGCTGCCGCGGCCCGCTTGAGTTGGGCGCCAAAGCCTGCCGTGTCGACAACGATCGACTCGGTCAGGTTGCCGCCAAAATGGCTGGCAACAAGCTCAGCGACAAAATCGACGAAAAACTCGGTGACAAGGTCAGCCCGGAATTGAAAAACGCATTGAAGGGGCTGTTCAAGCGATGACAGCGGAGCAGTTTTCCACGGCGGTGCTGGACTGGTTCGACCGCCACGGCCGCCACGACCTGCCATGGCAGCAGAACATCAACCCGTATCGGGTGTGGGTGTCCGAAATCATGCTGCAGCAGACCCAGGTCAGCACAGTGCTCAATTACTTCGACCGTTTCATGGCCGCGCTGCCGACGGTCGAAGCGCTGGCCGAAGCGCCGGAAGACGAAGTACTGCACCTGTGGACGGGGCTGGGTTACTACACTCGCGCACGCAATTTGCAGAAGACCGCAAAAATTGTAGTCGGCCAGTACGGTGGCGAGTTTCCACGTGACGTCGAGAAGCTGACGGATCTGCCAGGCATCGGCCTGTCCACCGCTGGCGCCATCGCGAGCATCAGCATGGGGCTGCGCGCGCCGATCCTCGATGGCAACGTCAAACGCGTTCTGGCGCGTTTTACCGCGCAAGAGGGTTATCCGGGCGAACCGAAGGTGGCCAAACAGCTGTGGGCCAACGCTGAACGCTTTACGCCGCACGACCGGGTCAACGCCTACACCCAGGCGATGATGGATCTCGGTGCAACGCTGTGCACCCGCAGCAAGCCGAGCTGTCTGCTGTGCCCGCTGGAGCGCGGTTGCGAGGCGCACATGCTCGGCCTCGAAACCCGCTACCCGATTCCCAAACCACGTAAAGCCATTCCGCAGAAGCGCACGCTGATGCCGATGCTCGCCAACGACGACGGCGCAATTTTGCTTTACCGTCGCCCTTCCAGCGGGTTGTGGGGCGGTCTCTGGAGCCTGCCGGAACTCGACGACTTTGAAGATCTGCAACATCTCGCCGCGCAACACTCGCTGACCATGGGCGAGCAACAGGCGTTGCCGAGCCTGGTCCACACGTTCAGCCATTTCCAGCTGTCCATTGAACCCTGGCTGGTTCAGGTTCAGGAGGCCGCCCATCACGTGGCCGAGGCCGACTGGCTCTGGTATAACCTCGCCACCCCGCCGCGCCTGGGCCTCGCCGCCCCGGTCAAAACCTTGCTCGAACGCGCGGCCGCCGTCTTGAATGCAGGAGAGTCGCCATGACCCGCACCGTAATGTGCCGCAAGTACAAAGAACAACTCCCAGGCCTTGAACGCGCCCCCTTCCCGGGCGCCAAGGGTCAGGACATTTTCGATCACGTCTCCGCCAAGGCTTGGGCTGACTGGCAGAAGCACCAGACTTTGCTGATCAATGAAAAACGTCTGAACATGATGAATGCTGACGACCGCAAATATCTGCAGGGCGAAATGGACAAGTACTTCTCCGGCGAGGAATACGCCCAAGCCGAAGGCTACGTTCCGCCCGCGGAGTAAACCCCGCAAAATCGGGGGTCGGATCGTAAGCGACGGAATTAATTTAAGAAATTTTAAAAAATTCGTTGACGTAAATCCGAAAAACCCTTTTAATGCGCCCCGTTGCCCAGATAGCTCAGTCGGTAGAGCAGGGGATTGAAAATCCCCGTGTCGGCGGTTCGATTCCGTCTCTGGGCACCAAATACCGAAAACCCTGAATCGCAAGATTCAGGGTTTTTTTATGCCTGCGATTTATTCAGGGTGGTTTCCCGCTCCTTGATCCGCGCTACCCCGCAGCCAGAACCAAACGCAAATCGCGTTCGCGCTAACGGTTGTCGCCGAGCGTACGAAACGGACTACAGACGCTTGCCCCGCAAAGTGCTGACCCTCGGCAATGTCCTGCAATGGCAATCCCCTCTTCCTGCGGACTTCAGCGTCTCCCCCGACATACTCAAGCAGCAACAATTGTCATGCTTTTGCGTCTGTTCACCCTGACGCGGAAGACCCGATGAGCCAGCTAAAACCTGCTGATACGCAAGACCCGAAAATCGATTCATTGCTGGGGGAGCTTGGCGAGTTGATTCGTCAGGCGCGGCAAAAAGTGCTGCGAGCGGTTGATACGATTCAAGTGCAGACTTGTTGGCAGATCGGCCGGCACATTGTCGAGTTCGAGCAAAAAGGCGCTCAGCGTGCGGGTTATGGCCAGCAACTGCTGGCGCTGCTGGCAAAGGACCTAACGGAGCAATTCGGAAAGGGCTTTGATGAACGCAATCTGCGATACATGCGCAGCTTTTATCAGTCTTTTCCAATTTGGAACGCAGTGCGTTCCGAATTGAGCTGGACCCATTACCGTCGCCTGCTACGCGTCGAAAGTGAGAAAGCGCGCCTGTGGTACATGAACGAATGTGCCGACCTCAACTGGTCGAGCCGCGCCCTTGATCGGCAGATCCTGACGCTCTATTACGAGCGCCTTCTCATGAGTCAGGACAAAACCGAAGTGGTCGAGGAAGCGACCACCAACATCAACGCGATGAAGTGCAATCCACGGGAATTCATTCGCGATCCGGTCATGCTCGAATTCCTCGGCCTGCCCTCGGCGGGCAAAGTCAGGGAAAGCGGCCTCGAACAAGCCCTCATCGATCACCTGCAGAGCTTTCTGCTTGAGCTGGGCAAAGGCTTTTCCTTTGTCGCCCGGCAACAACGCATCAGCACTGACGGCGTTGACCTCTATATCGATCTGGTGTTCTACAACTACCTGCTCAAATGCTTCGTGATCATCGACCTCAAACGCGGCAAGCTCAGCGCCCGCGACGTCGGGCAGATGGACATGTACGTGCGCATGTACGACGAGCTAAAGCGTAGCGAGGGCGACAAGCCGACTGTCGGCATCATCCTGAGCGCCGAGAGCAACGATTCGGTTGCACGCTATTCGATGCTCAAAGGCAACGAGCAACTGTTCGCCAGCAGTTACAAGACGATACTGCCGAGCGAAGAAGAGTTACGCGCCGAGCTGAACCGCGAACAGGCGTTGATTGAAGAACGCATGCTCACCCAATCCGCTGAATAAACCGGCTGGATTGTCCTCGGACAGCGCTGAGACTATCGTTGGCAACTCTCCGCCGAGGTCGAGCGCCATGAGCAGTCAGCACACAACCGAACTGGAAGACGCCGAATTGAGCCAACCGGTTCTGACTGCAAGCGAAGGTATTACCTTCAACGAAACCGCCGACGACGGCGTCGTCCTCGGCGGCTTCATCTGGCGCCACACCTCGCCCGACCCGCAACGCCCGATAGTCATTATCAACGCCGCCACTTCCGTGCGCTGTCGGCATTACTCGCGGTTCGCGGCCTATCTGTTCAACCATGGCTTCGACGTGATGACCTACGACTACCGTGGCATCGGTGAATCACGCAGCGGAACCATCAAAGGGCTGCGCGCCTCATGGACCGACTGGGGCGCTCTGGATTTCGAAGCGATGCTCAAACGGGCGCAGCGGGAGTTTCCCGGTCAGCCAATTGATGTGGTCGCCCATAGTTTTGGCGGTTGGGCGGCAGGCCTGGCGGAGTCGGGCAAGGTGATCCGACGATTGGTAACCGTCGGTGCGCAGTTCGCTTACTGGCGCGATTACGCCCCAGAACAGCGCTGGCGAATGTTCGGCAAGTGGCATGTGGCGATGCCATTAATGGCCCTGCTCTGCGGCTATTTCCCGGGCAAACGGCTGGGTTGGCTGGAGGACACGCCCACCGGCGTAGTTCGCGACTGGAGCACGCCTACCGCGCGTTACGAGCACCGCCCAAGCGGTCGCGCACTGATGAAAAAGGCGGGGGCCCTGCCCTTCGCCAATGTCCACGCGCAGACCCTGGCCATCAGCCTCAGCGACGACCCTTACGGCACGATCCCGGCGATCGAACGCCTGCTCGGCTACTTCAGCAACGCGGCAAAAATTCACCTGCGCATCGAGCCGCAGGACATCGGCGAACGACAAGTCGGACATTTCGCCTTTTTTCGTAGCGCATACCAAGCCACACTATGGCCCATCGCTCTGACCTGGCTGCAAACCGGTGCGCTGGCCCCCGATACGCCAGGGCGGCAAGTCCCGCGCAGCTGAGCCCTTTTCAACGCACGATGGAACACATCATGGCCTCCGCCAACAAGCAGCAAAAACGCGCCACACGGGCCAAAGCGAAGGCCAAGCAGAATCGCAGCAAACGCGCCGAAGCGCCGGTCGAACTCGACCCGAACGATGATCGCATCGACTTTGAATCGGTGGACCTCACCGAATTGTTCAAGAAAATGATCGACGCCGAGAAGATCAGCCAGCAAGCCCTGTGCACCGCCTTCCTCGAAGACCCGCTGCTGGAGCTGGTTTACGAACAGGAAGGCGAGGAAGGCGCGATGGACTTCATCCTTGCCGCGCTGATCGAGTACCGCCAGTGGTCGCAGGAAACCGACGAGGCCGGCGCGCTGGCATGGATCGAATCCGCGGCCTTCCAGGCTGACTATGTGGCGGCGTCCGACGCGATCGCTGCACAAACCCAACAGAAGAACTGAGTTCCCATGGCATCCCTGAACAAACAACAGAAACGCGCCAAACGCGCCAAGGCCAAAGCCAAGCAAATCCGCATGGTCGGCCGCAAGCCGCTGGAGCAGGACGAAGATCTGGACCACCTCGCCGAGCCAGTCCCTGAATACATCCTGGCAATGTTCAGCAAAATGCGTGACGCCGAAGCCGTCAGCCGCGACGAAATGCTGCTGACTTTGCTGCGCGAACTGGCGTTCATCATCGTCGATCATCCAGACCTGCTGGACATGGAAAACGCCGATGACGAAGGCATGGCCGCTACCCACCTGGCCGCCGACATGCTGATCGACTACCGCATGTGGGCCGAAGGCGTAACGATCGAAGAAGCCCAGGCCTGGCTGAGCGAGCCGCAGTTCATCACCGATTTCGGGGTGGCGCTGGATGCTTATGGCAAGTCGGTGGAAGCCGGTGAACCCAAGGCCGAGTAATGTTTGCGCTTCAGGTTCACGCATGGTCAAGAAAAGGGTGTCAGATGAAGACAGCAGATTCACGCGAGGACGGGCAAATCCCGAAAGTAGAAGACTCAGCAGCGAACCTCGAGAGCGACCGTGTTAAATCTCTCAAGCCGACAACTTGGGATGAATGGTTCGACGACGAGGAGAAAAGCAGACGAGACTTCATGCTCTCGCGAGACTAAACCTGATTCGGATCTGAAGCGCAGAATATTTCGCCACCGGCAACTCAAACAAAAACGGCCGCGAGTCATCACTGACAGCGGCCGTTTTGCATTACGCGTTGCGGATCAGTTCAACACCACCGCGCCGCGTTTTTCCAGTTTGCGACGGCGCGCAACCAGCAGGCCGGCAGCCACTACCATCAGACTCAGCAGGCCAGTCGCGAGGATCTCCACGCGGTGCGCTTCCTGGAACGCCATGATGGTCAGGGCCACGACGATGAAGACGATCACCGCGTAGGTCAGGCCCGGGAACAGCCACATGCTGAAAGCGATTTCCTCACCGCGGGCCATGCGCTGTTTGCGCATACGCAGTTGCGAGAATGCGATCACCAGGTACACCAACAGTGCGATCGCACCGGAGCTGGCCAGGAGGAATTCGAACACCGCGGCCGGGGCAACGTAGTTGGCGAAGGTGCAGAGGAACGCTGCACCGGTCGACAACATTACGGCCCAGTAAGGCGTGCCGCTTTTGTTGGTGCGGGTCGACATGGCCGGCGCATCCCCGCGCTTGCCGAGGGAGAAGAGCATGCGCGACGAGGTGTACAGCGCCGAGTTCAGGCAGCTGGTTACCGCGACCAGCACAACGATGTCGACGATCATTTTCGCGTTCGGGATGCCCATGCGCTCCAGCACGGTCTGGTAGGAACCAAGATTGGCCAGTACCGGATCATTCCATGGCACCAGCGCCACGACGATGAAGATCGAAACGAGGTAGAACAAACCGATTCGCCAGATCACCGAGTTGGTGGCTTTGGAGATTTGCTTGCCCGGATCCTTCGACTCCGCGGCCGCGATGGTGACGATTTCGGTGCCCATGAACGAGAACATGGTGGTCAGGATTGCGCCAAGAACGGCGCCCATGCCGTTTGGCAGGAAACCGCCGCTGTCGAACAGATGCGAAACGCCGCTGACCTGACTGTTTGGCAGGAAGCCAAAAATTGCCGCAAGGCCGAGGCCGATGAAGCCAATGATCGCCAACACCTTCACCAGCGCGAACCAGAACTCGAATTCGCCGTAGTTCTTCACACTGAACAGGTTGGTCACGGTCAGCAGCATGGTGATGACCAACGCGAAGGCCCAGATATCCACACCCGGAAACCATGCATGCAGAATGGTCGCGGCGGCGTTGGCTTCGAGTGGAATCACCAGGACCCAGAACCACCAATACAGCCAGCCGATGGTGAAACCGGCCCAATGTCCGATGGCACGGTCGGCATAAGTCGAGAATGACCCGGTGTCTGGCGAAGCAACGGCCATTTCGCCGAGCATGCGCATGACCAGCACCACCAAGGTACCCGCAGCGGCGTAGGCCAGCAGCACGGCAGGGCCGGCGGCAGCGATGGCGTGGCCGGAGCCGACGAACAGACCGGCGCCGATCACACCGGCGATCGACAACATGGTCACATGACGCGGTTTGAGCCCCTGTTCGAGACCATTGGAGCTTGGAATACTGCTCATCGAAACTACCTTTGCAAGAAAAGCGATTGCGTCCGGCCCGTCTGAAAATTCCTTCTCGTAAAAAGAATCCAACGGACTGTTCCTTATTCTGCACGCAATAAATGCGCCAAAATGTTTCAAACTCTACCGGGCCGCGGGTTTACGCGCGACCGGACGATCATCGCAAGTCATTGAGATTAATGGCAATCCGCCAGATCGTTACCCTGCGACTCACTTTCAAGACGAATCCGCGCACTCGAAACACACGGAAAAAGTCGGCGATGCACAATAAAAGGGCGAATCGTGAACGTTCGGCCGGATAGCGCTTCCAACACCCCGCCAAAGCTGGCAACATCGCGCCTTTTTTTACGCGACACCTGCGGGTTTTCACCATCAAACACCCGTTCGGTTGTTGATGGGGCGACAGTCTGCTGCGCCGATGCGACAACCTGCCACACGCCACCCGTTAACCGCTCGCAGCGCTGTTGGCTGCCATTGAAACGCTATGCTAGCTTGGCCGCCTCGCCAGGACGGCCATCCAAAAGCTGGAGCGCAACATATATGAGGAACGCACATGGCTGAGGCCACGCCCGCGCTTGAAATCCGCAACCTGCACAAACGCTACGGACAGCTCGATGTGCTCAAAGGCATCTCGCTGACCGCCCGCGACGGCGACGTGATCTCGATCCTCGGTTCCTCCGGTTCCGGCAAATCCACGTTCCTCCGTTGCATCAATCTGTTGGAAAACCCGCATCAAGGCCAGATTCTGGTGGCTGGTGAAGAACTCAAGCTCAAAGCCGCCAAGAATGGCGAACTGGTTGCCGCCGATGGCAAGCAGATAAACCGTCTGCGTTCCGAGATCGGTTTTGTGTTTCAAAACTTTAATCTGTGGCCACACATGAGCATCCTCGACAACATCATCGAGGCACCGCGTCGCGTGCTCGGCCAGAGCAAGGCCGAAGCCATCGAAGTCGCCGAAGCGCTGCTGGCCAAGGTTGGCATCGCCGACAAGCGCCACGCCTACCCGGCGCAATTGTCCGGTGGTCAGCAACAACGTGCGGCGATTGCCCGCACGCTGGCAATGCAGCCAAAGGTCATTCTGTTCGACGAACCCACCTCCGCGCTTGACCCGGAAATGGTTCAGGAAGTACTTAGTGTCATCCGCGCATTGGCCGAAGAAGGCCGCACCATGCTGCTGGTAACTCATGAAATGGGCTTCGCCCGTCAGGTCTCCAGCGAAGTGGTGTTCCTTCACCAAGGCCTTATAGAAGAGCAAGGATCGCCACAGCAGGTGTTCGAAAACCCGCTTTCGGCGCGCTGCAAACAATTCATGTCCAGCAACCGCTAACGGAGCAACATGCATGCAGAACTATAAAAAGGTCTTCCTGGCCGCAGCCGTCACCCTGGCGTTCAGCGCCGGTGCCATGGCTGAAACTCTGAAGATGGGCATCGAAGCGGCCTACCCGCCGTTCAACAATAAAGACGCCAGCGGCAACGTCGTCGGCTTCGACAAAGACATCGGCGACGCCCTCTGCGCGAAGATGAAAGTCGAATGCAGCGTAGTCACCTCCGACTGGGACGGCATCATTCCGGCCCTGAACGCGAAGAAGTTCGACTTCCTGATCTCGTCGCTGTCGATCACTGACGAGCGCAAAGGCGCGGTCGACTTCACCGACCCGTACTACTCGAACAAACTGCAGTTCATCGCGCCGAAAAACGTCGACTTCAAAACCGACAAGGACTCGCTCGAAGGCAAAAAGATCGGTACCCAGCGTGCGACCCTGGCCGGTACCTGGCTGGAAGACACCTACGGCGATGACATCTCGGTCAGTCTCTATGACACCCAGGAAAATGCCTATCTCGACCTGACTTCGGGTCGTGTCGACGCGATCCTCGCCGACAAGTACGCGAACTACGATTGGCTGAAAACCGACGCTGGCAAGAACTACGAGTTCAAAGGCGACCCGGTTGTGGAAAGTGACAAGATCGGCATCGCTGTACGCAAAGGTGACCCGCTGCGTGAGAAGTTGAATGCTGCTCTGAAAGAAATCGTCGCTGACGGCACTTACAAGAAGATCAACGACAAGTACTTCCCGTTCAGCATCTACTGATCCTGACCTGTGGGACTGGCGCCGTGATGCAACGGCGCCGGCTCCCGACTTTGCCTGCCGCAATTTGAACAGAACCCCATGATTATCGACCTCTACGGATTCGGCCCGGCCCTCGCTGCCGGCGCGCTGATGACCGTTCAACTGGCCCTCACCGCCCTGTGCCTGGGCCTGGTGCTCGGCCTGCTCGGCGCCTTGGCCAAGACTTCCCCATACAAGCCGCTGCAGTGGCTTGGCGGCACGTATTCGACATTGGTGCGCGGCGTCCCGGAGTTGCTCTGGGTATTGTTGATCTACTTCGGTACGGTCAACCTGATGCGCGCACTCGGTGAGTTTTTCGGTAATCCCGATCTGCAACTCAACGCCTTCGCCGCCGGTGTAATCGCTCTCGGCTTGTGTTTCGGCGCCTACGCCACAGAAGTGTTCCGTGGTGCAATCCTCGCCATTCCCAAAGGCCACCGTGAAGCCGGTCAGGCCTTGGGCCTGTCGAAATGGCGGATATTCACCCGGCTGATCATGCCGCAAATGTGGCGCATCGCCCTGCCCGGTCTGGGCAATCTGTTCATGATCCTGATGAAAGACACCGCGCTGGTCTCGGTGATCGGCCTGGAAGAGATCATGCGTCACGCACAAATCGGCGTGACCGTGTCGAAACAGCCGTTCACCTTCTATATGGTCGCCGCGGTCATGTACCTGGGCCTGACAGTGCTGGCGATGACCGGCATGCACTTCCTGGAAAAACGCGCCGCCCGCGGCTTTGCGAGGAGCGCCTCATGAACTGGGAAGTCATCATCAAATGGCTGCCGAAACTGGCGCAGGGCGCGACGCTGACCCTGGAACTGGTCGCCATCGCCGTGATCGCCGGCCTGTTGCTGGCGATTCCGCTGGGCATCGCCCGCTCTTCGAAGCTGTGGTACGTGCGGTCGCTGCCCTACGCATACATCTTCTTTTTCCGTGGCACGCCGTTGCTGGTTCAATTGTTCCTGGTCTACTACGGCTTGGCGCAGTTCGACGCAGTACGTCAAAGCGCGTTGTGGCCGTATTTGCGCGATCCGTTCTGGTGCGCCACGGTGACGATGACCTTGCACACGGCGGCATATATCGCCGAGATTCTGCGCGGGGCGATCCAGGCGATTCCTCCGGGCGAAATCGAAGCGGCGCGTGCGCTGGGGATGTCAAAGCCCAAGGCGATGTTCTACATCATCTTGCCCCGGGCTGCGCGCATCGGCCTGCCGGCCTATAGCAACGAAGTGATCCTGATGCTCAAGGCCAGTGCGCTGGCCAGCACGGTGACCCTGCTGGAGCTGACCGGTATGGCACGCACGATCATTGCCCGCACCTACCTGCCGGTGGAAATCTTCTTCGCCGCTGGTGTGTTCTATCTGGTGATGGCTTACATACTGGTACGCGGCTTCAAGCTGCTGGAGCGCTGGTTGCGCGTCGATGCCTGCCAAGGGCGCTGATGCTTCCTACGTGTTGACGGGCGAGGACCTACTCGCCCGCTTCACCGCGCTGGATGCCTTTTTGGTTAAGCATCAGGCGCTGTGGAAACCCCGACCGTTCACTCATCTTTCGCTTGATTGGGAAGCGTCCTACCCGGAGTTGGCCTCGTGGCTACGCGGACGCTCACTGGAAGATGCAGAAAACGCTCACAACCAACCTGCCGATCTTGCTGATGCGCCAGAGCCGTTTGCTTCATTGGCGGCGTTGTCGGCTGAGCTGAGCGCAGTTGGCGAGCTGCCAGGGCATGCGCTGTGCGCTGCGGGGCATCGGTTGAATGTCGATGTGCCGGGGCGCAAATGGCAGCAGATCGAGGCGTTTGCCAGTCGCTTGGCCTTCGCCTCGCAGCCGACGCATTGGCTGGATTGGTGTTCCGGCAAAGGACATTTGGGGCGGCGCGTATTGGCCTCGGGGCAGCAACTGACTTGCGTTGAGTACGATCCTGCATTGGTCGCCAGTGGTCAGGCCTTGAGTCAGCGTCATCATTTGCATGCTTTGCACGTGGAACAGGATGTACTGGCGGCGGACGCCTCTGCCGTATTGAACGCAGCCCATACTCCCATCGCCCTTCACGCGTGTGGCGATCTGCATGTTCGCCTGATGCAACTGGCCAGTGCTGCCGGTTGCCAACGAATGGCTATCGCTCCTTGCTGCTACAACCGGATCGATCGCCGCGAATATCAACCATTGTCCTTGCCCGCATCGGCATCGGTCCTACAGCTCTCGCGGGAAGATCTGGCCTTGCCCATGAGCGAAACCGTCACCGCCGGTGCACGAGTCCGACGCCAGCGCAACGCCTCGATGGCTCGCAGACTCGCCTTTGATTTGCTGCAACGACAATCGCGCGGCGTCGATGAATACCTGCCGACGCCGTCTCTGCCCAGCGCCTGGCTGGATAAACCGTTCGCCGATTACTGCCGCGATCTGGCGGCGCTGAAGCAGTTATCCACAATCGGGTCACCAGATTGGCCGTCGCTGGAAACCGCCGGTTGGCAGCGGTTAGCCGAAGTTCGCAACCTGGAACTGCTGCGCGGACTATTCCGACGGCCGCTGGAGCTTTGGCTGAATCTCGATCGGGCACTTTACCTCGTCGAACAAGGCTACGTCGTACGCCTTGGGACCTTCTGCGCAACCCCACTCACGCCGCGTAACTTGCTGTTATTGGCCGAACGCGAATAAACCACGGCACCCTGTGGATAACTCTGTTGATGAAATATTCGTGGATCCAATATCCATGCCTGTTTCAGGCCCTTAACAGGACTGGTCATTTTTTGTTCGCATGGATAAAAAACCAATAAAACAGGGCTTTGCGAGCAAAATGCGAATATTTCTACAAATACTCTTCTAAACATCGTTTCACGCTATCCCGTTGTGCATAAGCCGCCAATCAAAACGACATAACCGCCGAAATCCACCCGTTCGAAGCGAACAATTGCGACGCCTCGCCAGCCTTGCTATACAAGGCCACAGCATGACACCGACACGCCCCGACAAGAACAATCAGACCGACAGGAAGCGACCGTGACGTTCATTTCTTACGCACAGAATTTCGAAGACGTCCGCTTGTGGCGAGCCCTCAAGCAGATCGAAAATGGCTTCTATATCGATGTCGGTGCCAACGACCCCAATCACGACTCGGTCACCAAAGCCTTCTACGACAATGGCTGGCATGGCGTTAACGTCGAGCCCATGCAGGACTACTACGACGCGCTATCCCGGCAGCGCCCGCGCGATGCCAATGTGCAATGCATCGCTAGCGATCAGCCCGGTGAAATGACTTTCTATGCCATCGCCGATACCGGCCTCTCCACAGCCGACGCGGCCGTCGCCCAGCAGCATAAAGACCAAGGGATGGACGTGCGCAGCCTCACCGTCAAGTCGCGCACGCTGACCTCGATCTGCGAACAGTATGCTGCCGATCGATCTATCCATTTTCTGAAAATCGACGTCGAAGGCCACGAAGAAAGCGTGCTGCGCGGCATGGATTTCACTCGCTTCCGCCCTTGGATCATCGTCATCGAAACCCCATGGGAACGCGACCACACCTGGGAACCGCTGGTCACCGACGCCGGTTATCAAGCGATCCTCTTCGACGGCCTCAACACGTGGTTCCTCGCCGACGAATACATGAAGCTAAAACCCGCATTCGACATCCCGCCGTGCAACCTCGACAACTTTCAACTGTGCAAAGGCCACGCCTTCGCTCATCCAATACACGACGTCGACCAGCAGCTGGCCAGCGCTCTGCAACGCGCCGAACAGGCCGAAGCGCAACTGTCGGCCCTGCAAAACAGCCGCACCGTACGGGCGGTACAAACGCTGCGAAATGTGCTGCGCAGGGCTTAATTTTCAGGGAGGCAAAAATAGTCTGAATTCAGGGGTTTACAGAAATTATCCAGTCGCTATAATCGTCGCCCACACGCCGGTATAGCTCAGTTGGTAGAGCAACTGACTTGTAATCAGTAGGTCCCGGGTTCGACTCCTGGTGCCGGCACCATACAAAACAAAGCCCCTGCAGAAATGCAGGGGCTTTGTTGTTTCTGGGGTGTTTATTATTTGGCACGCCCCGTTCTATGAATGAGGTTCTGCCCACTCAGTGGAAGCTAACTGTCCTGTCGCAAGCACAGCTTTTCCCGCCTTCATGCGCCAGCCAAAGTCCAGCAAATCCCGCTGAAATTGTTCCTTCTCACGGTCCATCGCTTCTCCCTCTTACAAGTCGCTTGGGAAGGTTGCCGCCGAGCCGCTGAACTTTATCTGATTGTCCGTCGTGAACGCTCAAAAACGATGCAGAGACGGCGTCATATTTGGACGCTGCGCTCTGAACCGCCTCATACGGTGATCTCTCTAACGTTCAATGCGAACTACGCCGCCTCCACCGATAAAGAAATCCGCCGCCCTAACTGCTGTAATGCACGCTCGACATTCTCGATTTTGGAATGGTGCAGGAAATCAACTAGCCGATCGACCTGGGGCCGTTGCACACCAAGACGACGCGCCAGTTCGGCTTTGCTGACACCTGACTCCGATAGCGAATGCCAAAGCGCAACTTTTGCGGCAGTCAGTGCAGGAAGGCGCAACACAACATCGTTTTCCTGCTCTCCTGTGTGAGCAGCTGGGATCAACCGGCGATCATCCACATAGATGGAAAATGCCGTCTCAATCGCATCGATGGCGGTAGCCAATGCCTCCCCCAGAGTGTCGCCGACAGCGTGCATCTCTGGAATAGCAGCACAAGTCAGCCAGACGCTGCCCGGCTCTTCGTGAACATCCAAGGCGTATTCGAACATCACGCTTCCTCTCATGGGACCTAACTCGCCACATTAAGCCCTCTCGTCAATGCGAGGGCTTTTTGCGCTCAAACCTGATTGATCTCGAACACTATCGAAATTTTGCGCTCGCTCGCACTCCACACATATCGCAAATGCTTCCCCTGCTTCGGAATCGAAACCGCCGGAGGCCGAAGCGCCGCGACACATTCATGCCCAGCCAATCGCACGCTGTTATATAGCAAGCCCCACGAATCAGCCTCGCGCAGTTGCCGCGCAAACGCCTGCGATGGGCCGTACGCTTGCGGGTCAGGCTGATGCAGACTTTCAAAGCCTTGGCGAACGTCATGCAGCGGCTTGACCACCCGATTGACGTAAGTGCGCATGGTCAACTCGAGATCGGCTTGCTGCGTCGCAGCAAGAAAACGCTCTTGATGGAAACACGTCTCGGCAATCGCCGCTGCCTGGCTGCTCGCGGCGTAGTAAACGCCGAAGGTACCGTCGCTGAAACGGCTGCGTTTGCCGATATGGGTGAAGGCGGCCATTACCGGGCTGGAGCCGGGGCCGGACAGGCGATCTTCAGGGCGGACGCGGGCGAGCACGCCGGCCTGTTCGATCAGGCGATCGTTGGTCAGCGCTTCGATGGCATAAGCGATTTCGAGGTCTTCGGGGTCGAGCACGTCTTCGAACAGCGCAATCGGCGGGAAGCTGCTATTGACGATGCGATACGCCCGCGGCCATGGCACGTCGACCAGCGCCGGGATTTTCAACCGCGCACTCCGTCGAGATAGCGGCGTACGTCAGCAATATCGACCACGCGCCCGGCAAGCATGTAATCCAACGCCGTTTGGCCATTGAACGGTGCTGCCGTGTTCGGGCTGCTGACCCAGGTGTAGGCGCGTTCGCGGCTGTTACTGAAGATGATGCTCAACGCCTTGTGAATACCCATGAGATAAGAAATGCGCTCAAGGGTGTCGTGAGGTAAACGGATGTTTGGCGGCAGGTGTTTGTATTTGTAGAACGTGGTGTTGCCGACGCCGCCGAGTAAGGTGCGTTGCTGCTCGGCGCTGCAGCCCCAGTGCTCCATGAGGCTGAAGAAGAACTTCAGCGCAACGCGGCCGGCTTCGGGGGCTTCGAGTTGTTCATGGGGCGTGAGGGCTGTGGAAGAGGTCGGCATGTCTAATCCTTCGTGGCTGAACAGCAAATTCAGCTTAGTACAAATATGTAGAGATTCAATTGAATGGTTCGCATGCGGATTTACTATTCAAAAACCTCGGGTTGACACCTCAGTGGTCCCAGCACAAAATCGGGCCCAAGAGCGCGAAACCGATTGCCTTCAGGTGGCTATAGTCGGCGTTAGGAACCCCGTTGATGACCTGAAAATCAACGCTCGGGTGAGACCTCTTCTCCCCTGCTTGAGGGAGCACAATATCAAGCGACATACATGAAAAGGGCAGCCTCAAGCGGCTGCCCTTTTCGTTTTTTGCTATTCATAACGCTGATATAGCAGTTCACCACGGCGATGCTTGTTCAAGCCTTTCCTGTCGCAGTTCATGAAATTCCACAGTACGTTACCGCGCTCAATGTGGATCACTACCAGCATCTGATATTTAGTTTCGTAAGCCCCGATGAAGGAAAGTCGAAACGAAGCGTCGTCGTAGCGAACCTTCCATATCTCAAAGGGTTTCGTCAGGGTATCTCGCGCAAATAAGGTGAACCGCTCACGCGCATTCGGGCGTTTTTCCACCGCATGAAGCAAATCTTCACGGCGCATAGGGCGTTTCGATCAGAACAGCGTCTCGACCGTGATCGAGTCCAAACCCTCTGGCAACTTGCTCCCACGCTGCCTTCAGGCACGATGCGCTCGGTAATTCACTCACCGAAGAAATCAGTAGCTCTGGGTCAATATCTCGAATGTCCGGCAACCCTAGGTCTTTCCAGTTTTTTTGATCGGGCAACGCCCTGCTTACCTCCAAACCCATGGCATCGACTCGCTAGCTTCGCGGATGCCGGCATTGCCTGGATATCCATCGCTTCGGACTAAAAGTCCCGAAATAACTGCCTGATATTCCAGCGACTTTTGCTTTGGCGGTAAATCAGCCCCTTCGCTTTTTTCGATAGGACGCTTCCGGCAGAGATACAAAACAGCGACGTATCAGTGTGGGAAAAAACTCGAAATGCTGTAATCCCTGCGCGTAAAAACTCGTTCAGTCGCACTCGACACATCGGCTTTCTTGACCTCCATCACCCCCACGTCACCAAAAAACCCGATCCTATGTCAGCCTCCAACCATCGGCGGGGGAATCAATTCGCTACTAAACCCGCGACAACTATGCTCAGGTACAGGAATATAGCCAGCATATGGCGCCGGACCGGCAGTCTCGTAAACAACAATACCCAGCCCACTTCAGAGGGCATTACCCATGGATAGCAGAACTTTACGCAACCTCATGCGCATCGTGCAGACCGGCTCGCTGTCGGCCGCAGCCGAGCATTCGTGCCTCACCGTGCAGGCGTTGGCCGCGCAGTTGAACAAGGTCGAAGAGCAGTTCGGTTTCCGCTTGTTTCGTCGTTCCAACAAGGGGCTGACGCTGACGCCGCAAGGCACGGAGCTCACGCCTTACATCGATAGAGTGCTAATCGCCACGCGACAGATGGAAGACAAGGTCGAGGCGCTCAAAGTGCCCGGTCAGCGGACGTTGAAAGTCGCGTTGAACAACACGCTGTCGCCTGACTTCAACCGACGCATGATCGGACGCCTGATCGAGGTGTTTCCCGATTATCAGATGGAATTCAGCTACGCCGAGTCGATGGAGAATCTCAGTAAGCTGAAGAACGAGGATTTCGACCTCGCCGTGCTCATCGGCCCGCAGCGTCCGGGGTTACCGAGCATCGTCCTGCCGGATGTGCAGGTGCAGGTGGTTGGCGCGCATTGCGGGCAGGAGAACGATCCTCTGACGTTGCTGGGCAACAAGTTTCAGGTGCGTCCTGCGGAAGATTGTCCGTATTCCCACAGCTTTTTGCGTTTTCTCGACGCGGGGCTGGGCAATCACGAGAACGGCCAGCGCATGGTTTATTCGTGCAGTGAAACGTTGACGCTGTCGCTGATCACGCAAATGGACGCGGTTGGCATGGTGTCCCGTGAGGCCGCGCAAAAGAACGGCCTGACGATTTTCCCTGGTTTCGAGGATTTCCTCGAAGTGCGACTGGCGGTGAACAATCCGGATTTGTCGAGCCAGGCGTTGAGCGACGTTGTCGATCTGCCGTTACATGAACGAGCCGAGCGCAATGTACGCAGCCGTCCCAACCGCCACACTGAGAAAGAGGTTTTTGCTGAAATACGCACATAACAGCGTCGGAATCGCGGCATAGAATTCCGGGCGATCGAGCTGTATCTGCCGGTCCTTGACTAACAAGGGTGTCAGGCTGATGGCAGCAACGATCGCCACTGGCAGATATTCGAGCGCCCGCGCGATAAACGGCGGCCAGTGTTCGGTGTTGACCTGCAGCGGCAATGCGCGAGGCAGGAAGGTCACGGCCATCATCAGCGCGACCACCAGAATCAGGAACGTTTGGTCAGGCATACACCCACTCCGCAGCCCACAAACGTGGCGATGAATACGTTGAATGGCGAGCTGCCGACCAGGCTCAGTGCGCCCATGCAAATCACCGCGGCCCCGGCGGCGATGAGTTTGTTGCGCGTGTTGCACAGCGACACCAGCACGTAGAGCATCATCGCCGTCAGTGCGTAGTCGAGCTGATATTTGATCAGGTGCGCCGCGTACTGCGCGCAGACCGCGCCAAGCAAACCGCCGAGCACCCACGAGGTGTGGCAGAACAGGTTGAAACCGATCAGATAGCGCACGTTGACTGGTGCGCCGGTGCCGAGCTTGACGCTGTGGAACGCAAAGGATTCATCGGTCAGGCCACCGGCGTACGCCCAACGCTCCATGCGGCTCAAACCCAGCGCGCGCAGGGCCTTGGCCATGTACACCGACATCAGCATGTGCCGCGCGTTGATCAGAAACGTGGTCAGCACAATGGTGGTCAACGAGGCACCGCTGGAGATCAGCGCCAGCGCGGCGAATTGCGATGCGCCGGCATACACGAACAAGCACATCGCCACCGGCAGCCACATCGGCAACCCGGCGTTGACGGCCATCAGCCCGAACACGAATGACACCGTGAAGTAGCCGGCGACCACCGGGCTGGCTTCGGCAAACGTGCGCGACGGCTGATGGGTGACCATCAGCGGCGCACTGCCGGACCTTTCATTCATAGATCCCTCTCAAATGTCCGTTCGCCATGGGGCTCGCAAAAACCTTGGGCAGTCCAAAAACGCTGGCCCGCGAGGTTAGCATCGTCGACGAACAGAAACATCCGCAACACACCGACGCGCTTCATGTCGGATGACGCCGCTTCAACCAGACGTTGACCGACCCCTTGGCTGCGATAGCGCGGGCTGACGGCCAGATGATTGATCGTGCCGCGACTGCCGAGCATGCCACCCAGCACCGCGCCGACGATTTCGCCGGCGACGTCGAAGGCGAGATAGGCCGTCGTGGTTTTCTGGATCAACACGCCGCGCAGGCACTTGGCGTCCTGCCATTCGCAGAAGGACACTTCGTCGAACTGGCGGAAGAAGCGCTCCATGCGTTGCGCATCCTTGGCCGTGGCGCGGCGCAGCACCACTGGCGTCGAGCATTCGACGCCATCGATTGGGGTGATCTGATTAGCGAACAATGTCGAAAGCGGTCCCGGGCCGCGAGAAGGAAATAGCCAGAATCTGCCGATAGGCCATCGCATGGGTATGGGTGTTGCGCGCCGGGGTCACGTAGTGGCGCATGTCGCGGTCGAGGAAGTAGGTGGTGTCGAGAATTTCTTCGTACGTAGTCGCCGCCAGCTGGTGCTTGTGAATATCGTACAAACGGCTCTCCGCACCCGCGACGTTGTTGCGCCCCCAGAAGTGCACGCCGCTGAACGGATAGCCGTCGCAGTGAATGCCTTCAGGGGTGATTTCAAGTTGCTTGCCCGGTTTGATCTCGATTCGGATCTGATGAATCTGGCATTGCCAGATTTCATCGTGCAGCTCTTCCGGCAGCACGCTTTTGTACACTTCAAAATCGGTGTCGATCAGGCTGCGCATCACTGGCGAACTGATCACTTCCTCAGAGAAGTCCTGGAAGTGCCGCACCAGACCACCGACATAGGCGTTGTTTTCTTTTGATTGCACATACGCGCGGTGCTCGAGTTGCTTTAACTCACGCGTCTTCGGGTTGTACTCGAAGTCGCTGTAGCGGCGGTAGCGCATGCCAGCTTCGGCCTGACCGTAATAACTGTCAGGTTCCATATTTTCCCAACTCTTGGTCAGTCTGACGAAGTCGGCAAAATGACCGTAGAGATTGAAGTCACCACCCTGGACGTTGACATATTTGTCGCGCCGTAGCGATTCGCCCACTTCTCTGTTCAAAACGATCATTACCAGATTCTCCGCTGCATTGAGCGGCCTAATCTATTAGGTGGAGAATTTGCGTCCATGAGAAAGAATTTCAGGCATTTGAAGCCCTGTTTGAAACGACACTCGAAGCGCCCTGAAAACAACTTTTACATTACAAAAACACAGGTTTTTTCTGGTTTCGAGCAAAAAACCGTCGAAAAAAAACCCCGAACCAGTCGGGGCTTTTCTCACATTTCTTACACTCGATCAGGCATCAGAAGATGTTGATCGGGTAATCCACGAACACGCGCAGTTCGTTACCGCTGACGTTGTACTCGCTGGACTTCTGCGATACACGCAGGATCGAGCTACGCAGTTTCACGCTGAGGTCTTTGGCCGGGCCACTTTGCACGACGTATTTGACCTGGTTGAAAATTTCGCGCTCGGTCCCGCCTTCGCTGGTGGAAGTGGTGATGTTATCGCCACGCACGTAAGCGAAGTTGTAGCTCAGACCCGGCACGCCAAAGGCGCCGAAGTCCAGGCCGTAGCCCAGCTGCCAGCTGCGTTCGTCTTCAGCGTTGAAGTCCGACCAGTAAGAGTTAGCCAGGTAGATGGAGTTGCCACCGTCGCCGACACGACCCTGATCTTTCTGATAGCCGCCGTAGGCATAACCCAGGTTGCTGTCGCCGGTAGAACGCTGATGCGCCACGGTGAACGAGTGTGGGCCGGTAGCGAAAGTCGCGGCCAGGCTCCAGATCTTGTTGTCGTCGCCAGTGACACCGTTTTCGCGGACGTAGGAATTGTCCAGCTTGGTGCGATAACCGTTGAAATCCAAGGTCAGCGACTGATCCTTGTTGAACGGCAATACATAGTTGGCGTTCACGTATTGCTTCTTCAACACGTCTTCGACGTCCGACGCGTACAACGCACCTTTGAAGTTTTCGGTGAACTGGTAGCTGCCGCCCAACACGTTGATCGACTTCAGACCGCCGCTGTCACGACCTTCATCGCTTTTGCGCGATTCGGCAGTGAAACGACCGGCGTTCAGTTCCAGACCTTTGATCTCACGGGAAGTGATCAAAGTGCCGGTGTAGCTTTCCGGCAGCAGACGCACGTTGTCGTAGCTCAGCACCGGCAGGGCCGGCATCTGATCACCGTAGGTCAGCACGGTATTGGAGACGCGGAATTTTACCGCCGCGCCGCCCTTGGCCAGGTCATGCGCCGCGCTACCGTCATTCTCCCGCTTGAAGAAGTCGATGCCACCAGCGCCGATGCGACCTTGGCCGCCATCCAGACGCAGTGCGTACAGACCGAAGGCGTCCACACCCACGCCTACGGTGCCTTGAGTGAAGCCCGACGAGAACGTGCCGATGGCCGCTTGGCCCCACTCGGCCTTGTCGTCGTTGCCGTCTTTGTAATCACGATTGATGTAGGCGTTACGCAACAGCACTTTCAGGCTGCTGTCTTCAACGAAACCCTTGGAATCGGCCTGGTCGTTAGCCATGGCCTGTGTTGCACTCAACATCCCCAGTGCGATCAGACTGATACGCTTGTTCAACATTTTGTTTTCCTTATTACGGGTTGAAACGCGCTGTGTCGAACGGCTGAAACGGCGCTTTTGCACTCTTCTTTTCACCCCGAAACAAAAAGACCCGCCGACATTAATGTCACAGCGGGCCTGCTCCTTATTTTGAGTCATGGCGGTTAGCCACAGGCGTTGGGCCGAATCGTAGCCGCGCCTTCAATAATGTGTCAATTTCAAGAATCGTCTTTAAATAGGCAAAAAACGTCTAAGAAACTTAAATTTTCTGCCGGGCGATTGCAGAAAGCAGCGCTTATGCAGGGAGTTTTATCTTGATTGGCAGCAGACGCCTTCTATATCTGCAAAAACCTGTGGGAGCAGGCTCGCTCCCACAATGACTGGTGATGTGTGTTTATCCGTGCATAAAAAAAGCGCCGCCATCCCGGCAGCGCTTTTACCAATCCCTGTTGTTCTTCTTATCCTTCCATCACATCCCACAACGCTTCCAGTTCGGCTTCGCTGAACAGGCCAGCGGGGTAGCGCTCGATCATCATCCGGCGCGGATCAGGTTCCCTGATCTGACGCGTTCCATTGGATTTCAACCAGTGCGCAACCCTATGGAGCGATTCGCCGTTGACGGCCATGGGATGCAAAGTCCGCTCGCTGACTACGTTCATTTCGGCGTTCATCTCAGCGCTCTCTCCCCATTCGTGAGCGGCTACGTTATCCAAGGTTTATGACAGAACTGTTGAGGTTCTTTCCCGTCCCTAGTGCGGGGTGATGAATACAAGAGCTATGCCAATACACCGCGTTTGTCGACAAGTGGATACAAAGAAGCCCGCAGTCCTGACGGGCTGCGGGCTTCTGGCAATGTCGAGCGAAGAAATCATTTGCCTGGCGGATTTATCAACCCGTTCAGTCTGTTACGACTCAACTCACTCTTTGTGCGGCGCTGGCTGCTGTTGGGTAAGGCAGTGGATATTGCCGCCACCCAGTAACAGTTCGCGCCCCGGCACCATCACCACTTCGTGCTGCGGGAACAGCTTCTGCAGGATTTCCTTGGCCGGAGCATCCATCGGATCGTCGAAGCTTGGCGCGATGATGCCGCCGTTGACGATCAGGAAATTCACGTAAGAACCGGCCAGACGCACAGACGGATTGCGCTCCTGCGAGCCGTCGACCGGATCGACACCCGCACATTCTTCTTCGGTCGCGTACAGCGGCCCCGGAATCGGCATTTTATGCACCGTGAACGGGCGACCCTTGGCGTCGGTGCTGCTTTGCACCACGTTCATCGCGGCCTGGCAGCGTGGGTAGTTCGGATCCTGCGGATCGTCAGTCCAGGCCAGCAGTACTTCGCCCGGGCGCACATAGCAGCAGAAGTTATCCACATGGCCGTCGGTCTCGTCGTTGAATAAACCGTCCGGCAGCCAGATGATCTTATCCACAGACAGATTGGCGCTGAGTACCGCTTCAATCTGCTCGCGGCTCAGATGCGGGTTGCGATTGCGGTTGAGCAGGCATTCTTCGGTGGTGATCAGCGTGCCTTCGCCATCGACGTGAATCGAGCCACCTTCGAGCACAAAACCTTCGGTGCGGTAACGCGGGGTGCGCTCGATCTCCAAGATCTTGCCACCGACCTGCGAGTCGCGATTCCAAGGCGCGTACAAGCCGCCATCGAAGCCGCCCCAGGCATTGAAATCCCAATTCACACCGCGTAGTTCACCGTTGTTGTTGATGACAAACGTCGGGCCACTGTCGCGAACCCAAGCGTCGTCGCTGGACATTTCCACCACACGAATATTCGGCACATCGAGACGTGCACGGGCGTTTTCGTATTGGCCGGCGGAGACCGCAACGGTCACCGGTTCGAAACGGGCGATGGCTTTGGCCACAGCGGCGTGAGCGGCTTGCGCCGGTTTGCCACCCAGACGCCAGTTGTCCGGACGCTCTGGCCAGATCATCCAGATCTGCGTCTGCGGCGCCCATTCGGCTGGCATGTAGAAACCGTCAGCGCGCGGTGTACTCTTCAAAGTGGTCATGAAATCAGGACTCCTGGGAACCGTCGAAGGCTTTTAAAGCGATGGCGACTTTATAACCGATAAATATCGTATTTAGAATCCGAAAAAATGCATTCTGTCTAAATATTGTTTATTAAACCCGATACAAATCGAACTAACGCCGCACATTTACCTATGCGGATGACTACAGCCCTTCTTCGAGCACCCGATCAAGAATATCGACGAAGAAATCCACGCTGCCGCGCGACGTCACCATCGGCGGTTTGATCTTCAGAATGTTGAGATCATCGCCTGTCGGCTGCATGAAGATTCCCAGTTCGCGCAAGCGATCGCACAGCAAAGCAGTCTCTTCGGTCGCCGGTTCCAGCGTCTGGCGATTACGGATCAATTCAAGCCCCAGATAGAAACCTGAACCATGCACCGCGCCCACCAGCGGATGTTTATCGATCAAACCTTCGAGGCGCGCCTTGAAGTGGCCGCCGACCACTTGCGCGTTTTCCCAGAGCTTTTCCTCCTCCATCACATCCAGCACCGCCATGCCGATCTGGCAGCTCACCGGACTGCCGCCCGCCGAGGAAAAGAAGTAGCCCTCGGCTTCCAGCGCCTCGGCAATTTCCCGGCGAGTAATCACCGCGCCCAGCGGCTGGCCGTTGCCCATGCCCTTGGCCATGGTGATGATGTCTGGCACCACGCCTTGATCTTCGAAACCCCAGAAGAATTTCCCCATACGGCCGTAACCGACCTGCACTTCGTCTGCGATGCAGACCCCGCCCTGCGCGCGGATGAGGGAATAAACCTGTTGCAGATAGCCCGGCGGCAATGAAATACCGCCGGCGTTGCCGTACACCGGCTCGCAGATGAACCCGGCGAGTTGGCGCTTTTGCTCGGCGAGCCGTTGCAAATGATGCTGCACACTGCGCATGTAATCCGGCGCCGAATCGAGGCCACGGAATTCGCCGCGATAGGTATTCGGGGCCGTCACTGGATGCACCCAGTCCGGACGGCTCTCCAGGGCTTTCGGGTTGTCGGCGATCGAGGTCGACACCGCATCAGCGCCGACCGTCCAGCCATGGTAGGCCTCGAGCACGCTGATCATGTCGCGCCCGCCGCTGTAGGCCCACGCCAGCCGAATCGCCAAGTCATTGGCCTCGCTGCCGCTATTGACCAGAAACACGCGATCCATCCCCTCCGGCGCCAGCTTCAGCAATCGCTCGGAAAACTCCGCCACCGCCGCGTAGTTGAAACGTGAGTTGGTGTTGAGCAGCGACCACTGCCGCGCAGCAACGGCGGCCATGCGCGGGTGGCCGTGGCCCAGCACCGCAACATTGTTGAGCATGTCGAGATAGGAACGGCCTTGCATGTCGATCAGATGATTGCGCCAGCCGCGTTCGATGCGCGGCGGATCGACGTAATAGTGTTTTTGCGTGCGGGCAAAACTGGCGTCCCGGCGTTCGAGCAAGGTTTGCGCATCCAGTTCCGGCTCGGCATCGCAAGCCAGGCCAAGAAGCGCCGCCGGTGATGGACACACTGCCTGCCATGCTGGCGCCTGCGTCGGCGTGCAGAACAACGGCGCCTGTACGGCTGGCTCGCGGCATAACTGCACGCGCAACGGGCCGTCCACCGCGCCCAGTGTCTGACTCTGGTTAACGGCAGCGCCGTCGTGCAACGTCGGTGTTACGCCCCACAGACGCACACTGAGTTGCGCGCCGTCGAGGTACAGCGCGCCGTCTGCCGCGGCATGCAGCACGCCAGCGAACGGTGCGGCCACCGTGGTGCCGTCGGGTACGCGCAGTTCGACGTGCAGCGCGAAGGTGTCCGGTTCAACCGCGCTGTCCGGGCGGGTGCGCGACAATCGGTATTGACCATAACGGCTTGCGGCCAGGCCGTGCGCCGCAGCGGCTTCGGTCAACAGGCGCTGATCAATGCCGTCCTGCTCCCAGTTCCCGGCCTCGAAATGCGGGCTCAAGACGCCGAGGTCGATAAGCGCAAATTCGCGCCCGACCAGACCGGGCAACAGCGGCGCGAAACCGTGGCTATCGATCGCTGGCAAAGTCTGACCGACAGCGCTGAGAATCGCCGCCTCCATCAATGCCAATGGCACCGACGTCGCCACGCGGAAGATTTCCCACTCGTGGGTGAGATTGTCGCGGCTGTAGGTGTTGCCCGGATCGATGCTGACCTGTTGCTCGCCACTCAGCACCAGCACGGCCGCCCGCGTCACGATCAATGGCCACAATGCCTGCAACTCTTCGGCTTGCAACGGGTTGACCGCGTGGTACGCCTGCACGGCCGGCAGGATGACAAACGGATCGCCAGCGGCGTGATGCAACAACGCGGCGCAAGTAACCGAAAGATCGGTGATACGCCACGTGCGTACCAGATCACCGAAATCGATCACGCCTTGCAACTGCCAACGGCGCTGAGCATCACGCGCCCACACCGCGTTGTCATCGGTGATGTCCATGTGAATGGCCTGCACCGGCAGCGTGTCCAGCAGCGGCTGCAGTCGACGCTCGGCATTGGCGGCAACTACCGCGATCAGATCACGTTGCTGCGGGTCCTTGATGACCGGCAGCAAATGGGTGATCAGCGCGCTGGCGTGGCGTGCATCCCATTGCAAAGTGCGCTCGAGACCGGGATGGTCAAAACCGGCCAGTGCCAGGTCCATCTCGCCGCAGAGCCGGCCGAACCCGGCCACTACGTCGCGGCCAAGATGATCGAGATCGGTCAGGGGCTGGCCTTCGATGTAATCCAGCAGGCGCACGTGGACCGCCTCGCCCGCGGTTTCCAGCGTCAACAGATCCTCTCCATTGATCGCGGAAATCACCCGTGGCACAGCCACATGGGAGTGTTCGGCCAGATACTTGAGCCCGGCGTGCTGGGCCTGCAATTCCACCAGAGCATAATCGCCACGGCAGATTTTCAGCACGAATCGCCCGCGTGCGCTATCGACGCGGTAGTTGAGATCCTGCTGACTGCCCAGCGCCTGTAACGTGCCGCTGAGCCCGTAATGTTCGGCCAGCCATTGCAGCGCCTGCGCCTCGGACACCTGCGGGCTGGGCAAACTGGCGCGATGAATCAACGTGGCGAGCGGCATGAAACGACCCCTGAAATTTTATTAGGCGCCTATATCGCCATTGCTGCAGCGGATGCGCAACCCCTAACCGTCGCACGCCGGTTTGCGGCTATTTGCGTTGGACCACTCGCGCCCTCAGGCACTTTGCGCAAGAATGTCGCCCATTCACACTTGTCTATGGAAATCCTCATGAATGTAATCACCACCGAGCTGCCCGGTGTTCTGATCATCGAACCCAAGGTTTTTGGTGACGAGCGCGGATTCTTCTACGAGAGTTTCAACGCCAAGGCGTTTCAGGAAGCGACCGGTCTGGACACGCAATTCGTGCAGGACAATCATTCGCGCTCGCAAAAAGGCGTGCTGCGCGGCCTGCATTACCAGTTGCAAAACACTCAGGGCAAACTGGTGCGCGTGACGGCCGGTGAAGTACTCGACGTGGCGGTGGACATCCGCCGCAGCTCGCCGCATTTCGGCAAGTCGGTGGCAGTGCGTCTGTCGGCGGAAAACCATCGTCAACTGTGGGTGCCGGAAGGTTTCGCCCATGGTTTCGTAGTGTTGAGCGAGTTCGCCGAATTCCTCTACAAAACCACCAATTATTACGACCCATCTTCCGAGCGCAGCATTCGCTGGGACGACCCGGCGCTGGGCATCGACTGGCAACTGGACGAAGCGCCGAAGCTTTCGGCCAAGGACCAGGCGGCCGCGCTGCTCAAGGACGCTGACGTCTTCGCTTGAGCCCGGGCATAATGCGCCTGTCACCTCAGGCGCAACCGGCTTATGAAACCCACCCTTCCCCGCAGACCTCGCTGGCGCAGCCTCGCCCTGTTGGCCCTGTGCCTGGCACCGCTGCTGTGGCCGCTGGAACATCTCGCCGAGCGCTATTACCGCAGCGAACTGGCCGGGCAGAATCGCCAGACTCTCGACCTTTACGTCGCCAACCTTCTCGGCACCCTGCACCGCTATGAAGTACTGCCGCAAATTCTCGGCGACCTGCCGGCCCTGCGTGCGGTGCTCGGCGCGCCGGACGACGGCGTCACCCAAGGCAATGCCAATCGCCTGTTGAAAAACATCGCCGCGCAGACCGGCGCCGAAGTGATGTACCTGATGGACACCAGCGGCCAGACACTGGCCGCGTCGAACTGGGACAAACACGACAGCTTCGTCGGCCGTAATTTCTCTTTCCGCCCGTACTTCAGCGAAGCCATGGCCGGACGCCTCGGACGTTTCTTCGGGCTCGGCACGACGTCGGCCAAACGCGGATATTTCTTCGCAGCGGCCGTGCGCAGCGGCGAAAAGATCATCGGCGTGCTGGTGATCAAGGTTGACCTCGACCACACCGAAAGTCTTTGGGGCAAGACCCCGGAACAACTGCTGGTGACCGACCACAACGGTGTAGTAATCCTCACCTCCCGCCCGGAATGGCGCTTCCGCTCGACCCGCGAATTGAGCGAGAGCGAACGCTCCGCGATCACTGCCATCCAGCCTTATCCAACCCGAGACCCGCGGCCACTGCACCTCAGCCAAACCGCGTGGTTGATCCAGACCCACGACATCGCCGAGACCGGTTGGAGCGTCAGCATCCTCGCCCCGCGTACGCTGATCGACCGTCCAGTGCGCACGGTGGTGGCGATCGGTGGCGCCACGCTGTTGGTGGTCATGTTGCTGGTGGGTTTGATGATGCAGCGTCGCCGTCATTATCTGGAGCGCATTGCGTTTGAAGCCAAGGCGCGCAGGGAGCTGGAAGGCCGGGTCGCGGAACGTACCAGCGATCTCGAAGGCCTCAACCGCCGCTTGAGAGAGGAAGTACTCGAGCGTGAGCAGGCTCAGCAGGAATTGGTGCGCGCACAGGACGATCTGGTCCAGGCCGGCAAACTGTCGGCGCTGGGCACCATGTCGGCGAGCATCAGCCACGAACTCAATCAACCGCTGGCGGCAATTCGCAGCTATGCCGAAAACGCCGAAGTGTTGCTTGATCATCAACGCACCGATGATGCGCGTGGCAACCTCAAGCTGATCAGCGAACTGACCGGGCGCATGGCTTCGATCATTGCCCACTTGCGCGCTTTCGCCCGGCGCGATCGCCACGCCCCGGAAAGCGTCGCCCTGCAACCGGCACTGGACGATGCCCTGGCGTTGCTGGCCAAACGTCGACGCAGCATGGAAGTCGAGCTGATCCGCGACCTGCCCGCCGCCACGCTGTGGGTCGAAGCCGGGGAAACCCGGCTGCGTCAGGTGCTCGGCAATCTGCTCGCCAATGCGCTGGATGCCCTTACCGAAAAAGGTCCGCCGCGCAAACTGTGGCTGAGTGCCGAAGCCACCGACGATGGCGTCAACCTGTACATTCGCGACAACGGCCCGGGCTTCTGCATGGAGGCGCTTGGCCGGGCGAGCGAGCCGTTCTACACCACCAAGACTCGCACCCAGGGTCTGGGTCTGGGGCTGGCCATTTGTGAAACCCTGATGCGCGCCTTCGGTGGCGAATTGTCGTTCGCCAACCACAAGCAAGGCGGCGCCTTGATCACCCTGCGGCTGCGCGCCGGTGCGCCCGGGGTCAGCCTGCAACCGTCCGAGGATCGAAGTGCATGACCATCGACAATCGCATTCAGGTGGTGTTGATCGACGACGATCCGCACCTGCGTCAGGCCCTTGGGCAGACACTGGATCTGGCCGGTCTGAAAATCCTGCCGCTGTCCGAAGCCAAAGGTCTGGCCGCGCAACTGGAGCGTGACTGGCCCGGCGTGGTGGTCAGCGACATTCGCATGCCAGGTATGGACGGCCTCGAGCTGTTGAGCCAGTTGCATGCGCAAGATCCCGAACTGCCGGTGCTGCTGATTACCGGCCACGGTGACGTGCCGCTGGCCGTCCAGGCAATGCGCGCCGGGGCGTATGACTTTCTCGAAAAGCCTTTCGCCAGTGACGCACTGCTCGACAGCGTCCGCCGCGCCCTGGCCCTGCGCCGACTGGTGCTGGACAACCGCAGCCTGCGTCTGGCCTTGAGCGACCGCAACGAACTGAGCGCACGACTGGTCGGCCACTCGGCACCGATGCTGCGCCTGCGTGAACAGATCGGCGCATTGGCGGCGACCAAGGCGGACGTCCTGATCCTCGGCGAAACCGGCGCGGGCAAAGAAGTGGTCGCCCGCGCGCTGCACGACTTGTCGAGCCGGCGCAACGGCCCGTTCGTGGC